>NZ_CP044126.1:1029375-1372500 GCF_016864575.1 Rhizobium sp. BG4
GCCCGCATCCTGCATCTCGAAACACGGCTGCAGCAGAAGCCCGGCATGCTCTCGGGCGGCCAGCGCCAGCGTGTCGCGATCGGCCGCGCGATCGTCCGCGAGCCGAAGATCTTCCTGTTCGACGAGCCGCTATCCAACCTCGACGCGGCGCTGCGCGCCGACATGCGCATCGAGCTTGCCAAGCTGCACCGGCAGCTGAAGGCGACGATGATCTACGTGACCCACGACCAGGTGGAAGCCATGACCATGGCCGACCGCATCGTCGTGCTCGACGCCGGCAATATCTCGCAGACGGGCGCGCCGCTGGAGCTCTATCACAAGCCGGCAAACCAGTTCGTCGCCGGCTTCATCGGCAATCCGAAAATGAACTTCCTGCCGGTCACCTGCACGGCGGCCAGCGCCTCCGGCGTCACCGTCGGTTATCGCGGCCAGACGGCAACGCTGCCGGTCACGCCGCGCGACGGCATGGTCGGCAAGACGCTGACGCTCGGCATCCGCCCGGAACATATCCAGCTGACCAATGGGGACATATCGCTCGCCGTCACCCCGAGCGTCATCGAGCGGCTCGGCGCCAACACCGTAGCCTATGCAGCACTCGGCGGCGAAACGGAAAACTTCTGCGCCATGCTCCCAGGCAGCGTCGGCATCCGCGCCGACCAGCCCGTCACCGTCGGCATCAACGCCGCCGACTGCCACCTCTTCGACGAGGAAGGCAAGGCGTTCGAGCGCCGGGTCGAACTCACCGAAATCGACATGAACCTGTTGTCGCCGGCGACGGCGTGAGGGCAAGCGAGCCAACCATATTGGCCGGCAACAACTTTGCGACCACAGCCGTCAGCCCTTGCGGCTCAGCCAGTACGATCCTCGCTGAAGCCAAGCGGAGCGCACCCGGGTTCGACGCCGAACAGCTCATGACGGCGGCAGTACGCAGATTTTGTCGGTGCCCGCTCCTTAGCCGGTCGCCGTGACTACTCAAGGGTGGCCTCAGGCCTGGTTTGCCGATGTGTGACGAACCATTAACCGAAGCTATCAAAACGCTGGCGGCGGTAACTGCCGCTAAGGTTTCGCTCCTGTAGGTTCACCCTGAAGAAACTCAGGGCCGGCATGCGATGAAGCGTTTCACTGGATTGAAGTTGGTAGGACCTGCGCTATTGCTCGCCGCCGTCGTGATCGCCGGGCTTGCAGCAGTTCCCTATTATGGTGTCGCGCGCCTGGATGCGGAGATCCGCGAGCGTCAGGAGACACTCGTCAAACGAAACATTTCGATCTGGATCACCGACGTCGAATTTGCCCTCACTGCTTGGACAATCTGGGACGAGTCGATCGCCAAAATCGATAACGCATTCGATCCCGAATGGACCGACCGCAACATCGGCAACTCGTTGATTGGAACGTCTCGCACCCGGTTCGTCGCCATTTTGGATGCCGAAGGCAAAATGATCTACGACAAGACCGCCGACGAAGTCGCCACGCGACCATTCTTTCATCGTGGCACCGCCGAGATCATTGGGGACGCAAGTGCCCTCGTTGCCCAAGTTCGCGAGCGCGAGCAGGGTGCAAAGGCATCAGGAATTCCCAATCCTGTTTCATTCAGCAAAATCGAGGTTGTCGGAAGTGACGCCGTGCTGCTGACTGCAAGCCTCTTCCAACCGGATTTCAGAACGGCAACACCGCGCGGACCAAGCGCTCCGATCCTCATCTCGGCGATCCCGATTGCCGGCAGCTTACAGGAGTTCCTGGGTAACCGCTTCCTCCTCGATGATGCGACCATAGGCGGCCAGGCCTCCGTTCCGGACAACCGAGCCCGCGTCGAGGTCGCAGTCGGCACCGATGGGCAAAAGGAAGTCCTGTCCTGGAAGCCACCGACGCCCGCCAGGGATTTGCTTTTACAATCTCTTCCCCTTGCAGCCGCAGTCATAGCCGTGCTTGTTTTTGGCGCCGTATTTGTTGCGAGGATTTCGCGGCAGGCAGTAGTGTCGTTGGTCGAAGAGGAGAAGCGCATGCGACATGCAGCGACGCATGACTTCCTCACGGGGCTTTCCAATCGCACGACGATCGAAGCGCAGTTCAGTCGTCTATCCGAAATAGGAAACGTCACCGTCGTCTGCCTGGACCTCGATGGGTTCAAAGCGGTCAACGACCGGCACGGACATGCCGCCGGCGACGAGGTACTCCGGCAGGTCGCCCAACGCCTTCGATCGTCCACGAGGCATGACGACATTGTCTTCCGTCTGGGCGGTGACGAGTTCGCAATTCTGATGCCTTCGACCACACAGGTCGAAGCGGAGCTGAGCTGCCGGCGGCTTTCGTTGCTTCTCGGCCAGCCTTATGACTTCGATCACATCGAAGCGCGAATTGGCGCCTCGTTCGGTATTGATCATGCCGGTTCAGTTTCAGACCGCAGCTGTGACGAAGCCCTCAAGAGAGCCGACGAAGCGCTTTACGCGGCCAAATCGATTGGCCGCGGATCCGTGGTGACTTTTCAGGCGCAGGGCGACGCCATGCTGGCATGCGCTTGAGGCTGAAGAGAGCATCACCGGCTCGTGACCTTCGCATCCCAGGCTCGCATCTTGGTGCAGGTTCATCACACTGAGCGGTTCTCGCGATATAGACTTTTTCGGTCACTGTGAAGCCGAGCGCTTGGGTCGTCGAGTGAACTCCAGAAGGTCGTTAGCCGCGATATCAGCCGCGGTAAATTCGTCGCAGGCAAGGTAAGGTGTTTCTACCAGCAGACGCGTTACCAGCTTCAGCCAGCTTTCGAACATGTCCTGGGCCAGCAACCGCCACTCTTGAAAAATTGCGCCTGCTGCCGCCTTTCCCGTCAGAGACGACCGGCGGGCTGGCAGGTCATTTGCCTCTATATGCCGGCTATCCATCGGGCATAATTGCAATCGGGCCGCGAACGGTATCCGGCGCCGCTGAAAATGCCGGCTGATTCCATAACCATTTGAAATCAAATATACTATTTTTAGCTGTGCCCATTCATTGATCACGAACTCTGCTTGACACTTTTTTAACCCCTGCCTATGGTTTTTACCAAATAGTCAAAAAAGGGGAACGACTATGAAAAATCAGATCATCATGTCTCGCCGTACCGTTCTGGCCTCGGGCATTGCGCTCGGTGTCAGCGCGCTTTCTCCCGCCGCACGCGCCGCCGCACCGCTCAAGGTGGCCGGCATCCACGCCTCGCCGGTCGAAAATGCCTGGAACTCCTGTCTCCATGCAGCCCTTCAAGCCGCGGCGAAGGAAGGCGTCATCGAATATGTCTTCTCCGAGGGCGTCTCGGGCACCGATTACCCGCGCGCCATGCGCGAATATGCCGAACAGGGCAACAAGCTGATCATCGGCGAGGCCTATGCGGTCGAAAAGGAAGCGCGCCAGGTGGCCGCCGAATATCCCGACACCGCTTTTGTTCTCGGCTCCAGCGGCAATGAGGAAGGCGACAATTTCGGCGTCTTCGGCACCTGGAACCATGACGGCGCCTATCTGGCCGGGATGCTCGCCGGCAAGATGACGAAGTCCAACGTCGTGGGTTCCGTCGGTGCGATCCCGATCCCCGAAGTCAACATGCTGATCAATGCCTTCGGCGAAGGCGTCAAGGCCGTGAACCCCGACGCCAAGCACCTCGTTGCCTTCATCGGCACGTTCTTCGACCCGCCTAAGGCGCGTGAAGCCGGCCTTGCCCAGATCGATGCAGGCGCGGACATTCTGTTCGGCGAGCGCATCGGCACGGCGGATGCCGCCAAGGAGCGCGGCATCAAGGCTGTCGGATCGCTGATCGACTACTCGCCGCGTTATCCCGACACGGTATTCGCCAACGCGCTCTGGGGCTTCCGTCCGATCCTCAATGCGGCGATCGCCGACGTTCAGGCCGGCAAGCCTGTTGGCAAGAACTACACGGCCTTCGGCCTGATGAAGGAAGGCGGCAGCGACATCGTCTATGTGAAGGGTGTTGCCCCGGGCGACGCCGAAACGGCAATGGAAGCCAAGCGCGCCGAAATCAAGGCCGGAACCTTCGAAGTTCCGAGAAACATGGACCAGCCGAAGTAATTCTCACCCATGTTTCAGGACGCAACGGCGCTCGCCGGGTCGATCAGGGACGGCCGGACCTCGGCAAGCGAGGCCATGCAGGCCGCTATCGACGCGGCCGCGCGTGAGGAGGCGCTTGGCGCGATCGCCTATCTCGATACCGGGATGGGCATAGAAGCTGCGCGCCGCCTCGACGTCGAGCGGCAAAGCGAGCCCGAGCGTTTCAACGCCCGCGTCTTCGCTGGCGTGCCGACGCTCGCCAAGGATCTCGGCGGGCCGTTTGCGGGCCTGCCCGTTGCGGCCGGTTCGCGGCTCTTCGATCGCCGGAAATCCGGCCTCGATTCCGACCTCGCCGGCCGTTTTCGCGACGCCGGTCTTGTTCCCTTCGGCCTGACCACAAGTCCGGAATTTGGCCTGTCGCTCGCCAGCGAGCCGGCGATCGGCCCGCTCTGCCGCAATCCGCTCGACCGGAACCGGACACCCGGAGGCTCGTCGGGCGGGGCGGCGGCGGCCGTTGCCGCAGGCATCGTTGCAATCGCGCACGCGACCGACGCCGGTGGATCGATCCGTGTGCCGGCAGCGTGCTGCGGCCTCGTCGGCCTGAAGCCCGGCCGCGGCGCAATGCCCGCCGGACCTTTCTTCGGCAACCATCTCGGCGGGATTGCCAGCGAAATGGCGGTCACGCGCTCCGTACGGGACGCCGCCGCCATATTCGAAGCGCTCGAAGGCCCTGCCCGCGGTCCGTTTGCGGACGCACCATCTGCGGCGCCACCGGAGCGGCCGCTGCGGATCGGCGTGCTGACCGATACGGGCGCGGCCTATCCGACCACCGCAGACCGCGTGCAGGCGGTAGAAGACGCCGCGAAGTTCCTGGAAGGCCGCGGTCACGCGATTGTGCCACTCGCCTGGCAGGATTTTGCGCCTCTTGCCGATACAAGCGCGAAAGTCTTCGGCAACATTATCGCCGCCAATCTTGCCGCCTTGATCGATGGCCTTGCTCTCGACGCCGGCAAGACGGAAAAGATGACGCAGGCCTTCATCAACCGTGGACGCACCATGCCGGCAACGGAACTCTGGAAATCACTCGATGCCGGTGTGCGGGTCAGCCATGGTCTCTGGTCCCAGTTCGACAGCGTCGATGCGATTGTCACGCCGATGCTTTCAAGCGCACCGTTGCCGATCGGCTCGTTTCCATCGGATCACGATGACACCGAGCTTCATCTCAACCGCATGACCGCCTTTGCGCCGCTCGCAGCGCTCGCCAATATATCGGGCTTTCCGGCGATCACCTTGCCCTTCGGCAAGGATGCCGACGGCCTGCCGCTGCCGGTCCAGATCATCGCTCCGTTCAGCCAGGAGAAGCTGCTGCTTTCTCTGGCCGCCACGCTGGAAGCCGACGAACGCTGGCAGCACCCCTTCAGCGTTGCAGGACTGAACGCATGAGCGAAAAGGTTCTCGAGCTCCTCGGCATCAGCAAGCGCTTCGGCGATAACCTCGCCAATGACGACATCTCGCTCGCTCTCGACAAGGGCGAGATCGTTGCCCTTCTCGGCGAGAACGGAGCGGGGAAGACGACGCTGATGAGCATCCTGTTCGGCCACTATGTGCCCGACAGCGGATCGATCCGCATTCACGGAAAGGATATCCCGCCCGGGCGGCCGCGTGCCGCGATTGCCGCAGGCGTCGGCATGGTTCACCAGCATTTCGCGCTCGCCCCCAACCTGACCGTGCTCGAAAACGTCATGACGGGGACGGAGACGCTCTGGAATATCCGCTCGCAATCGGCTGCGGCACGCCGGAAACTTGCCGGGATAGCCGACCGCTTCGGCCTCAAGGTCGACCCGGATGCCCGTCTAGGCGATCTCTCTGTCGGCGAGCAGCAGCGCGTCGAGATCCTGAAAGCGCTGTATAACGATGCGCGCATCCTGATCCTCGACGAGCCGACGGCCGTGCTGACCAATATCGAGGCCGAGCGGCTGTTTTCGACATTGAAGGAAATGGCGCGCCAGGGCCTTTCCCTGATCTTCATTTCGCACAAGCTCGACGAGGTCATGGCCGCGGCCGATCGTATCGTCGTCTTGAGAGGCGGCAGGATGGTCGCCGAGCGCCGGGCCGCGGAGACCAGCAAGGCGGAGCTTGCCGAGCTGATGGTCGGGCGGCGCGTCGAGCGGCCGGTGCGCGAACCCTCGACGCCCGGCGCCGTTGCGCTTGAAGCGCGCGGCCTGACGGTCCGCATCGGCGGCGTGGACCGGCTGAAAGAGATCGGCTTCACGCTTTGCGAAGGCGAGGTTCTCGGGATCATCGGGGTCTCCGGAAACGGCCAGGCGCCGCTGGCTCAGCTTCTCTCCGGCACGCTGGCCCGCACAGGAGGCGATCTCCTGCTTTGTGGCGAGCCCGTCGGCAATCTCGGCGTCAATGATGTGATTGCCGCCGGCATCGGCCGCATTCCGGAGGATCGCAACCGCGAAGGCGCGATTGGCGACATGGCCATCTGGGAGAACGCCGTACTCGAAAGGCTGCCGGAATATTCCCGCAATGGCCTGGTCGACCGAAAGGCCGGCATGGCCTTCGCCGCCGAAATCATTCAGGAATTCGACGTGCGCGGTGGAACAGCGGCAAGCCGCACCCGGCTTCTTTCCGGGGCAACATGCAAAAACTGATCCTCGGGCGCAATCTTCAGCGCCGTCCACGCATCCTGATCGCCGCGCAGCCTGCACGCGGTCTCGACGAAGGTGCGGTCGCCGCTGTGCACGCCCGTATCCTCGAAGCGCGCCGCGCCGGTACCGCCGTGCTGCTGATCTCCGAAGACCTGGACGAGGTGATATCGCTCGCTGACCGCATCCAGGCCATTGTCGGCGGGCGTCTGTCGCCTTCTGTCGATGCGGCGGAAGCCAATGCGCGCCACCTCGGATTGATGATGGCGGGCGATTGGAGCCATACCGCGGAGACCCGTCATGCGCCTTGAACGCCGCGAACATCGGCCGCTCTATCTGATGGCCGGGGCGCCGGTCGCCGCAATCATCGTTGCCCTGGCGCTCTCAGGCATTCTGATCGCCATTGCCGGTGCGCCGGTGCTGGAAGCCTACAAGCGTATTCTCATCGGCGCCTTCGGTTCGCGGCTTTCGGCAACGGAAACGCTGACCCGGGCCACGCCGCTGATCCTGACCGGGCTTGCCGCCGCAGTCGCCTTTCGCGCCCGCCTCTGGAACATCGGGGCCGAGGGACAATTCTATTTCGGCGCCATCGCGGTCGCCGCCTTCGGCTCGAAACTGCTTGCCGGTCTGCCCTCCGTCGCGCTCATTCCGCTGCTCCTCGTCATTGGCGCCGTCGCCGGCATGGTGCTGATCCTCGTGCCGCTCTGGCTGCGCCTGCGCTTTTCCGTCGATGAGGTCGTCACCAGCCTGCTCATGAACTTCATCGCCATTCTCTTCGTTTCGATGCTGATCGATGGCGTGCTCAAGGATCCCCTCGCCTTCGGCTGGCCGCAATCGCAGTCGGTCGCCGATCACGCCATGCTGCCGAAGCTGCTTGCCCGCTCTCGCCTCCATATCGGCCTCGCCATCGCCATCGGCCTGGCGATCGCCATCCATTTCATCCAGTCGCGCACCGTCTTCGGCATGCAGTCGCGGGCTGCCGGGCTCAATCCGCAGGGGGCCGTCTTCGCCGGCGTTCCGCTCGCCCGCACGCTGGTCAAGGTTGCCTGCATCTCCGGTGGGCTGGCTGGCCTTGCCGGTGCCATCGAGGTGATGGGCGTCAGGGGCTATGTGACCACCGATCTTTCGCCGGGCTTCGGCTATTCCGGCATCGTCGTTGCGATGCTGGCGAACCTCAATCCGATCGGCGTCATCTTCGCGGCGCTGTTTACGGCCGTGATGTTTGTCGGCGCCGACGGCATGAGCCGCAGCCTCGGCATCCCGACCTATATTGCCGACGTCACGGTCGCGCTCTCGCTTCTGACGATGGTCGTGGCACTGTTCTTCACGCAATACAGGATCCGCCGATGAGCACGCTGATCGACATCCTCGCATCGGCCGGCCTCTGGGCGGCGATCCTGCGCATCGCGACGCCGCTGATCTTCGGCACGCTCGGCGCCCTGCTCTGCGAGCGCGCAGGCGTGCTCAATCTCGGCATCGAGGGATCATGACCTTCGGCGCCATGATCGGCTGGCTTGCCGTCTATCACGGTGCCGATCTCTGGACGGGATTGCTGGTGGCGGCACTCGCCGGCGGCCTGTTCGGATTGCTGCATTCGCTGCTGACGGTAACGCTCGGTCTTTCGCAGCATGTCACGGGCCTCGGCGTGACGCTCTTTGCCTCCAGCTTCAGCTACTATGTGTTCCGGCTGATCGTTCCGGTCGCCGGCACCCCGCCGACGATCGTGCCGTTCCAGCCGATCGACATTCCCGGCCTCTCATCCCTGCCCTTCATCGGCCCGGCGCTCTTCACGCAGACGGCGCCGACCTATCTGGCGATCGCCGTCGCGCTTCTGATGGGATACGTGATCTTTCGAACGCCTGTCGGGCTCGCCATTCGCATGACCGGTGAAAATCCGCATGCGGCAGAAGCGCAGGGACTAAATCCGGTGCGGATCCGCTATGGCGCCATCGTCGCCGGCAGCGCCCTGATGGCCGTCGGCGGTGCCTTCCTGACCCTGTCGGCGTTCAACAGCTTCTTTCCGACGATGGTGCAGGGCCGCGGCTGGATCTGCATCGCGCTCGTTGTCTTCGCATCGTGGCGGCCGGGCCGCGCGCTGTTCGGCGCCCTGCTCTTCGCCTTTTTCGATGCCTTCCAGCTCAGGCTACAGACTGCCGTCAGCGGCGTGCCCTACCAGATCTTCCTGATGACGCCGTATATCCTGTCCATCGTCGCGCTCGCCGTGATGGCGCGGCGCGCCCGCGTGCCGCAGGCGCTGATGCAACCCTACCGCCGCGGCGAACGATAATTTTCCGAAAAGGAGCCAGCCATGTTCGATCTGATCATCCGCGATGCCAACCTGCCTGATGGACGCAAGGGAATGGACATCGCCGTTTCCGGCGGCCTGATCGCGGCCGTCGAGAAAAATATCGAAGCACCGGCCGGCGAGGAGATCATGGCGACCAATCGCCTGGTCTCGCCACCCTTCATCGATCCGCATTTCCACATGGATGCGACACTGTCGCTCGGTCTGCCGCGCATGAATGTCTCGGGTACGTTGCTGGAAGGCATTGCGCTCTGGGGCGAATTGCGGCCGATCGTGACGAAGGAGGAACTGGTCGAGCGCGCACTCAGATATTGCGACCTCGCCGTCAGCCAGGGCCTGCTCTTCATCCGCAGCCATGTCGACACCTCTGATCCGAGACTGGTGACGGCGGAGGCCCTGCTCGAAGTCAAGGAGCGGGTGAAGCCCTATATCGACCTGCAGCTCGTCGCCTTCCCGCAGGATGGGTACTACCGCGCCACCGACGGGGTCGCTTCGCTCAATCGCGCCCTCGACATGGGCGTCGATATCGTCGGCGGCATTCCGCATTTCGAACGCACGATGGATGAAGGGCGCCTATCGGTGGAAGCGCTCTGCCGCATCGCCGCCGACCGCGGCCTGCCGGTCGACATGCATTGCGACGAGACCGACGACCCCCACTCGCGCCATATCGAAACGCTTGCCGCCGAAACAGTCCGTTTCGGCCTGCAGGGCCGGGTGGCCGGCTCGCATCTGACCTCGATGCATTCGATGGACAACTACTATGTCTCGAAGCTCATTCCGCTGATGGCAGAGGCGCGGATCAACGTCATCCCGAACCCTTTGATCAACATCATGCTGCAGGGCCGGCATGACACCTATCCCAAGCGCCGCGGCATGACTCGCGTACGCGAGCTGATGGATGCCGGGCTCAACGTATCCTTCGGGCACGACTGCGTCATGGACCCCTGGTATTCGATGGGTTCCGGCGACATGCTGGAGGTCGGCCACATGGCGATCCATGTGGCGCAGATGGCGGGCGTGGAAGACAAGAAGAAGATTTTCGAGGCCCTGACCGTCAACTCGGCGAAAACGCTTGGGCTCGAAGGCTATGGGCTGGACAAGGGCAGCAAGGCCGACCTCGTCATCCTTCAGGCGGCCGATCCGCTGGAAGCGCTTCGCCTCAAGCCGGTCCGCCTGGCCGTTATCAAGGGCGGAAAGGTGATCGCGCACACCGCGCCTCGGATCACGACCATATCGATCGACGGGCGGCCGCAGGCAATCGATATCGGGCTCGACTACATTCCCAGGGCGTAACTGCGCAGCGGCCCTTCACGCGAGAAGCGTTCAGGATCTCGCGCTTGCCTGCGCGACGGAAGCCTGATGCCCGGTTTGCCTGTCGCCACCGCCGGCCCACAGGGCGAGCATGATCACCGCAGCGATCAGATAGAAGATCTTGTTCGAGAGATTGCGCAGGGATTTGTTGGCGCGCGTGCATTCGAAATGGGGTTGCAAGGGCTTGGTCCGGTGGATCGAAGTCGCGGAACCTAATGTTTTAGTCCCGCCAAATAAATAGCCAATCCCGAAAGCCTTGCATGCGCTGAGTGAATAGCTTTACGTCCAACGACGATAGGAGACCTGTCTATTTTACGATGACATCAATAACCGAGAGAGCCTGGGACGAGCTTGCAAACGCCGCGCGCAGCAGGTCGCCCTTCAACTTCCTCCAGCTCGCGACATCCGGGCTCGACGGCTCACCGCAGCTGCGCACCGTCGTGCTCCGGCGCTGTGATCCGAAGGAGGCAACGATTACGTTCATCACCGACACCAGATCGCCAAAGGCAATCGAGATCGGCCGCGACCCGCGCGTTTCACTCCTCGGCTTCGATCCCGCCCGAATGATCCAGCTACGGCTCTCCGGCAATGCTCAACTCATCACCGACGAGCAAAAGCGGCACGAGATCTGGGCAGCACTGCCGGAGCGAACCACCGCACTTTTCAAAATGCCTCTGGCTCCCGGAACTGCCATTAGCGATGACGGCGATGCATTGCATCGCGCCGCCCTCGACAATCCGGACGTGGCATTCGCGAGACTGGCGGTTATCATCGTTCGTCTCTCTCGCCTCGAATGGCTGGACGTCAGCGGCGAAGATCACCTGCGCTGGGCGAACGAGCTGACGGCCAGTGGCTGGAAAGACGTGAGGCTGTCACCCTGAGAAATGCCCGACTTTCGTCGCGCATCGGCCGTTTTCCAAAGCAATCGACAAGCAAGGCGACAGGGCGTCCCCGCGTATCGCGCCTGGAATTGAAACCGCAAGCAGGCGATTTTCTTTCCCCCACCGCCACGACGGTGAGTAAGCTACCGCTGATCTCCGGTGCGGAAAAGCACCGGACAGTCGCGGCGCTCGGCGGCTTGATCGGCCATCGCCGACCTTCTGCACATAGCTCCTCATTCGCCTGCGTGAACGATGGTGCGTGCCCAACGGTCCTGAACGAAACGCGAAACCGCTTCCTGCAACTCGCGATCCTCCGGCGTCCCGCCCATGAAGCCGCCATGCGGCATGGCTTCGAAGACATGCAACTCTGCTTTGACGCCAGCGGCTATCAAGGCGCGATGCATGCGAACGGTGTTGGACAGAAAGAGATCGCGCGTGCCAGTCTGGAGAAAGGTCGCCGGCAGTCCCTTGAGATCACCGAACAGGGGCGAAACGTAGGGGTGCTTCAGGTCTGCACCATTGGCATAGAGCAGATTGCTGGACATCAGTGAGCCGGGCAGCACGACGTCAACCATCCTGTTGGTTTCAAAGCTGTCGCCGGATTCCGTCAGGTCGGCCTGCGGGGATAGCAATACCAGGCCGGAGGGCATCGGAAGCCCTTCATCGCGCGCTCGCAGCATCAACGCCGCCGCGAGATTACCTCCGGCCGAACGGCCGCCGACAACGATGTCGTCAGGTGCATGCCGCCCAAGAATGTAGCGATAGGCCGCGACGCAGTCGTCGAGTGCGGCGGGATAGGGATGTTCGGGCGGCATCCGGTAGTCGACGCCATAGCAGAGCACTCCATGCTGGTCTGCCTGCATCCGGGAGCCGGCCAGGCAGGCCTCTCCACCGCCGAACACAAGCGCACCGCCATGGAGATCGAGATAGGCGCGAGTGGGATCGAACGTTTTATGCGGGGTCGCGACATGGATCGTTGCCTCGCCCACTTTGATGGTATCCGCACTGGAATGCAGGCTTCCTGCGAACCTTGCCACCGCCGCCGAATATTGCATGTCGACTGCGGCTTTGATCTTCATCCATCCATCCCGGTCATCCGGGCTCGGCATGCTGTGCAAGGCGTTGAGCGGCACGCCATCCTCCCGTACCATCCGCTCAAGCACAGCCAGAGCCTCCTTGCTGATCGAGGTGGGAAACGGCACCTGACGCGCCTGCACTGCTACACCGTGCTTCTGATCGTCCATATTCTCCAGGCCTTCAATATGCATGCATCAGTGCGCCGCCGTCTTCGCGGCTTGCGCACTTCGCCAAGGTTCCACATCGGAAAAGCCCTATATTATCGTCATCACGCTCAGACAATGCCGGGCAGCCCAAAGATGCTGGTCGCTCGGGGCGGACGCCTCGCCCGCCCCGAAGTCGAAATCAGTTCGCCGTGGAGACGGAGCCGGCGAAGGCGGACAGGTCGCGGTTGAAGCGGGCGGCTTCTTCGAGGAACGGTGCGTGACCCGAGTTGGCGTAGATCTCTGTCCGGATTTTCGGATTGAGCTCGCGGGCCCGATCGATGCTGGGCTGGACCTTCACGAGATTGTCCTTGCCCCCATAGAGCAGCAAAACCGGAACCTGCGCCTTGGGAAGGCCTTGCGCGACGGAGACCGTCATCGAGGGTGTCGCCTTCGTCATGACCCATGAGGCCATGGCGGCATTTGACAGCAGGCGCTCGAATGTCGCCCTGTCGGGCTGCGTTTCGAAGCAAAGGCTGAGGAATGTACGTACCGCATCGAGATGTGTTCTGAGGTCGTCAGATGCCATCCCGGCATAGACCTGCGGATGCGATGTGATGAGCTCGGCATTGAGATCGATGACGCCGTCCACATAGACGATGCCGCCTATGCCACCGTCCCCGTAAGCAGCGAGGTAGTTGGAAAGGACGACACCGCCCAGCGACCATCCGACGAGAACGGGTTTTTTCGCACCGCTTGCCTTGAGTACCACCGACAGATCGTCGGCCCAGCGGCGGCCATCGTGGTAGAATTCGACCCCGTCAGGCTTTCCGGACTGACCGTGCCCGCGCATGTCGTAACTGATCAGGCGGAATTGCTGCAGATCGGCGCTGCCCGTCTGCTTGTCCCAGTTGAGATGGCTGCCAAGCAAGCCGTGGATGAAGACGATCGGCCTCCCGGCTGGATTGCCGGTTTCCTGCACGGCGATGTCGACACCGTCGGGTGCCTTGACGGTGTAGTCTTTCTCCGCGGCCATCGCGACAGATGACAGACCGAGCAGGATGACGGATGTCAGCATCCCACGCACGGCTTTTACAATTTTCTCTCTTTTCATGACGCACTTCTTCGTTCGCGGAAGGCGAGGCTTCCGCGTTGGTTGGATCGATTTGATCGGCTCTTGATCTGGCCTGCGGCTCCAGCGCGCCAGAATGGCTTCCGGAACCGCAACCGCTTGTCTTTAGTGACCGCTAAAAACTACAGGCTTGATTTTTGGTGTCAACTTGTTTTTAGTGATCGCTATGGATAAGACGATCAAGCGGCGCCGCGGAGGCCCGCGTACTTTTGACAGAGCACAGGCGGTGGACACCGCAATGCACCTCTTCTGGCGGCATGGATACGAGGGCGTTTCTCTAAACGATCTCACCGAGGCGATTGGCGTCGCTCCCCCAAGCATCTACTCCGCTTTCGGCAGCAAGGCCGGCCTCTACCGGGAGGCGCTCGACCATTACTTCGGCCTTCCGGGTGCCTTGAAGGATCTGGGAGAGAAGGAAACGCTTGCCGAAACCGTCGACACCCTTTTCGTCAGGGCCATCGATGCGGTCGTTGACCCGGCAGGCGAGCGCGGATGCATGATTTCGAGCGGCATGCTGCAAACTGCGGCCGAACATTCCGATCTGGCGAAAGAGCTCGCAGATAGGCGCAACGAGATGCGTCTCGCGATTGCCGGCACACTGCAGCGTTGGCTGCCCGAAGATCGGGCTTCGTCCGTTGCCCGCTACATTCTTGCGGTTCTTCAGGGCTTGTCGGTACAGGCCCGGGACGGCGGCACGCGCGAGGAGCTTGAGGACGTAACGAAGGTGGCAAGCGCCGGAGTTCAAGCTATGATTGGCTAGGCGCCGGCATCCTCGCGATGCCTTTGGTCATCGAGCAGTCCTTGATTTCAGGGTTCGCTTCCTCGGATGAGCTCGATGCCGTTTGCGCTGGCCCATTGGCCGATATCCTGCTTCGTCAGAGCGGTCGCCATCAGATCGGGGAACTGATCCGGCGTGCAGGCAAAGACCGGGCAGTCCATTGCAGCAATCGCACCGGCGTGACGGCTATCGTAGCTTGGCCGGCCGTCGTCGGAGAGCGCCAGGAGCACGATGACGTTGACGCCGGATTGTTTCAGCGCCGCCACTCGTCCCAGCATGGCGTCTGCATCGCCGCCCTCGTAGAGATCGGTGATCAGCACCAGATGCGTCTTGGCCGGCCGGTCGATCTTGGTCTCGCAATAGGCAAGTGCGGCATTAATATCCGTGCCGCCGCCGAGCTGAACGCCGAAGAGCACCTGGACCGGATCGGCAAGATCCTCGGTGAGGTCGACGATCGAGGTGTCGAAGCAGACCAGCTTCGTCGACAGAACCGGCAGCGAAGCCATGACCGCAGCAAAGATCGAGGCATAGACGACCGATGGCGCCATCGAGCCCGACTGGTCGACGCAGAGCAGGACATGGTCGAGATCCGCGCGCGTTCGCGTCTTGCGGGCAAAGCCGACAAGCGTCTCCGGTACGACCGTATTGTAGTCCTTCTGATAGTGGCGGAGATTGGCGCGGATGGTGCGCGGCCAGTCGATATCGGCATGCCGCGGCCGGTGCGTTCGCTTAGAGCGGTTCACCGCGCCGGTCAGCTTCTCCACCGTCTTGGATTGCAGCCGTTTCATCAGGTCCGCGACGACCTTGTCGACAACGGTGCGGGCGGTCTCCATGGTCTTTTCCGGCATGGCGCCACGCAGCGAAATCAGATCGGCGACGAGGTGGACGTCCGGTTCCAGGGTTTCCAGGAACTCCGGCTCCATCATCAGCGCCTTGAGGTTCAGGCGCTCGAAGGCATCCTTCTGGATGACCTGCACAACCGGCGTCGGAAAGAATTCGCGGATATCGCCGAGCCAGCGGGAGACCTTCGGTGAAGAAGCCCCAAGCCCGCCGCGCCCCTTCTTGCCCTCGCCATCATAGAGAGCCGACAGTGCCTGGCTCAGCCGCCGATCGCGTTCGCCAAGCCCTTCCATATCGTCATCGCCGAGAGCAAGCTTCCAGCGGCGGATCTGTTCGGAGGTCATTGGCTCATTCCCAGAATGTGCTTCAGAAGCGGCAAGGCGCGTTCGAAGGCGGAATTGTCCGCGGTTTCGGCTTTGGCAGGCAAGGTTTCTCTTCGTCCGCCGGCGATCCGTTCCATAATCCTTTTCCGGCCGCTCGCATCGAAGCCCGACATGGCGCGGCGCAGAAGCGGCAAGCTTTCGACGAGGACCGCCTCGTCCAGCCCGCAAAGCCACTCGTCGATCAGCAAGAGCAACGTTTGATCCTGGATCAGCACCTCTGCCGAGCCGGCGATAAACGCTTCGATGAAGGGGCCAGCGCGTGCCGGCTCCTCGCCGACGATCTGGCGGGAAAAGGCTGCTGAAACCTGCTGCCTATCCCAGATGCCGAGATCGTGCAGCCGGCGCAGGCTGAAGCCGACGGCTGGCGCCACCGCCTGTTCGTCATCGACCAGCAGCGCAAGCTGGCGGCGCCACTCCGCCAGCAGCGCGGCATCGCTGAAAAGGCCAAGCGCTTCGTCGAAGGCGCGCATCGCGCTCATGCGTTTCGACGTCGCGTCCTCATCCAGCTGGCGTGAACCGATGCGCACGCCGGCATTCACCTCGACGCTGATCGCGGTGACCAGCGCCCGCAGCTCCGGCTCCGGCAGCTTGCGGGCGGTGCCATAGCGCACGATGCGCACAAGTGGCGGCACCGCATTCATGAGATCGGTGATGTCGTTGCTCTGGACGGCTGCAGCCTGCAGAAGACCGATGCAGGCACTTGCCGCATCAGGAAGATCGGCGACAAGGGCGCCCCGCACCAGATCCGAAAGCGGCGCGATACCTTCCGCCTTCTGGCCGCGATCGATCGTTGAGGCCGCGGCAGCCTGTTCGATCGTCAGACCCCAGACAAGCGCTTCGGCCAGTGCCACCGACATATCCGGAGACCAGGTGAGGCGCCAGATTTCGCGATATGTCCCTCTTCCGGCTTCCGCATCGATCAGCCGCCCCCATTGGATGCCGATCAGGTTCAGGCGATGCAGGAAGGTGGATTTCAGCAGGCCCGCCTCGCTGCGCAGGTCGAGCTTTATCTCGCTCACCGCCTCTTCCGGCTTCAGTCGCGTCCTCTTGCACCAGGCCTCGAAGTCCCTGGCGAGCGGCATCTGAGGCACCGCCTCGTCGATTTCGCCGATGCGGTTTCCCATGTAGAGTTTGCGCTCGATCATCGCGAGCTGCAGGCCGTCGCCATGGCAGAGCGACGACAGCGAGGCATCCCGCATTTCGGCCAGGCCTGGCATGCTCAGACCCCGCATGCTGGCGAGCCCAAGTGCAAGCCGCGCCGCCTCGATGGCCGAGGCCGTGGAGGCATCGAAACCTTCCTGCCGCAAAAGGGTTGCGGTCCGTGCCTGCCAGACGGCGGTAAAGGCTTCCGGGCCATCATGCCGATCGCCGGAATAGAGCCCCCAGAGATGCCGGTACCAGCCAGGCGAGACGACGCCCGCGCCATAGCCCGACGCATAGCTGAGACGCCCGTCGCTCCACGGCGCCCAGGTTGCCTCCACCTTGATCTTCGGTAGATCCTTGACGATGGCGCGGTCCTCGGCAGCCGTCGTTTCCTCACGAAGCCCGCCGATATGCCAGGCGCCTACCACGACCGCGACCTCGCCCTCATGGCTCTTCAGCGCATCGCGGATATGCCCGCGCATGAAGGCCTCCCGGCGGCTCTCGCGCAGCCGCTGCTGATCGCTCATGCCTCCGGCATCCGACTGGTATTGACGCGCTTCCGTCATGGCGGTTTCGATGGCGGCAAATATCTCGAGCGGCGACTGGCCGCCGCCATGCTGCTCGATCAGCCCGTTCCAGAAACTCTCGCCGTCGCCATATCCGGCCGCTTCCGCCAGGAGATCGAGCGGATCGAGACGGAGTGCCGAGCCCTCATCCGCTGCGGCATCACTCCCTTCGTCCTGCACCTCGTCGGGTTTCTCGAGGGTAGAGCGGGCCTCCTCCTTGGCTGCCTTGGCAAGCGCGAGGGACACGGAAGCCGGCCAATCGATGAAGCGTACGGCGCGGCCACGGGCGAGCGCCCATTGCATCGCAACCCATTCCGGCGAGAATTCCGCGAAAGGCGCGAATACGGCATTTGCCGGTTCGTCTGCAGCATAGAACAGCATCGCCAGCGGTGGCTTCATGCCGGGCAGCGCCGCATACTGGATGAGTGCATCCCCCTCCGGCGCGCCCTCGATCAAAACGCAGGCGGGATCGAGGGCGTCGAGCGCGCCCTTGAGAAGCGCCGCCGAGCCCGGTCCGTGATGGCGGATGCCGAAGAGATGCGCCTTTCGCTTGGCAGCCATCAGATCACCTCGCGGATGGCCTCGTAGAGATCGCTCCAGCCGTCGCGCGTGCGCACCACGGTTTCCAGATATTCGGACAGCGCCACGCTGTCCTGCACCGGATCCTTGACCACGGCACCGACGATGTTGGTGGCAAGCGCATTGGCATCGATCCGGCCGTTGCCGAAATAGGCCGCCTCCGTCCAGGCCGAGACGCCGACGGAAATGGCTTCCGCCGTCGACAGCGTACCGGTCGAGGTCTTGAGCTTGGTCTTGCCGTTCAGCGTCTTGCCATCGCGAATTTCGCGGAACAAGGTGACGACGCGCGCCAGCTCCTTGTCGGCCGGTTGGATTGGCGGCAGGCTGAGATTGGTGCCGATCTCGCCGACACGCTTCACGACAATCTGCGTTTCCTCATCGAGCGAGCTCGGCGACGGCAGCACGACGACGTTGAAACGCCGCTTCAGCGCCGAGGAGAGATCGTTGACGCCCTTGTCACGATTGTTCGCCGTGGCGATGATATTGAAGCCCCGTTCCGCGCCGATGGCGATATCGAGTTCCGGTACGGGTAACGTCTTTTCGGAAAGCACGGTGATCAGCGTGTCCTGCACATCCGAGCCCATGCGGGTCAGCTCTTCGAGCCGCAAGAGCGTGCCCTCCTCCATCGCCCGCACCAGCGGCGTCTTGACGAGAGCCTCGGGCGAAGGCCCTTTGGCCAGAAGCAGCGCGTAGTTCCAGCCATAGCGGATCTGGTTTTCGTCAGTGCCGGCCGTGCACTGGATGAGACGCTGCGACGAACCGGAGATCGCTGCGGCGAGGTGTTCTGAAACCCACGATTTGGCAGTGCCCGGAAGCCCGAGCAGCAATAGCGCCCGGTCGGTCGCCAGCGTCGCGACAGCGGTTTCGATCAGCCGTCGATTGCCGACATATTTGGCGGTAATCGCGGTTCCATCGGATGCCTTTCCGCCCAGCAGATAGGTCACCACGGCCTGCGGAGACAGTTTCCAGTTGCTCGGCCGCGGGCGATCGTCGCCCTTTGCAAGCGCGGCCAGCTCGCCGGCATAGATTTCTTCCGCAGGGCGGCGAAGGTGGGCTTCAGACATGGTCGGTCTCCAGGCTGTTCATAAGATCGAGGAAAAGAATGGCGTTGCCGGTTTTGGCGGAGTCGAGCGCAGCGAACTCCGTTCGCAAGGCCGGACGCATCGCCGGCGGGCACATGGCGGCCATGTCGTCGATGATATCCGCATCGTAGCCGGCATTTGGCTTGCGAAGGGCAAGCCATGGCTTGGATCTCAGCACATCGGCGAACATCTTCTCGGTTGCTTCTGCGGCCAACAGCATCGCCATACGACGGATCACCCATGGCGTCGTATCGCTTCCCCATCTGTCCGGCCGGAAGACATGGGCAACCCAGGCGCGCCGCATGTCCTGATTGTAGTCGGCCAGCGCTTCATCATCCGTCGCATCAACCAGCGCCCAGGCATCGGGCAGATGGCCGTCGGTGACCATTTCCACGACATCGAGCCGCCCGTCCTGTGTTGCCATAAGAAAGAAGGCCAGCAGCAGATCGGTCTGCTTTTCAGCGGCAGCAATCATGGCCTCCACCGAGAGCGATAGCGCGCCGGCAAGCATCTCAAGGCCGATCGGCCCGAAGGCTTGATTGAGCCAGGCCCTCTTGGTGTGATCCCGCACGGTCGCAGGCAGTTCCAGCGTCAGAACCGTCTTCTTGAATATGAGCCCGGATTTCGAAACCTTGATGCGCTCCAACACCTCGCGCAAGGCAGGATCGCTGCCCTCGAAACCAGGCAGTTTCACGATCAATCTCTGCGACAGCGCGCGAACACGCGGTGCGCGATCCTTTTCGAGGCTCTTCAGGAACGGTGCATCGGCTTCCGAAAGACGCTCACGAAAGGCGCCAAGCAGACGGAAGCGGCTATCGGCATCCTCCGTTTTCCAGACCGCCTCGACCAGCGCCCTCGCCGCGTCCGGATCGATTGCCCGGCGGCCGCTGATATAGCCCGCCTTCACCACCGGCGTTGCAAGCACCCAGTTTTCGTCGCTCAGGCGATCGGGCGCAAAATAATTCTGCTTCTGAGCGACCGGCTTCTCCCGCTCGGAAAAGGCAAGCGCTTCCGCACCGAGATCTTCCGCATGGGCTTTCACGAAGGTTTCCAGCTTCGGCAGATCGAAGGGATGCAGCCGCAGCTTCCGTTCGACAAGCTTTCGCACGATCGCGGCGGACAGCGATGCCTGGCCCTTGCCCGCCATAAGACGGATCAGAAGCTTGCGCGCCGCATCCGGCATGATCGTGGCTCTGTCCGCAATCACATCCTCGACCTGAAACTGCGGCGGCTGCGGCGGACGGTCAAACCGCAGGGCCTGAGCGGCCAATGCGAGCGCCTGCAGGGAATCCGTCGCGCCGATCGCGTCAAGCGGCAGGCCATCGCGGGCGCCGGTAAGAAGCTTCGGCAGAATTGCGGTCTTCAGTCTTCCTCCAATCATGCTGTCCACCGCCCCAGTGCCGTCTCCGACCAGCAAAGCGTCAGCTCACTGCCATCCCAGAGGGCGGCCCCATCGATCGTCTCGAATTGCAGCAGCGGCCAGCTGACAGTCGATTGCGACCTTGCGACAGGCAGGCTGATCTCGCCGTCATGCAGGTAGAAAGCATCGCCCGATCGCCTGAGCCGTGCCCCGCGAAACATCATCGGATATTCCTGGAGCCAGGGCTTTTCGATCAGCGCGTCTTCATACAATCCGTAGGCTGCGGCCAGATTCTGCTCTGGGAGAGCCAAAGGCGCATCGGAAGGCTCCGCGCCGGTCAGTTGATTGGCGATCAATGCACGGAGCGCCACGCTCGCGGGGTAGAAGACCAATTCGGCCTCGAAGGCATCGCCGAGGCTATAACCACTTGAAGACGCTCCGGTCGACACCGGGACATATTCGATGAGGACCGCCTGCCGGTCATCGCCCTGAAGCCAGGTCTCGATCCGCCGCAACTTGTCGGGCTGCACCTCGCTGCGGACCGCCCAGACCCGCCATGTTCCCGAAACGCGCAGTGCCTGCTTGTCTTCCAGCAGCGCCTCGCGCGTGACGTTCCAGCCGACCAGCTGCCGGATATCATGGCGCATGGGTTCGGAGAGATCATTTTGCCGGCGATAGGCCTCAGCAAGCAGGTGCAGCATGCCAAGCTCGCGTATCGCGGCCATCGGACGCTCTGCGTCGGGAAGCGCAAACAGGCGGCTGGGCATTGTATCCACCCGAAGCGCCAGACCGGCTGCCTTTGCATCGAACAGACGCTGAGCCATAACCCGGCAGACGGCAGACGCCTTTGCCGGAAAGGCTGCAAGCCCAGCATCCGTCTGGTCGGCAAGCCAGATATCCAGTTCATCAAGACCGTTTGTGATCGACGTCTCGCGTTCGAGCCGATTCCGCTCGCGGGCAGCCGCCGCCCGGGCTTCCGCCTTGGGATCGGCCTCAGCCTCAATCTCCTCGATGGCCGAGATCGAAGCCTTGGGCTTTTCGGGTGTGGCCGCCGGTGACGCGGCCGATGGACCGCGACGGCGCGCAAGCCAGTCGTTCACCCATTCCGGCACCGGCCGCTCCTGAAACTCCACCTTGCCCTCGACCCGCATCCACATCAGGGCGAGCGAATGCTTGCAGGGAAACTTCCGGCTCGGACAGCTGCACTTATAGCCGGCATCGGCCTCGGTCACCGAGATCCTGTAGGGGGTCGCTCCCGAACCCTGGCACTCCCCCCAGATGAGCCCGGCGCGATCCTCGGCAATCGTCGGCCAGCTCGAAGGCTTCAGAAGCTTCTTCGCCGCTGCCAGTGAGCCTTGATCCGGTGCAAGCTCCTCGATTTTTGCCAGCGTCAGACCCAAACGAAACCTCCGAACCGCCTACTTTCAGCTGCATCTCAAAAGAGGCGTAGCGGGCAGCCACGACGCCAAGTTGACGAGACCCGAACAGACATGGAATCGCTTTACAATCGGTGAAGGGGCGGATGCCATCCGCAAGTTTCGGCTGAGCGTTCGGCGTGCTGTCAGAGCACCGATTGCGCCAGCGTTACCCAGCCAAGTGACTTGTGTCATTTTCACCGCGATCACCGGGCCAACCTGTGAACATTCGAAGTTTCGATTGCCGTTCATCGGCAAAGGAGGCATTAGCCTAGCGCTAGCGATTCTGCAGTCTGACGATTGGAGATGCGGCAGGAAACGGCTGCATCCTGAAGGGGCAATGTTCGAGCCGATGCGCGAATATCTGAAAATACGGAGCCGGGTTGAAGTTGTCCGCGCTCGCGAGATCATTTCGGCATCGGGAGAAAGCTGGGACACTTTGCCGGGTTGGGTTGGCGAATGCTACGAACGTGGCGGGATGGTTATCTCCGCGACGGGGGTGACGATATTCAACGGCCCGGAGGCTCTCAGAGCCCAGCCTGCCGATTTCGTCGTTCGCGATCACAACGGCATTTTTTCAGTCTACGACGAGACGGCTTTCGAGCAGAATTTCGTGCCGGCCCACTCCGCTGAAGTCTTCAAGTTGCACGCCGCGTAAGCTGCGCGCGCCCGGTCCGCCGCGCGGGGCGGCGGACCGAAGCCAATTCTAGTTCAGACCGGACCGGCGCAGGGTCAGCCCCGTGCCGGCGTCGAACAGATGGATGCGCGTCTCATCGAGCGCAAACGAGACGCGATCTCCCGACTTGGGGCAGGATGCGGCCTTGACCAGTGCGCCAACTTCCTTTCCGGCGACCTGGAAGGTGACCAGGGCATCGTTGCCGTGAAACTCGATAAGGTCCGCCAGGCCGGAAAGCGTGTTCGCAGCGCCGGGCGGCGCGGCGGCAAGGTCGGGCGGCCGAATGCCAAGGACCACCTTCTGGCCTTCCGTGAGCGAGAATGCGTCGCCGACGATATGGATGTCCGAGCCTTCAGCGCGAAGGATCCAACCGCCCTCGCCTCTGGCGACCGAAACATCGATCAGGTTCATGTTCGGCGTGCCGATGAAGCCCGCCACGAACAGCGTCCTCGGGCGTTCGTATATCTCGGCCGGCGTTCCAACCTGCTCGATCGCCCCACCCTTCATCAGAACGATGCGGTCGGCAAGCGTCATCGCTTCAAGCTGGTCGTGCGTGACGTAGATCGTCGTGGTCTGCAGCTTCCGGTGAAGCCTTGCGATCTCGACCCGCATGTGATGACGGAGCTTGGCGTCGAGGTTCGAAAGCGGCTCGTCGAACAGGAACACCTTGGGCGTCTTGATCATCGCGCGCGCGATCGCGACACGCTGCTGCTGGCCGCCTGAAAGCTCGGTCGGCTTGCGCGTCAGATACGGCTCGAGGCCAAGTGTGGCGGCGACCGCCTTGATCCGCTGGTCGATCTCGCTCTTGGGAACTTTCATCCGCTTGAGGCCGAAAGCGATATTGTCGTAGATCGTCATGTGCGGATAGAGCGCGTAATTCTGGAAAACCATCGCTACGCCGCGGTCGCGGGGCTCGAGATCGTTGACCTCGGTTCCGCCAATCGAGACCGAGCCGCCGGAAATCTCTTCCAGCCCGGCGATCATTCTGAGGAGCGTGGATTTTCCGCAGCCGGACGGGCCGAGGAAAACGATGAACTCCCGGTCAGCCACATCGAGATTGAAGTCCTTGATGACGTTGATGGAACCGTAGCTCTTGTCTACGTTGGCGCAGGCGATATTGGACATCAGTTTCCTCCCGCTTCCATCAGGATCTGCAGCTTGACATCGGTCGGACGGGCGGAGGCCGCCCGCTCGAACGCCTTCACGCTTTCGCGGAAATCGAAGGTTTCGGTGATCAGCGGCTTGAGATCGACCTTTCCGGAAGCAATGAGCTGAAGCGCCCGATCGAAGATGTTGGCATATCTGAAGACGGTCTCGATGCGCACTTCCTTGGCGATCGCGCCGGAGACGTCGAACTGAACGGGTTCGACCGGCAGGCCGACCATGACCAGCGTTCCGCCGGGGCGGACGAGATCGAAGAGGCCTTGATAGGCCTTGGGGCTGCCGCTCGCCTCGAACACGACGTCGGCGCCCCAGGCCTCGGTCTCGGAGGCGATGACATCCTTGAGCGCCCGCTCGGCGATATTTACGGGGATAATGCCGGGATAGCGTCCGGCGATCTCCAGCTTCTCGGCGCTGAAGTCCGAGATGTAGACCCGGCTGCACCCACCGGCGAGCGCTGCGAGAGCCACCATGATGCCGATCGGGCCGCAGCCGATCACCGCGGCGACGTCGCCCGGCGCGATACGGGCACGGGCTGCCGCCTGCATGCCGATCGCAAACGGCTCGACCATCGCCCCTTCGGCGAACGAAACATTGTCCGGGAGCTTGTAGGTGAAGGCGGCCGGATGCACCGTGTAGGGCGTCAGCACGCCGTGAATGGGTGGCGTCGCCCAGAAGCGGACGCTCGGGTCGACATTGTAGATGCCGAGCTTCGAGGCACGCGACGAGAGGTTCGGAATACCGGGCTCCATGCAGACCCGGTCGCCGACGGCAAGGCTCTTCACGTTCGATCCGACTTCGACGACGGTGCCGGCAGCCTCGTGACCGAGAACCATCGGTTCCCTGAGGACAAACGGGCCGATGGCACCGTGGGTGTAATAGTGCACGTCGCTTCCGCAAACGCCGACGGTGTTGATCTTGATCTTCACGTCGTCAGGTCCGACGGCCAGCGGGAGATCGATATCCCTCAACGCCAGTACGCCCTTTTGCTCCAGAACGAGAGCTTCCATTTTCAAGATTCCTTTTGACTAAGACGACTTGCGCTTGAAGGCGCTGTTCAGCATCCCGCTCAGGACTCCGAGGAAGAGCAGCGGGGGAATGGATAGCAGGACGACCGACGCGTTGAGGATGCCCCAAGGGACGTCCCGGCCGAGCTGGGTGAGTTCAGAGGCCACGATCGGCAGCGTCTTGGCGTCGGAAGTGGTCAGCATCAGCGCGATCAGGAATTCGTTCCAGACAAGAACGAAACTGAAGGCCACCGCTCCGATCAGCGACCGCGCCGCAATCGGCAACGCAATCAGGAAGAAGATCGAAAACAGGCCATATCCATCGACGCGGGCGGCTTCTTCGACTTCCTTGGGAACACGCGCAAAGGCCGGGACGCTGAGCCAGACCACAGTTGCGAGCGTCAGCAGCGTATAGGTCACGATCATCGACAGCCGCGTGTCGTAGAAACCGAAATCCAGCCAGATGACCATCAGCGGGATCGCCACCGCCACCGGGGCAGGAAGCGCAGGGACAGAACGAAGAACTGGATGTCCTTCGACCAGCGGTTCGGATAGCGCGCGATTGCATAGGCTGCCGGCAGACCGAGAACCGCGCCGATCAACACGGCTGTGCCGGAGATGATCAGCGAGTTGACCAATCCTGCGAAGACGCTGTCGCGGCCGAGCACATAGGCGAAATTGTCGAGGGTTGGGGTGAAGAAGAACAACGGCGTCGGCGTAACGATATCAACACGGTTCTTGAAGGCGTTGAGGGTCGTCCAGAATACCGGGAACACTGCCGAAAACGCCGCGAGTGCGAGAATGGCCTGGCCGGCAAGACGGCCGAACTTGAACTTCCTCATACCTTGGCCCTCTTCCAGATAAATGTGAAGGCGACCGAAGTTGCGATCATCATGAGCACCGCCATGCTCGAAGCGTATGAAATCCGGCCTGACTCGATGAAACCTTGCGAGAAGGCATACATATCGAGGGTTTCGGTGGAGATACCCGGCCCGCCACGCGTCATCACGTAGATGAGGTCGAAGGCACGAAGGGACTCGATCATCTTCACGAAAGCCAGCGAGATCAGCGGCGCCTTCAACATCGGCAAAGCGACGTAGGCGTAAACTTCCCAGGTCCGCGCGTGATCGAGCCTGGCTGCTTCGAAGGGCTGCGGAGGCAGCGTCTCGAGCAGCTTGAGCACGATCACCGAGAAGAACAGACCCCATTGCCAGACGTCGACCAGAGCGACGGTGCCAAGCGCGGTCAAGGGGCTAGACAAGAGGTCAAGCGGCTGGCCGGTGATCGCCTTGTAGGGATAGGTGATGATGCCGTAGAGCGGATGGAAGGCGAATTTCCAGACGAAAGCCGCGGAAACCCGTGGCAGGATCACAGGCATCAAAAACAGAAGCGAAAGCACGTTTCGTGCCTTTGGCGAGGCACATTCGAATAGCAATATCCCGAGGCCGACGGCAATCACGAGAGTTGCGGTGACGGTCAGCACTTCCCAGGTGAGCGACACCTGGATCGAGTTGAGGAAACGTCTGTCGGAGAAGAGCGAGATATAGTTCGCGAAACCGATGAAGCGGCCATCGGGACGGCTGAGCTCCCGGTCCTGGAATGAGATGACGATGGCGTAGACAGTCGGCACAAGCGCGAGGATGGCCAGGACGACCATCGCCGGCGTCAGAAAGACTGTTTGAAGGGCAAGCTTGTTTTTCACGGGAAAACCTCCGGCGGCGGCACGCCGATGGAAAGCAAACCCGGCGGGACGCACCCGCCGGGACATGGATCGAATGAGTTGCTGATTACTGGCTGCGCGACGCCAGATCCTTGGCAAAGTCGTTCAGCTCGTCGAGGCCACCCTTGATGTCGGTGCGGCTGCCGGTGATCAGCTCTTCGAGGATGATGCCCCAACGATCGCCGAGATCTGGCCACTGCGGGTTCTGCCAGAAGTTCACGGCCGTGACCTTGCCGGTATCGGCCAGGGCCTGGCCGAGTGCCGGGCCGTACATCTCGGCAAACTTCGGGCTGGTCATCACGCTTGTGCGGTTCAGCTCGCTGAACTGGCCTTCCGCAAGGCGACGCTGCTCATTCTCCTTCGACGTCGCCCAGCCGATGAACAGGCCGGCGCACTGCTTGGCCGCGTCATCCTTGTTCGCCTTGGTGCCGATTGCCAGACCGTGGCCATAGCCACCACCAGTCAGCGGCGTCGGAGGCGGCAGGTAACCGATCTTGTCGGCGACCTGCGACGACTTCTTGTCGAGCGCCATGCCGACGAGCGGCGTGGATTCGATCAGCATCGCCACCTGGCCCGAGGTAAAGGCGCCGACGGCTTCGTCCCAGCCGCCGGTCTGGCTGCCCGGAGCCGAATACTTGAAGAGCTTGAGATAGGTTTCCGTCGCCTTCACTGCCGCATCGCTGTCGAATGCCGGCGTCTTGCCATCGAACCAGTTGCCGCCGAAGCCCTTGAAGAACGGCATCCAACGCCAGACGTTCGCGCCAGAGCCGCGCTGGCCGCGAAGCGCCGTGCCATAGATGCCCTTGTCGGGCTGGTTGAGCTTTTCGACCGCGGCAACATATTCGTCGAGGGTCTTGGGCGGCTGGATTCCGGCCGCTTCAAGCAGGTCCTTGCGATAGACCATCAAGTCGCCGCCGCCGGTCAGCGGCGCGAACCATACCTTGCCGTCGAAAGTCGCGACCTTCTGGCGGCCCGGATCGAAGTCGGCGTAGTCATAGTCCTTGGGGTAATAGTCGAGCAGCGGCGCGACCCAGCCGGACGACGCAAACAGCGCGACGTTGGCTTCGTCAATATAATACACGTTGTACTTCCCGATCGTCGAGGCGTCGGCCTTGGTCTTGGCGCGGCGATCGTTCTCGTTCAGGTAGTCGATCTGGAAGTCAGCGCCTCCGCTGAGCTTCGTGAACTCGTCCTTGTACTTCTCAAGAAGGGTCAGTCCGTCGCGGGGCTGAGCGAGCACGCGGATGGTGCCGGAGCACTCTGCTGCGGCTGCGAAGGATGTTGCAGCGCCAAAAAAAGCGCATGCGATAGCAATGCTCGAAACGAGCGTCTTCATCGGTTTCATGTGTGAATCTCCCAAAACTACCGAGCAGACTATGGATTTCCCGATCCCGTCTGCGCCTCCCAGCGATGTCGATCGCTGTGGTCATAGTACGAAGTCTCTTGCGGCGAACTAGCGCGCACCATGCGACGAATCTATACTTTAATGCGTTATGCGGCCGTTTGGTCTGCGGGTCGCACAGGCCGCCGCTGGGTCGTCAGCCGGCGATATGCCGATGGAGTGACCTTGTGGTGGCGCAGAAACGTCCGATTGAAATTGGAGATGTTCAGATATCCCACCTCAAAACAGATATCGGTGATCGGCATATCCGTATCGGACAACAGCTTGCAGGCCTGCCAGATGCGCAGCTTGTTGACGTGGTCGGTGAAGGTGTTGCCCGTGTTTTTCTTGAAGAAGCGCGAGAAGGCGCTCTCGCTCATGCCGGCAAGCTCGGCGACCTCCGCCATATGGATATCCGTGGCGAGATTCTGAAAGATGTAGATCAGCGACTTCTGAAGCGCGTCCAGTGACTCCGTTTCGAGCTTCGGAGCGAATTCCGGTGACGAGAGGAGCTCGTACTCGCTGGATGAAGCAAGCAGATCAAGGAGCTGGACAAAGAGGGACAATCGCGAAAACCTTGTCAGATCGCCCATCTGCTCGATCATTTCAGCGGCTTTTTCCCTCGTCGCTCCGACATAGACAAGTCCGCGCTCGGACCTGCGGAAGAACTCGTCGAGCTGTCCAAACTCCGGAAAGGCTGCCGAGATGCCTCGCACGCGGTCGGGGTCAAACTGGATGACGACATCCCGCCCCTTTATGATCTCGCCAGGCTCCGTTGCCGTGACCCAGTCGTGCGGCAGGTTCGGGCCAACGACGGTCAGGTAACCGGAATGGAACTCACCGATATGATCGCCCACGAAGGCCATTCCGCTGGAATTTCGCAGAAGATGGATTTCGATCTCGGGGTGATAGTTCCAGACGTTACGCTCCCAGGGGTAGTCGTCCACCCGCCAGAGAAAAGTCTCATTGGCGTTGGTGACGATGTGCTCATAGGTCGGCGGATTGCCGGACAATGACGCGGATTTCGCGCCCAAAGCCCGTTTCGCAGCCGTGGACCTGTGTTTCAGCATCGCCCTTCCTCGCAAACATCACGCGGCACAGAATTAAGCTGTTTTTCTCTGCTGTCGAGATGCATCTCAAGTGAGACGAACCCTAGGCCTAGGCCGCGCATTATTCGCCTTCGGTCAGGCCGTCATAGACTTCCATCAATGCATTGGTGATCGCCTGCCCAAGTGCGGCACCCGCGGCGCGAACATCGTTCTCGTCGCCGTCGCGCGCCGATCTGGCGAGCTCGAAGCCCTGTTCGCTGACGATCAGCTTGGCGACTTCGATCGCCCATTGGCCGAAATCACCGCGATTTCCAATCTGGATCTGTTCTTCCACGCCGCTCTCCTTCGCTCGTTGGCCTCCATCTAGCGAATACAGCCCCGTTCGCAAGCCGCAATTGGCCGATCCGCTACCAGACGAGGCCGCGCGCAGCGACTTCCTCGACGCGGGTGACGACGCCGTTGCGGTGAAAGACCATCGTGTCGAAGAGGTTCGAGACGACGCAGGTGTGGTTGGGGATGATGAAGATCTTCTCGCCGATCTGCGGACGCGGTCCGGTGCAGGCCGAGAGGTCGATCACGCCATGCTCTTCGGAGAGGCTGGCGATCTTCGCCTCGGGATAGCCGACCACAAGGCCGAAATCGCTGAAACCCTGCAGATCCGAGGTCAGCGCCTTCGAACCGGCATCGATGACGGCGCGGTCGCCGTTCGGCCGGGAAACCACCGTCGCGACAATATACATCGCGCAGTCGGCCTCCGTGCAGTGGCCCATGCGGATCATCTGTCGGTCGTTATAGATATAAGTGCCGGCCCGGTGTTCCGTTGCGGATTTGACGAGATGGGCGTCGAAGAGGCTCGGAGTGCCGCCATTGCTGACGATCGGGCAGGCGATGCCTTCGGCTTCAAGCTGCTGCAGCGTCGCCTGGATGAAGGCTTCCACGGCATCGGCCGCCTGTGGCTTGGGATAGGTGAGAATGCCGCCGAAGCTCAGGCCGTCGGCAGCGGCGATGCGCTTGGCGAGTGAGGCCGCCTGCTCCGGTGTCTGGACGCCGCAGCGGGCTCCGCCGGTATCGCACTCGACGAGCACGGTCAGCGGCTTGCGGCCGGAGAAATGCGCCGAGAGGCCATCGACCGTCACCTCGCTGTCGGCCACCACCTTGAGAGCGGAAATGCGGTCGTTCAGGCTGCCGAGCCGGTCTAGCTTCTGCGGGCCGAGAATATTGAAGGTGATCAGGATGTCTTCGAAGCCGGCGGCCGCGAAGACTTCCGCCTCGGTGACTTTCTGGCAATTGATCCCCTTGGCGCCCGCTGCGACTTGGGCAACGGCGAGCGCCGGGATCTTGTGCGTCTTGATATGCGGGCGAAAATTCAGACCGTGCTCGTCCATATAGGACTGAACCCGGTGAATATTGGCAGCCAGCTTGTCTTCGTCGATAACAGGGCGGGGGGTCGAGAGGTCCGCGATCCTGTCACCAGCCTTGGCGACGACGGCAAACTGGTTGTCATGCATCTCAAGCGGCTCCGCGTTCGCTTCCATGAGGATCGGCCACGATCGGCCAGATATTCTTCGGCGCCCGGCGGTAAGGCGTCGTCGCCGGGTTATTGGGATAGGGCGTTCCCGCCGAGCAGTAAAGGATCTCGGCGGCAATCTTCGAGAAGGAGGCGAAGAAGTGGTTGGTCGACTTGATGACCAGTATCTTCTGTTTGGCCGGATCGATGCCCATCACCGAAAACAGGCTCGGATCGAAGCTCTGCGCCCGTGTCGAGTTGAGAATGATGTCGATACCGTCGAGCACGATATGCGCGGCATCGCCGAAAGGCGCCAGGCTCTCGCCGAACTGCATTTCGGCATTCTTCACCAGCTTGACGACCTTCACCATGCCATCGATCGGATTGCCGGTGCCGGGCGCGGATTTGGCGCCGAAGCGGAGCGGGATCTCAGCTCCCTCGCCCGCCGCAAAGCATATCTGAACGGCAATCGGATCCCAGATCGTGCCGATCGCAGCGCTCGTCACACCGCGAGCCAGCAACTCCTCGAGGATGACGGTCGCATCGCCCGCCGTGCCGCCGCCGGGATTGTCCCAGACATCAGCGATGACCACCGGCCAGGCCTTGGCGGCGATCGCCCGCGATACCGCTTCCTTCTCGTCGATCTGCGGCACCATGAACGTGCCACGCTTGGAAAACAGCTCCATGCCGAGTTCGCGCGCCAGCGCCGCACCCTTTTCCGGCTTGTTGTCGGTGACGACCAGCAGCTTGGTGCCCATCTCGGGCACATCGCCAACCATGAAGCCGTGAACGACCGAGATCGACAGGATGTCCGGATCTTCCTTCTCGATGCGCATGATCTTGTCGACGAAAGAGCGCATCGGGTCGCGCGAGGTCGGGAAAACGTCGATCATCCGGCAATCGAACACCGAATTCACAGGCTTTACCCGGCCTTCGAGCGCATCGACTGCGATCCGCCACAAATCTTCGGCGCGATCGACGAAATCGGTATGCGGGAATTCCTTGAAATAGACGGCAAAGTTCAGCGCTTCGATGCGCTTTTCCGTCAGATGGCTGTGCGGATCGAGTTCGGCGCAGATCAGCACGTCGGGTCCGATCATGTCGCGCATGCGGCTCAGGAGATCGCCTTCGGTATCCTCATATCCGGCAGCGACCATGGCGCCGTGCAGGCCCATGACGATGGCATCGACAGGCATTGCCGCCTTCAGCTGGTCGAGGATTTCGTCGCGCAGCTCTTCATAGGTATTGCGGTTAACGAGGCCGGCGGGATCGGCCCAGGTGGCCGTGCCCTCGATCAGCTCCCAGCCCTTTTCGGCAGTAACGCGGCGGCCGACGGTGATCGGCGCGGTGCAGAGCGTCGGCGTTTCGGGATGCTGGCCAGGCGGCGCATAGAGGGATGCCTCGAAGGCGCGGCGATCCACACAGATCGGGGAAAAGGTATTGGTCTCGGTCGCCAGTGCTGCCGTGAAAATGCGCAAGTGTGTTGGCCTTGTTTTGTCGGCCCCGCGTCAACCCATCGGGTTCGGCAGGTAGCCGGTGAATCCGCAGATCTTCCACCGTCCTTCGTGGAGCCTGCAATAATAGAGCGTCTGCCATTGCATGATGTCGCGGCTGCCGTCGCTCTTCGTCAGGCCTCCGTCGAACTTCTTGCGGACAAGCGCCATCTCGCCTTCGATCTCGATATCTTCGAGGGTCGTGGTGGTGAAGATCGCCGTGCGGGTATCCTCGGCAAAGCTCTGCGTCGCGAAGTCCTTGGCCTGCTTCAGCCACTCGTCGCGATAGGCTTTCAGCGTCGGGAAGGCGAGGCGCCATTTGTCGGGGCTGACTTCCTTGCGGCCATCGATGCCCATGAAGCCTTCCTCGACGAAATCATGCTCGACGGCGGACCAGTCGGCGGCCAGAAACGCATCGATATCGCGCGTCACCAGCATCTCCCAAATGGTATGCCTGGCGGCATCGGAAGCGGGGAAAGGATTCTTGAAAGGATCACGCATGTTCGCCCCGATTTAAATAGTTTTCATAAATGGCGTTTTTCGCTGGTCAAATTCCGCTTTCTATGGTCACTTGTCAACTTATCAAGAAAATAATTTGCAGGGATCCGCGTATGTCCATCAAGCGATATGGCACTGTTCAAACCGGCGCCGGCGGCAAGCCGCTGCCTTTCGCACGCGCAGTGGAAGCCGATGGCTGGCTCTATGTTTCCGGCCAGGTCGCCATGGAAAACGGCGAGATCATCGAAGGCAATATCATCCCGCAGACGCACAAGACGATCGCCAATCTGATCGCCATCCTTCATGAGGCCGGTTATGGCGTCGAGGATATCGTGCGCGTCGGCGTCTGGCTCGACGATCCCCGCGACTTCTGGACCTTCAACAAAATCTACCAGGAATATTTCGGCGAGCACCCGCCGGCGCGCGCCTGCGTCCAATCGTCCATGATGGTGGATTGCAAGGTCGAGATCGATTGCGTCGCCTATAAGAAGAAAGACTGACGGCGGCGATTACGGGGGGGACCGGCTTGGATATCTTTTCTACATTGCAGGAAGACAAGAGCCGGCTCTCAGCCTCCGAGAGCCGCATCGCCGAAATCATCGTCAATGATTTCGAATTCGCGGTGAATGCCTCGATCATCGAGCTTGCCGAACGGGCGCAGGTTTCGCCGCCGACGGTGACGCGCTTCTGCCGCCGTCTCGGCTGCGAGAGCTTTTCGGATTTCAAGGTTCAGCTCGCCCGTACCGCCCATATCGGCGTGCGCTATCTGAAGCCGGAATCGAAGAGCGGCGATCCGGCCGATGTCGCCCAGGACATCATCACCAAGGCGCAGAACGCCCTCTTCCTGCTGCACCGCTCGCTGGATCTCGCCGCGATCGAGGCAGCCGTCGGGCTGATCTCCAAGGCCGAGATGATCTACGCCTTCGGCTCCGGCGGCAATTCCTCGATGATCGCCGACGAGCTGCAGAACCGTCTCTTCCGCCTCGGCCTGCGCATCACCGCCAGTTCCGACCACAGCATGCAGCTGATGATGGCGGCGGCCGCAAAATCCGGCGACGTGATCATCGGTTCCTCCTTCTCCGGCCGCAACGCCGAGCTGGTGCGCGCTTTCGCCCTGGCGCGCGAGGCGAAGGTGAAGACGATTGCGCTTACGCAGACCGGCAGTGCGGTCGCCAAGGCGGCCGAGGTCGTCGTGCCGATCGACCTGCCCGAGGGCACCAATATCTACCGCCCGACCTCGACGCGCATCGCCTATATCGCGACCGTCGACATTCTGGCGAGCCTCGTTGCCTACGCCATCCAGCCGAAGGCGACGACGACGCTGAGACGTATCAAGCAGCAGCTGGTCACCCACCGTGACGGCAGCGACGACAAGCAGCTGCTCGGAGACTGATAAACAAGAGGGAAGCGGCAATGACACAATCGGTGGCCATCGTGACGGGAGCAGCAGGCGATATCGGCGCGGCGATCGCCGCCCGGCTTGCCGATGATCATGACGTCATTCTGCTTGCCGATATCGATGCCAAGGCTGCCGCCGCGACCGCCGGAAAGCTCGGCGATGCCGGCCGCTTCATTGCCGTTCAATGCGATGTGACGAGCGAGGCCAGTGTCGCGGCTCTTGCCGAGCGTGCCGCCGGAACCGGCAGCCTGCGCACCCTCGTCAACAATGCGGGTGCGGCGCGCGCCGTCAGCCTACATGACACGACGCCCGAGATCTGGCGCGCCGACAACGCGCTCAATCTCGAAGCCGCATTCCTGACCTTCCGCGCCGTCGAGGACCAGCTGAAGGCCTCGAAAGGCTCGGTCGTCAATATCGCTTCCGTCAACGGCATGAATGTCTTCGGCCATCCGGCCTACAGCGCCGCCAAGGCCGGGCTGCTGCATTTCACACGGCTGGTCGCCGTGGAATACGGCAAGTTCGGCATCCGCTCGAATGCCGTTGCCCCCGGCACTGTGAAGACGCAGGCCTGGGAAGTGCGGGCTGCCGCCAATCCCAATGTCTTCGAGGATGCCCGCCGCTGGTATCCACTGCAGCGCGTCGTCGATCCTAAGGATGTCGCCAATGCCGTGAGCTTCCTGGCCGGGCCGATGGCAGCTGCCATTACCGGCGTCTGCCTGCCGGTCGATTGCGGCCTGACGGCCGGTCAGGCAGAGCTTGCCCGCACCTTCTCCCAGTCTGAGCACTACTGAAAAAATATAAGAGAAAATGAGAGGAACGAGATATGAAACCGGTTTACTACCGCCTTGAGAACAGCTGGAACCCCAACGGGGGACCGAACGGCGAATTCACTTTCACGCTTTTCAACCTGTCGGATGAGACGCTTTCCGGTTTCAAACTCGTCTACACCTCGCTGACCCGCGTCATCGATGCTGCCGCCTGCGGCAATTCCACATTCCTGCGCCGCAATGCCAACTTCCACGAATTCGGCCCGCCGGCCGGCCTGAGCGTCGCGCCCGGCGAGAGCTGGACCTTCACGGTCGCTGGCCTGCATCGCAAGGCGCAGCATTGCACGGATGGCGCCAAGTCCGCTTATCTGACGCTCTCATCCGGCAAGCATGTGCCGGTCGCTGTTTCCGATCTGCTGCTCGAAGGCGCGACCAGCGAACCGCCGCCGGTTCTGCTGCCGGAAGGACGCCTCGACCTGCCTTTCGCGCTGCAGCCCTGGCCGGCCGAGATCGATGCCAAGCCCGGCGATGACTTCCCGGTCGTGCTCTATCCGCAGGGCGCTTCGAGCGAAGAGCTCTCGTCGATTTCGACCGTCATCTCGCTGACGCGCCGCCTTTTCGAAAGCGATCATTCCGTCTTCAATCTTGTGCCCTCGCCGCAGGGCCGGGCGCTCACTTTCAGCAAGGATGCGGCGCTTGATGCCGAAGCCTACAAGCTGACCTTCGCAGCCGATCGCGTGACGCTCACCTATTCCGGCGCGGCCGGGCGCCAATACGGCCTGACGACGCTTGCCCAGCTTCTGAACGGCGCTCGCGTCACCAAGGGCAAATTCCGCTTCCCGATCTCCGGGACGATTTCGGACAAGCCGCGCTATGGCTGGCGCGGCTGCCATCTCGACGTTTCCCGCCAGTTCTATCCGGTGGCCGACGTCAAGCGGCTGATCGATATACTCGCCTGGTTCAAGCTCAACATCTTCCATTGGCACCTGACCGACGACGAGGCCTGGCGCCTGGAGATCAAGGCCTATTCGCAACTGACGACGACTGGCGTCCTGCGCGGTCCCGACGAGCCGCTGCTGCCGCAGCTCGGCAACGGCGCCGAACCCGTCGGCGGCTTCTATTCGCAGGACGATATCCGCGACATCGTCGCCCATGCCGGCGCCCTCAATGTCGAGGTTGTTCCCGAGATCGATATTCCGGGCCACAATGCCGCGACGCTGATCGCCCTGCCCGATCTGACCGATGGCCAGGAGGCGCCTGACAGCTACCACTCGGTCCAGGGCTATCCGAACAACGCGCTGAACCCCGCCGTCGCGCTCACCTACGAATTCCTCGAAAAGGTGTTCGACGAGATGGTCGAGCTCTTCCCCTCCGCCTACATCCATATCGGCGGTGACGAAGTGGCGAATGGTTCCTGGCTCGCCTCGCCGATGGCCAAGAAGCTGATGGAAGAGGAAGGCATCACCAATGGTACCTTCGGGCTGCAGTCCTACTTCCTCAAGAAGGTGAAGGCGATGCTGACGGCGCGCGGCCGCAAGCTCTCCGGCTGGAACGAAGTGTCTCATGGCGGCGGCGTCGCGTCCGAGGACACGCTGCTGATGGCCTGGGAAAATCCGCAGGTCGGCATCGAGCTCGCCAAGGAAGGCTACGACGTCGTGATGACGCCGGGCCAGGCCTATTATCTCGACATGGTGCAGGCGACCGCCTTCCAGGAACCGGGCGCCAGCTGGGCCGGCACCGTGCCTCCGGCTCATACCTATGCCTATGAAGCGGCCGGCGAATTCCCCGAGGAATTGCAGCACAAGCTGAAGGGCGTTCAGGCCTGCATCTGGTCCGAACACTTCCTGTCGCGCGGCTATTTCAACCGGCTCGTCTTCCCGCGCCTGCCGGCGATTGCCGAAGCGGCCTGGACGCCGAAGGCCTTGAAGGATTGGGATCGCTTCGCGGCCATCGTTCCGCTCAGCCCGAAACTCTGAGGAGGAAGCGATGCGGATCGCGATCGGCGGGCTCCATACCGAATGCAGCACCTATTCGCCGGTGCTGATGTCGGTCGACGACTTCAAAGTGCTGCGCGGGGAAGAGATTCTTCGCGCGCCGCAGTTCGACTTTCTCGGCGGCAGTGGGTTCGATCTCTTTCCGTTGCTCCACGCCCGCGCAGTCCCGGGCGGCCCGGTGTCTCGCGTTGCCTATGAGAGTTTCAAGACGGAATTTCTGCAGCGGCTGAAAACCGTGCTGCCGCTCGATGGGCTTTATCTCGCCATGCATGGTGCCGTGAATGTCGAAGGTATGGACGATGCCGAAGGCGACTGGATTTCGGCCGCGCGCGATATCGTCGGCGATGCCTGCCTCGTCGCGGCGAGTTATGACCTGCACGGCAATGTCAGCCAACGGATCATCGACCAGCTCGATATCTTCGCCGCCTACCGCACGGCACCGCATATCGATGTGCGCGAGACGATGGTCCGCGCCTGGTCGATGCTTCTGGAAGCGCTGAGGACCGGGAAGCGGCCGGGCGTCGCCTGGGCGCCGGTGCCGGTTCTCTGGCCGGGCGAGCGGACTTCGACCGAGGACGAACCGGCAAGGAGCCTCTACGCCAAGCTTTCGGATTACGATGCGCAAGACGGCATTCTCGATGCCAATCTGATGATCGGCTATGTCTGGGCCGACGAGCCTCGGGCGACGGCTTGTGCCGTTGCGACCGGCACCGACAAGGACGCGGTGTTGACTGCAGTAAACCGCATTGCCCAATCCTATTGGGACGCGCGGTCCGATTTCCGCTTCGGTCCGGTGACCGGTCCACTGGACGAGATGCTCGATATTGCCGGAAAATCCGTGACAGCGCCCGTCATTCTCGCCGATTCCGCCGATAACCCGACCGGCGGCGGCGTTGGCGATCGCGCCGATGTGCTGAGCGCCGTCCTCGCTCGCGGCTTCGACGATGCCCTCTTTGCCGGCATTACCGATCGCCCGGCTGTCGAGGCCTGCTTTGCGGCGGGCAAGGGCGCGCAAATATCGCTTTCCGTCGGCGGCAATCTCGATCCGTCGAGTGCTCCGGTCCGCTTCGACGCCGAAGTCGTGACGCTCCACGATCCCGGCTCCGCTGCCGAGCGTGAAGCCGTGGTCAGAACCGGTGGTGTAACCGTCGTGCTCGCGGCGCGCCGCCGCCCCTATCACAACATCGCCGATTTCACCCAGCTTGGCCTTGATCCGAAAGCGGTGCGATTGCTCGTCGTCAAATCCGGGTATCTCTCCCCGGAACTGGCGCCGATCGCCAACCCGAACCTGATGGCCCTGACCGAGGGTGTGGTCGGCCAGGACATCGAAAATCTGGTAAGTCTGCGGCGCAGCCGTCCAGCCTTTCCCTTCGACAAGAATTTCAGCTACACGCCGCAGGCGCGCCTTTCCTCCCGCTGGCGCGACTGAAACCGATCTGCCGCGATCCGAGTGCGGATGGGATCTCCCTCCCCGTCCGCCTCGGCGCGCCTCTAGCCTCGAACGACGACAATGAAACGCCTGATCCCCGACGTCTTCCGCAACCCGGCCATCCGAGTGAGCATGATTGCCATCTTCACCTTCGGCTTTGCCGGAGCCACGACCTCGCCCTACCAGTCCGTCGTCGGCATCCGTGAGCTCGGCCTGTCGAACACGCTCTACTCGGCGCTGATCTTTGCCGCAGCCACGGTGAACGTCATCGTCAGCATCCTGCTCGGCAACCTGGCGGACCGGCTCGGCGAATACCGAACGATGATGCTGGTTGCGGCGGTCTTTGGCATTATCGGTTACGGCGCGATCTTCGTCTTTCCGACGCAGGAGATCTTCGTTCTCAGCGCCCTGCTTCTGCTTCCCGTTTATGGCTCTCTGAACTCGCTGCTCTTCGCCAATGTTCGTGCCGCGACGGGAAAGATGGAGCGTAGCGAAGTCGCGACCGTCAATTCCGGTGTCCGCGCGATGATCTCGCTCTCCTGGGTGCTGGTTCCCGGATTGACCGGCATCCTGCTGTCCGGTTCGCCGACCATGCTGCCCGCCTATCTCTTTGCCTGCATTTCCTGCCTGGTCTGTCTCGGGCTGATCGGCCTCTTCCTGCCGCGGCAAAGCGGAACCGATCGCGCTGCCACCCATCACCTCTCCTATCTCGCAGCCCTCGGCCAGGTGATCTCGCCGAAGATCTTTGGACGCGTCGTCGCCATTGCGCTGATCAGCAGCACGCTTCATGTCAACGGCGCCATCCTGCCGCTGGTGATGACCGGGGCCGCGCATGGGACGGTTGCCGATGTCGGTATTCTCGTCGGCATCGTCGCCTTTCTCGAAGTCGTCTTCATCATCGTATGGTCGCGCATGCTGCGGGTCATCAGCCAGCTCAAGGCATTGGCGGCCGGCGCCGTCATCTACGCCGTCTACCTGCTGCTTCTCGCCGTCGCCTACGAACCATGGCATGTCTACGCCCTCACCCTCATCAGCGGCATCGGCGCCGCAGCCCTGATCAGCATTCCGATCACCTATCTCCAGGACCTGATCGCCGAACGCCCCGGCCTCGGCAGCGCACTGATCTCGGTCAACATCTTCCTCAGCGCCGGTTTGAGCGCCCTGCTCTTCGCTGCCGGTACCGCTGTGACCACCTATTCCGGAACCGCACTGGTCGGCGCCTTGTCCGGCCTGATCGGCACCGGCTGGCTGCTCTATCTCGATGGAAGCAGACGTAGCCTCTAGAAGCCTGAATTCATTGGATTTCTTCGGGTTTGAGCACTCCGGTTGCGTTTTCAGCCGAACGAGATGCAATTGTTTCTATTCGATTTTCTTTTCGCAACGGAACTGAAAGGTAGTTTTCTTTCCCTCAGTTCGGCGGAGGTGCATACGGTGGTGTTTGCGCGCCTCTTTCACCGGAAACCGAGTTTCGCCTCAGAGCCGCCAGCATTGGCCACGCGTTGAACCGTCCCTGCTCCGCAAGCCGTGCCAGAGAGCGCAGATATCCGCCCGGAGACGCCACGCTCTCGCCTTTCTGGAGAATGCAAGCGACGACGGCAGCGGCATTTTGCGGTCCCATTGCCGCTGATGCTTGCCGATAGGCGGAGGGTCCGATCTGCAGCATGGTGCTGACGAGCGTGGTGGCCTGAATGAGATCCTGCCAGTTCCGCACTCTCGCATTCGGTCCGTAGAGGGCGATGTCGGGGCAATAATCGATGATGGTACTGAGAGACACAGACCTGGGGATAACATTCTCTGCTGTAACGGAAGCGTCATCTTCGGCATGCATGGTGTCAGCGTGGTTGACGGAGTTTACGGTGGTAAACTCAATCTCTGCGCTTTCCGGCCGCGCTTCAGAATCAAGATAAGATTCGGATTCTGTTATCTGTATGTGCCGCTCATTTTGAGAGTCATTGGCGCTCGAATTTTCCGTTTTAATCTGTGTTTCCAGCCGCTTGAGGATTTCGGTGCGGAGATCTTCGAGTTCTGCCAGAACCGAGGCGATCAGATGTGGCGGAGCGACCCGCGGAAGCTTGTTCAGGATCAGGTGAAAGAGTTCCTGGACTCGCCACCAGTCACCGCCCGCCTCTTCAGCGACCGCAGCAGTAATCAGCTTGGAAATATCCCGGCGGCACAAGGTTAGCCGCTCCTTGATCAGCTGCACATGTAAACGCTCGGCAGCGACCTTTTCCGCCAGACGCTCGATCTCGGCAGCACGCGCAAGCAACGGCGCCAGCGAAAATCCGTAGGCCTCGCTGATATCGCCCTGCCGGGTCTTGCGGGCATAGCGCTTGCCGTTCGGGCTATCCTTGCGGATGACGAGACCGGCGGAAACGAGTGCGGCCATATGACGGCGAACCGTCGGCTCGGCCATGCCATGGCAGCGGATCGACAGCTGCGTATTGGAGGGAAAGACAACGAGATTGCGCTCGCTGGAGAGCTCGTTGTGGGGATAAAAAGATAAAAGCGCATTCAGCACGGCAAGCGCTCTGTCCGAAATATCGAGCAGAGGTTTGGCCTGGCAAAGGGCGCGATAGATTTTCCATTTGTCGACCGAAGGGCTTTCCTCGATCTTTTGTGCCTTGATCTGACTTGCGAGCAAGCCAAGCGTCATCAGCCGCCGCCCGAAAGGCGTCGTCACACGTCCGCTGTCCATTTTTCTTCGCCTTCTTCAAGGCAAAAGATATGGCTTCACCAAAAATAGGTGCCGAAGACTCTTGACTATGGGGAGTGGAAATGTGATTCTCTGGGTGTCTAGATCAGAGAGGGCTTCCACTACGGCAACGTTTTGGGGGCCTTTTCTTTTGCTATTGATCTCCGTTCTTTCCTGACAATTGATCCTTCTCGAACGCCTCGAAGAGACGATCCAGATTGTCTGCGATATAGGCGCCGAAGGCCGATGCCCTGGCTGCCTTCAGCGCGATCGTGAACTGCTTCCCGTCATTCTTGATCTTCGCCTTGACCGAGCCGTCGCGGCGCTGCCACTGCGTTACGGCAGCGGGTTCAGCATGCGTTGCGGCAGTCGAAGACGGCTTGCGGCTGAGGAAGCCGGCAAGCAGATCGAAGCGGATGTCGGGCTCCGCAGCGATGAAATCATCGGTCTCGACAAAGAGCTTGGCGCGTTCCGACGCATTCTCTTCCTCGAACTTGACCGAGAGCTCATGCCAGCGGTCACGGCCAATCGCACGAGCCGCACCGATGGCTGAGAGCACATCGGCGGGAATGCGGCGGGTGACCGACAGCATCTTCGAGATCGTCGTCTTGTCAGCACTGAGCGCCGACATGATGGTCTCGCGGTCGAAACCGAGCTTGTCGAGCTTGTCGGCAAACATCGTGCGTTCGATGAAGGAGAGATCGGCGCGGGCGGAGTTTTCCTGGCCCTGGGCGATGACGTGATCGCGATCGTCGAGCTTCTTGACGACGGCGCGAACCGGGCGGCCTAGCTCTTTCGCAACGCGGGCGCGGCGATGGCCGAAGGCGATCTGATACTTGCCGTCCTTCTGAGGATGCGGACGCACGAGAATAGGGGAGTCCTGCCCGCGCGTACGGATCGCTTCCAGAAGCTCCTGGAACTGCTCGTCGGTCTGCACCAGGCGGTCGGCGACGAAGGAATCCTCGATCAGCGCTGTGTCGAGATCGATTACCGTCTCGCCATGCGCCAGCTTTTCTTCGATATCGCGTGCGGCATCGGCCCGGGCAGCGAGCGCATCGATGCTGCGCGTCACCGCGCCGAGCGCGCCAATACCCTTGAAGGTGATCTGCTTCTCGGCAGCCGATTCAGGTTCGTTGTTTACGGCGGTAAACTTCTTGGAATCGTCCATCAGGCCCGAGAGGATGTTCTTACGTGCCATTTATCTCCCTCCGGCCCATCGATCTGTCTGCTGTGGTCAATTGCGCCCGGGTCATTTGCGACCCCAGGCTTTGTGGATCAGATCGGCAATCTCACCATTGACGGCATCCATGGCCTCCATCGCGCGGTCATAGGTGGCGCGGGTAAAGGCGCTGCGCTCAACTTCGTAAAGCGTCTGGTTGGTCATCGCCGCATCCGAGATTGCCACGCTGCGCAGCATCGGATTGGTGAGCACGTGGTTGCGGAACATCGAGCGCATGAAGGCGACCATCTGTGTCTGCGGTCCGTCCTGCGGATCGTAGCGGGTCACGAGATAGCGCAGCCAGTCGAGGTTCATGTTGCCGCCGGCGCCCTTCAGCGTGTTCAGCACTTCGCCGAGCATCTGCAGGAACTGGCACATCGACATGACGTCGAGCATCTGCGGGTGAACCGTGATCAGAACCGCGGTCGCGCCGCAGATGGCGCTCATCGTCAGGAAGCCGAGCTGCGGCGGGCAGTCGATAACCACGACATCATAGTCATCGGCAACGGAGGACAGCGCCTCGTCGAGACGGGCAAAGAAGATGCGGCCGTAATCGCTGGTCTTGCCCTGCGCCAGAACGCGCGGCGTATCATGCTCGAATTCCATGAGCTCGAGATTGCCGGGCACCAGATCAAGGTTCGGGAAATTGGTCTTGCGGATGATTTCCTTCAGCGGCCGCCGCTCGTCGTCATAGCGGATCGCCGCATAGAGCGTCTCGTTCTCGTTGACGTCGAACTCCGGCTGGAAGCCGTGGATCGCCGAAAGCGACGCCTGCGGGTCGAGATCGACGGCGAGCACGCGGTGGCCGGTGAGCGCCAGATGCTGCGCCAGATGCGCGGCACTGGTGGTCTTGCCGCTGCCGCCCTTGAAGTTGACGACGGCGACGACCTGTAGATGCTCGCTGCCCTTGCGGTGCGGTACATAGCGCGTGCCGCCGCGGGCGTTCTGATCCAGGAACTGGCGCATCTCGTCCATTTGCTCGGCCGTATAGGAACGGCGGCCCGATGACGTGACCTGGGGGAGGGGGCCCTTGCCCTCCAGCGACAGATTTCTCAAATAGCCGCTGGTGACGCCCAGAAAGCGCGCGGCCTCGGCGAGCTGAAACTCGCGCAGATCCTTCATCGCCCGCGGCGGGAACATTTCCAGACGATGCTGCTTCAGCTTGTCTGACAGTTCCTGGGCCTGAGCGATGATCAGCTGATCGACGTCAGAAATTGCCTTATCAATTGTCGTTGCCATATTCATGGAAATCTCGAAAATGCGATTTAAACGCCTTACGGGCCTTGAAAGCGCATTTAGCTCCGATTCTCATTTTCTTGCAAGGCAATTAGGGTTAACAGGGGCTTAACCCGCTTTCTTCGAGGCCTTTTTCACCGTGAAAATCGTCGCCGGCTAAGAATCGGCAGCAATTCAGCGGTGAATCCGGAGGCGGCATGGGCAGCGGAAGAAATGTGGATCTTCATTTCCGTTGGAGAATGAAGATTAACCATATCAGCGCATTAGCATCTGGCCGTTTTGGGTCCCGAAAGCCGCGAATCGAATCACATCCGCCAGCTGATCCCTCATTCTACACCGGATTTGCGCTGTTTGAGCAATGCGAAACACCTGCCAGCCACAGCTTTGCGAGGGGGGGCTCTGTTCGAACACGATCGGTCGCGCGCCGCGCACAGAGCCGTGGTACCGGAATGCATCTCACCGGCCCGGAATCGCAACCTTCGCCTCGATCGCCCGGAAGATGCGGCCGAAGACGGCGCCGATCAGCAGGTAGCAGGTGCCGGCGATCAGGAAGGTTTCGAAGGGGGCGTAGGTCTTGGCGACGAAGACGCGGGCCGCACCGGTCATTTCCATGACGGTGACGGCGCTCGCCAGCGTCGAGCCCTTCATCACGAGGATCAGCTCGTTGCCGAGTGCAGGAAGGATGGCGCGGTAGGCCTGTGGCAGGATCACCTTGATCAGCAGGATCCGGTGGTGAAGGCCGAGCGCCTTGCCCGCTTCCCATTGGCCCGCCGGTAGCTGGCGGATGGCGCCGGCAATCAGCTCGCCGGCATAGGCGGCCGAATTCAGGCCGATCGCCAGGATGGCGCAATAGACGGGATTGCGCAGCAGCGGCCAGAAGATGCTGTGGCGCACGGCATCGATTTGCCCGAGGCCGTAATAAATGATGAAGAGCTGGACGAGCAGCGGGCTGCCGCGCACCAGGAACGTATAGGTCGAGAGCGGCGCGCGGATCGCCTTCCGGTCCGAGGTCAGCGCCAGCGCGATCGGCAGGGCGAGCAGCTGGCCGAGCGCGAAGCTCGCGATGGTGATCAGGATCGTCAGAAGGAAGCCGTTCTTGACGGCCATGAAGGCGGGCAGGAAGAGATCGAAGGACAGCATGGCTTACCTCATATGCGGCGTCAGCCGCGTCTCGTAGGCCTTGAGCAGCAAGGTCGAGATGCCGGTCACGATGACGTAGAAGCCGGCGGCTGCGAGATAGAAGGCGAGCGGCTGGTGGGTCGCTCCTGCTGCCACCACCGATTTGCGCATCAGCTCCTCGAGGCCGATTACCGAAACGAGGGCGCTTTCCCTTGAGGATGACCAGCCACTGGTTGGTGAGCCCGGGCAGCGCCTTCACCATCATCTGCGGCAGGACGACGAGCAGGAAGGCGCGCGGGCGGCGGAGGCCGAGCGAGAGCGCCGCCTCCCACTGTCCCTGCGCGACGCTCAGAAGCGCACCGCGCAGGATCTCGGTGAGATAGGCGGCGGAGACGACCGACAGCGAGGCGATGCCGGCGGTCAGCGCATCGACCTCGACATAGCGGCCGGCAAGCTTGGTCAGCAGCACGGTGCCGCCATAGAAGATCAGGAAGATCACCAGCAGTTCCGGAAGGCCGCGGATCAATCCGACATAGCCCATGATGATCCGCCGGGTCAGGGAATTGCCATAGACGGCAGCGGGCGCCAGCACGGCAGCGATCAGGAAGCCGACGACGAAGCTGCCGAAGGCGACGATCAGCGTCGTCGTCAGCCCCTGCAGCAGTTGTCCCTGATATTGGTAGAGCGCCTCAAACATGCGGTTCTGCCTCCGGCGCCGATCCGAAGCGGCCGGCGAGTGCGGCAAAGAATTCCGCAGAGAAGCCGATCATGTTCTCGAAATGCGAGACGAGGATGTTTTCGTCGGGCGAGTGCAGCATGGCGCCATGATGCGTCAGACCTGCGCCGAAGAGTGTGGCGCCGAATTTGTGGATGAAGGGATGGGCAAGGCCGGATGCCGCCGAACTTGGCTGGATGATCGCCGGGCGGCCGAACCATTTCTCCAGCAGCTCGGCGCCGAGATCGACAGCCGCATGCGACGGATCGCTTCGGACCCCCAGCACTTCGGCATCGAGAACCTTCAGCGCGATATCGTCAAATCCCCGGGCGTCGAGATGGCGGCGCAGCAGCTCGGCGATCTCCACCGGGTTCTGGCCGGGCGCCAGGCGGAAGTCGAGTTTCGCCATGCCGGTGCAGGGCAGTACGGTCTTGGCGCCTTCGCCGTCATAGCCGCCGTGGAAGCCGTTGACGTTGAGGCAGGGCTCGAAATTCAGATGCTCATAGAAGGTCGCGGCATCGACGCCTTCGAGCAGCCGCCGTCCGCCGGTCTCCTCCTGCAGGCTTTCGAGCGGGAAGGGGGCTTTGCGGCAAGCTCGCGGCTGCGCGGATCGGGCGCGATGACGCTGTCGTAGAAGCCGTCGATCAAGATGCGCCCGGAGGCATCGCGCAGCGACGAGATCGCAGTCGCCAGACGCCAGAGCGGGTTATCGAAGATGGCGCCGAGGCTGGAATGAAGATCGGCGCGGGCCGTGCGGCATTCGAGCTCGACGGCGAGGATGCCCTTGAAGCCCATCAGGATGATCGGGCGGCCGGATTTGTCGACCTCGCCATATTCCCACCAGCAGAGATCAGCCTTGGTGTCGGGGAAGCGCTTGTCGAGGAAGCGGTTGAGCGAGGGGCTGCCGATCTCCTCTTCGCCCTCGGCGATCCAGATCAGCTTGAAGGGCAGGGGGCCGGGATAGGTCCTACGGAATTCGCGCCAGCCGGTGAGGCGGCTGACGAACTCGCCCTTGTCGTCGGCCGAACCGCGGCCATAGAGGCGGCCGTCGCGTTCGGAGAGCGTGAAGGGCGGCGCGGTCCAGAGATCGACCGGATCTTCCGGCTGCACGTCGTAGTGATTGTAGATCACCAGCGTGAAGGGGCCGTCGCCGGTTTCGCCAACCACGAAGGGGCCGACATCGCCGGAATGTTGTTCGGTGGCAAAACCCGCCTCGGTCAGCAGCCGTTCGATGCTGTCGGCGCAGGCTTCCATGCCTTCGCCACGGGCGCTGACGGACGGGATCGCGACGAGATCGGACAGGTCTTTGACGGCGGCGGCAAGAATGTCGGCGGGAATGCGCATAGTGTCTCCTGAAAACGGGAGGCGGGATTACCGCCTCCCGCCTGCCATCACTTCTTGGAGATGTCGTAGCCGAACCACTTTTCGGCGATGGTCTTGACCGTGCCGTCCTTCAGCATCGCATCGACAGCGCCATCGACCTTGGTCTTCAGCTCGGTCTTGCCCTTGCCCATGGCAACGCCCTGGCCCTTGCCGAATTCCGGGAAGTCGGCGCTGGTCAGCAGCGGGCCGGCATAGGCGAGCTTGTCGGCGCCGCGGTCCTTGATGAGCGGCTCCCAGGCGGAGCGTTCCATCAGGCCGGCGTCGATGCGGCCGGCAACGAGGTCGTCGGCGATCTGGTCGGGACGGTCGTAGACGCGCACGTCGGCATCCGGGAAATGCGCGCGGATGACCTGCTCGTGGGTCGAGCCGGACTGTACGCCGATGGCAGCCTTGCCGAGCGCCTTGGCGAGATCGGCAGCGGACTTGGCGGAAGCGGCATCGCTGCCCGGAGCGGTGACGATGGCGTTCGGCGCATCGGCATAGGCAACCGAGAAGTCGACCTTCTGTGAGCGCTCGTCATTGATCGAGACGCCGGAGATGACGAGGTCGAACTTGCCGACCTGCAGGCCGGGCAGCAGGCCGTCATAGGCCTGGTTCTGCCAGTTGCAGGTTGCGGCGATGCGCTTGCAGATCTCGTCGCCGACATCCTTGTCGAAGCCGATGATGTTGCCGCCGGCATCGACGGATTCCCACGGCGGGTAGTCGGCGCTGGTGCCGATCCGCAGTTCGTCGGCCGAGGCGGCGCCGGCGAGCATCGAGAGAGCGAGTACGGTCAAAAGTCGTTTCATGAAATTCCCCTTTTGTTTGGAAACGGACTCAATCCGCCGCCCGGGACGGGCGGCAGGAATTCTTGGGATGGGTGGAGATCAGGCGGCCGAAGCGGCGGCTTCCTTCAGGAATTGCGAGATACGCTTCAGGCCTTCCTTCAGCACATCTTCGCCATTGGTGTAGCCGATGCGCAGGTAGCCCTCCATGTCCATGGCGCTGCCCGGCGTCAGCATCACGCCCTTCTGGTCGAGCAGACGCAGGCAGAATTCTTCGGAGGTGATCGGCAGGTCGTATTTCAGAAGCGCGGTCGTGCCGGATTTCGGCTTGATCCAGGAAATCAGCGGTTCGGCATCGATCCAGTCGGAGAGGATCGCCAGCGCCGAGCGGGTGATCTCGTGGCTGCGCTTCAGGATCTTGTCCTTGTTCTCCAGCGCGATCGCCGCGAAATGGTCGTCGAGACGGCCGACGCTGATCGTGTTGTAGTCGCGGTGGACGGAGACCGCGTGGATCAGCTCTTCCGGCGCGACGATCCAGCCGAGGCGCAGCCCCGCCAGCGAATAGGTCTTCGACATGCTGCCGGTGCTGATACCCTTTTCGTAGAGATCGGCGATCGAGGCGGTCATCCCGTCTTCGCCTTGCTGGTCCGTGCCGCGATAGACTTCGTCGCAGAGGATCCAGGCGCCGCATGCGCGGGCGATCTCGACGATCTTTTCGAGATAGGCGCGGTCCATCAGCGAACCGGTCGGATTGTTCGGGTTGTTGATGGCGATCAGCTTGGTGCCCGGCGTTGCCAGCTTTTTCAGCTCTTCGAGATCGGGCAGGAAGCCGGTCTTTTCGGTGAGCTTCAGGATCTGGATATCGGCACCGATGCTTTCGGGGATCGAGTAGTGCTGCTGATAGGTCGGCAGCACGGAGATGACGCGGTCGCCGCGCTCGACGAGCGTCAGGTGAACGAGTGCGTTGGCGCCGATCGCCCCATGGGTGATGACGGTGTTTTCGAGCTTCTGGTTTTCATAGAGACCGGCCACCAGATTGCGCAGGCGAACGCTGCCTTCGATCTCGCCATAGGTCAGCTTGAGCGGCAGCAGTTCGGCGGCGATATCGGTCTTGCCCGCCATGTCGAGCAGTTCGGCGACGGTCAAGGATTCGACGCAGGTCTCGGCCAGATTGAGCTCGCACGTCGTCTCGTACTTGTTCATCCAGATTTCGACGCCGAAATTGCGGATCTTCATGTCATTCTCCTCGGTATTACGATTATTGGCCGCGTGCGGCGGCGAGCAGGGCAACGGCGGCGGCGACATCCTCGAGGCCGAGGCCGATCGAGCGGAAGAAGGCCGGGCGTTCGCGACTCGGGGCCTTTGCCCGTCCGGCGAGTAGTTCCGGCAGGTCGCCGCAAAGCGCATCCGGGCTCCAGGCGCCGGACGCGGCGGCAAGCTTCATTTCACCGGCCGAAGCAGGCGTCGTGGCGCGGTAGTCGCAATACACGTCGAAGCCCGAAAGCGCTGCCGGATCGACTTCATGGGCATTGGCAACATTGGTGCTGATCGAGGTGACGACGGCGGCCTTCGAGAGCGCGGCCGTATCGATGACCGGCTTGCCCGATGAGGTGCAGAGCAGAACGACATCGGCGCCGCGCACTGCCTGGTTGACGTCGGTAAACTTGGTGATGGTGCAGCCAGCAGCGCTCTTCTCGGGAATGCCGGTGTGGCCGGCGATATTCGGCGAGGCGATGCGGATCTCTTTCCACGGCCGGATCGCCTCGGCATAGCGCAGGTGCGCCAGCGCCACCGGGCCGGAGCCGACGATGGTCAGTACCGAGGCACCGGCATCGGCCAAGGCATCGGCGGCGATGACGGAGGTCGCGGCGGTGCGCTCGGTCGTCAGCTTCTTGGAGTCGCAGAGGAGAACCGGCTCGCCGGTTTCCATCGACATCAGCAGCGTCCAAGCTGTGACCAACGCCTTGCCGTCGCCGGGGATGTAGGGAGAGAGCTTGGCGCCGAAGACCTTTTCGCCGGCGAGAACGCCGAGATAGGTGATGAAGTCGCCGGCGTCGCGCGGGAAGAGGCTGAGCGTCTGCGGCGGCTGTACGGCATCGTCGTCGGCCAGCGCCCGGAACATGCGCTCCAGCACCGAGCGGACATCGACTTTCGGAAGAAGCGCCGTGATATCGGCTTCGTGGAGAACGATCGGTTGCGTCATGCTTTCCTCGCCTTTACATGCGGAACAGCCGATGGAACGCAGCTATCCGTTCGCGCGGCCGGATAGGACGCACGGCGAGATCGCGATTGATCTGACTGCCCAATGTGATTAGAGGAAGCCTATGAGCAATATATTGCACAGTCAAGGCGGGGGCGATGTCTTGTCGCATGTTTCTGGGAATCTTCGCAGACTAAGGCAGGCCTCGGGTCTGAGCCAGGTAGCGCTGGCGGAAGCTTCGGGCATCAGTCGGCGGATGATCGTCGCTGTCGAGGCGGGCGATGCCAATATCAGCCTCTCCAGTCTCGACAAGCTGGCGGCGGCCATGGGTGTCGGCTTCGTCGATCTCGTTCGCGATCCGAACCGCACGTCCTCATCCGATATCAACGAAGTGACCTGGCGCGGGCGCGGAGCGGCAAGCTCCGGCGTGCTGCTCGGCACGGCACCCGCCGCGCATGAGACGCAGATGTGGCACTGGTCGCTCGAAGCCGGCGAACGCTACGATGCCGAGCCTGATCCGCAGGGCTGGCACGAAATGATCTTCATCATCGAGGGCGTGCTGACGCTGTCGCTCAGCGGCACCGAGACCGATTATCCGGCCGGAACCTTTGCGATCTACAGCTCGGCGCAGATCTATTCCTATCTCAACAACGGCAGCGAGACCGTTCGCTTCATCAGGAATGTCGTCTCTTAAACGCAGCCGGACCGTCTGCTGTAACGTTTAATCAAATAGAGCAACGAAATCCGAGAGATCGTCTCACTCCGGCTTTCCGGAGTGAGAGAATGTCTCGTTCAGTGGCGTACTGCGAAAGCTGCCTCGATACGCTGACCTTCTTCGGCGATAGCCGGTGCTGCGCTGTTCTGAAGGTCCTGAAGCAGGGAATTGAGCGCCAGGTCGAGGCAATGCGCCGGGAATTCGGCACTCAGCTCCTTGGCATTTTCGCGTGCGAAAGCAATCAGTCTTGCCAGCGACGCCAGCTCCTTCAGCTGCTCTTCGCTCTTCGCATGGGTGACGTCGATGACCGCATCTTCCATTGTCAAACCTCGTCAGATCGCCGCCTTGGGACGTGGCGGCAATGTGACGTTAGGGGAAGTTCTCGCGCGGCGCGCGTGACACAAGCGTGACACACCTGCAGGCATCAGAAAACACTTACAGATTCAACTTCAAATTCCGCAATCGGCGTGACATCGCCGCTACAGAACATGACAAAGGCGCGAACCTTTCGGCCGCGCCTTCGAAACGTTGATACTGACGAATGCTTAGCCGTTCAGCGGCTGGCTGGTTTCCGAAGCGGAAGCGCCGACCGCGGTGTCGCGATGGCCTTCGGCCTGCGCCATGGCCTTGACCAGCGAGACGATCTTTTCGCGGATCTGCGGGTCGTTGATCTTCAGGAAGGCGCGGTTGAGCGCGAGGCCTTCCTTGGAGCGCAGGAATTCGGAGACCGGATCGGCCTTCTGCGGCATTTCGAGGCCTTCGAGCGTCAGCGGCTGAGAGTCTTCCTGCTGGAAAAAATAGCTCGGCGGCGCCGACAGCACCTCGGCGATCTTCTGCAAGCGGCTGGCGCCGATGCGGTTCATGCCCTTCTCATACTTCTGGACCTGCTGGAACGTCACGCCGATCTGATCGGCCAACCTTTCCTGGCTGAGGCCGAGAAGGAGCCGGCGCATTCTTACTCGGGAGCCGACATAGACGTCGATTGCATTCGGGGCCTTGGCGTTCATTTGTTTTTTCCGTTTACCGCGAGGTTCGATGGGCGTCCTTGCGGGAGACCGATCACTTGGGGGGCCGATAGATAGTGTATGAGCTAAGTGAAAAATTCAATCACTACTTCTGGGGATGGACCATTCGCCGCTGCGCGCTTGTGTATATAGTACTTACGGGTGGTTTTGGACATTTTCCGGGCGCTGCGCTTCTGCTTCCAGCCAGGCCCGAAATGCATTTGTTTCCAAGTTCTTCGTTTCCAAGAGGTCGGTCATGACGACGAGCGGGTTTGCAAGGTCAAGGCCGTGTACCCGCCTTCCATGCAGCCAGCTCGCGGCATCGGCCGATATCACGATTGCGAGATTCGCAGGCGCTGCCGCGGGCACAGCGCGCAGATGGGAGAGCAGATCGGCAAATTCGGCGGTCGGGGCGAGCCTGACCTGCAGCTCCGGCACGTCCTGCCGGCGGCCGAGGAAGTAGGTGGCGGCATATCGGCCGGTCACGGCATAGGCGATCCGATGGCTGCGGCAGAAACCGTCGAGCCGCTGCGGAAGTGCCGCCAGATGGTCCGGCGCCAGGGCGAAATGCTGCCAGCGGTTCGGCCGTGACGACGCGGCATGGGGCAGGTTGTCGACGATCGCTTGGGGATGGTCGAGGCGGTAGAGATGAGCGCCGACATCGCGATTCCGGCTGACCCACCCGGCCTGTATTGCCTCAGCGATGGCGGTGCGGGCCGACGTTGCCGAGATGCCGGCGGATCGGCCGAGTTCCGCTCCCGTGAAGGGTCGATGACGAAGATGCCAGAGGGCGCAGAGCAGCGAGAGTTTGGTTTTTGAAGCGGGGATCGGCTTTGCGTCCAGCATGAGCTCGCCGCGCGGGCGGAGATCTACACCGTCACGAAACACACCCCATCCGGCATCACCGAGCGCAATTGCCAGGGAGGAGGCGGGATCGCCGGTCACGAGAACCGGCGTCACGCCGATCTTTCTCAGCGTTTCAGCGGTGCGCCTGGCCCGCGCCTTCAGGGCCGGCCAGTTGGGGATCGGGGATGCAGGTTCGCGAACCAGCAGCAGCCGTGTTCGCTGCCCGAAGAGTTCAAGCTCCGGCAGACCGGCCGCTGCAATGAGATCGGCGCGCCGGGACGACAGAAGTGTCTCGAACTCGCCGATCACCGCCGCTGCCGGCCGCAACTGCATCAGCCACCGGCCGGAAGCGGAGCGGCGGGATCGATCAGCCCCTGCGCCCGCAGATCCGACCAGAGCGCTGCCGGGATCGGCCAATGGAGATAGGAGAGGTTCTGCTCGAGTTCCTCCACCGAGCGGGCGCCGGGAATGACGCTGACAACGAGCTTGTGCGCCAGCGGGAACTGTAGTGCTGCGGCGGCGAGCGGAACATCGTAGCGGTCGCAGACTGCCGCGAGCTTCGCCACCTTGTCGAGTACTTCGGCCGGTGCATTGCGGGTATTGAAAGTCGCGCCGTTGACGGCGCCGGTCGCCAAAATCCCGGAATTATAGGGGCCGCCGATGACCAGCTTGGTGCCCTTGCGCTCGCAGGCGGGGAGAAGGGTCGCAAGCGGCTCCTGTTCGAGCAGCGTGTAGCGTCCGGCGAGCAGGAAATAGTCGAACTGACCGGCCTCGACGAAATCCGACAGCATCTGCCACTGGTTGATGCCGACGCCGATCGCCTTGATGACGCCTTGCGCCCGCAGTTCGTCGAGCGCGGGGTAGGCGCCGTCCATCGCTTCCTTGAAACGGCTGCGGGCATAGGGATCTTCGCCCCTGGCAAAATGGATCGCCTCGTCGGGATCGTGGACTGCCAGCATGTCGATATAATCGGTGCCGAGCCGCTTCAGCGATCCCTCGATCGAGCGCAGCACGGCATCGCGCGAATAGTCGAAATCGGCCCGGAAGGGTGGTGCCTCGTCCCAGAGCACGGGTCTGACCTCGCTCTGGGGGATCGGCACCAGATCGTAGCCGACCTTGGAGGAAATCACGATCTCACTGCGCGGCAGCGTGCGGATCGCCTCCCCGAGCCGCGTTTCGGCAAGGCCGAAGCCATAGACCGGGGCGGTATCGAAATAGCGCAGCCCGTTTTCAAAGGCGGCATGCACGGTCTCGTGCGCCACCTTCGGATCGGTCGCCCGGTACATATTGCCAAGGCCCGTTCCTCCCAAGCCCATGGTGGTGACCGCGAGGCCGCCTTTGGTTACGCTTCTCTTCTCCAGATCGGGCATTTCTCTTCCTTGACCATCCTGTTCATCCGGGCGCCAGCGGAGCGGGCCGCGGTGCCATCACGAATGGCATAGTGGCACAAAATTTGTCGTACAACAATGTAACCGGACGAATAGATTTTTGACGGTAGAGATCGCAGCGCGCGGGCTTGCCTTCGGCCCGGGCGGCATATTTCTTTGCTAAATCGAAATTGCGCTGTCGGATTGTGGCGGCGACGCACGTCCTTGGGATGTCCACGCAATCAAAGGAGGAAACCGAACCATGCCGAGTACCATCCGTCTGCACCGCGTGCTGGCCACCAGCCCTCAGAAGATCTACCGCGCCTTCATCGAGGCCGATGCACTGGCGAAGTGGCTGCCGCCGAACGGCTTTGCCTGCACCGTCCATCACATGGAGCCGAAGGTCGGCGGCACGTTCAAGATGTCGTTCCGCAATTTTACGAACGGCGACAGCCATTCCTTCGGCGGCGAATTCAAGGAGCTGATCCCGGGCGAGCGCGTGCGCTACACCGACAAGTTCGACGATCCGAACCTGCCCGGCGAAATGGAAGTCACGGTGATCCTGAAGAAGGTGTCCGTCGGCACCGAGGTCGACATCACCCAGGCCGGCGTGCCGGATCTCATTCCGCCGGAAGCATGCTATCTCGGCTGGCAGGAATCGCTGCGCAACCTGGCAAAGCTGGTCGAGCCGGAGATCACCAACTGATCTTCCTTCATCGCAAGACGGCGCGCCGAAAGGCGGGCCGTCCTGCCGCGCAGCAAACGCGCAATTGAAAATATCCAAGCTTTAGACATGCTTAATCGCTAATTAACGCTGTCCCCCTACTGTTCACCAAAAGGTCTTTGGCTGCTCTTTGCGTGCGGCGGAGAAGCCTGTGGTCACCGGGGGTTCTTACTGCATGTCTCGCTTTTCCATTCTCGGCCTGGATGCGTCGGCTGTTATCGATGCGCTGAGCCGCTCGCAGGCCATCATCGAGTTCGATCTGAAGGGCAATATCCTGACGGCGAACGAGAATTTCTGCAAAGCGGTCGGCTACCAGCGATCCGAGATCGTCGGCCGCCACCACAGCATGTTCGTGCTGCCCGACGAGGCGAAATCCGAAGAATACCGGGCCTTCTGGGCGAAGCTGGCGCGCGGCGAATACGACCAGTGCCAGTATCGCCGCCGCGCCAAGAGCGGCCAGGAAATCTGGATCGAGGCTTCCTACAATCCGGTCTTCCGCCGCGGCAAACCCTACAAGGTCGTCAAGATCGCCACCGATATCACCGCGATCAAGCGCAAGAGCGCCGAGGATGCCGGCAAGCTCGCCGCGCTGTCGCGCGTTCAGGCTGTCATCGAGTTCGCGCCCGATGGACGCATTCTCGGCGCCAACGAGAATTTCCTTTCGGTACTCGGATATTCGGCCGACGAGATCGTCGGCAAGCACCACTCGATGTTCTGCGAGCCGGGCTATGCCCAGTCTCAGGAATATCGCGACTTCTGGGCCGACCTGCGCACCGGCAAATTCTCGAACGGCCAGTTCATGCGGCTCGGCAAGGATAACAAGCGCATCTTCATCCAGGCCTCCTATAACCCGATCCTCGATCACAATGGCGAAGTCTTCAAGGTCGTGAAATTCGCGATCGACGTGACCGATCGCATGCATGCCGTCGAAGAGCTCGGTTCGGCGCTGGAGCGTCTCTCCCAGTGCAATATCCGCATCACTCTCGACGAGCCCTTCGTCGGCGAATTCGAGCGCCTGCGCCGCGACTTCAACAAGTCGATCGGCGAATTCCAGAAGACACTCGTCAACGTTCTCGGCCAGACCGGCGACCTGAGCAAGAGCAGCCAGGAAGTACGCGAAGCCTCGGAGCACCTAGCCGAGCGCTCCCGCGAACAGGCAGCTGCCCTCGACGAGACGACGGCGGCGCTGGGCGAGATCACCGCGACGGTGCGTTCGTCCACTGAAAATACCAAGGAAACGCGCCAGCTCGTCCAGAGCGCCCGCGTCTCGACCGCCGCTTCGACGGAGGTCGTGCAGCAGACCGTCGATGCCATGCAGCGCATTGAGGCGGCATCGCGCGAAATCAGCCAGATCATCGGCGTCATCGACGAGATCGCCTTCCAGACCAATCTGCTGGCGCTGAACGCCGGCGTCGAGGCCGCGCGTGCCGGTGAAGCCGGCAAGGGCTTTGCGGTCGTGGCGCAGGAAGTGCGCGAGCTCGCCCAGCGCTCGGCCAATGCGGCCAAGGAAATCAAGGTGCTGATCAACAATTCGGGCGCCGAGGTTCTCGAAGGTGTCCGTCTCGTCGGCGAGACCGGCGAGGCGCTGAAGGAAATCGACGTCCTCGTGAAGCGCATCGACGGCAATGTCGACAAGATCGCCAGGGCCGCGGACGAGCAGACCACGGGTCTCGGCGAAATCAGCAAGGCGGTTGGACGTCTCGACCGGATGACGCAGGAAAATGCGGCGATGAGCGCCCGCACCACGGCGATCTCGAGCACGCTGGCGCTCGGTGCCGACGCGCTGTCGCAGCTAGTCAGCCTGTTCAAGCTGAACCGCCGCGCCGTGCAGCGCGACGACGGTTCGTCAATCAAGTCCAACTGGAAGCGCACGGCGGCCTGATGCCGCCGCCCCGCCCGGCGGGCTGACTAGCCCTTGGCGGCCATCTCGGCTTCCATCTCCGCAATATCCTGGAAACGGTCGGCGATGCGGGCATGCGGCCTGCCGCCATCGGCGGCGCCGATCGCCACGACGATTTCGTCCGGGCCGGGTGCATCGGCAATCAGGAAATTGGCGGTCAGGAAATGCGAGCGCTTGCCGCTCTCGCTCTTATGCATCATCGGCAGCGACAGAAGCGCGCCAGCGCCGTTGCGGGTGTTGGCGAATTCCAGGTAGTTGGTGCCGCCGATCGCTTCGCGGAACGGATTGCCGAAGCGCAGCGTGTGGATCATCGCCGACGCATGTTCGATCTCGCCGTTGATGCCGACCGCTGCCGCCTTGCCGCAGGCCTCGATCTTGCCGGCATCCATCTGGCGCAGCAGCCGCGTCGTCATCTCATGGCTGAGGTCGCCGGCGATGCGGATGATCTCCGGCCTCAGGTCCTCGACGAAACCGCGCCCGGCCCAGGGGTTCTGGATAACGGCCGCGACGACGACCGTGGTCACCGGCCGGGCCGCCGCCTTGCCGCCTTCGACATGCGTTTCTTCGAGGAAGGTTGAAATCTTTCTGATGCCGAGTGTCATGCCTTGCGCCGATACGAAATGTTGAAACTCCCAAAAGCCTAGCGGCTAAACAGCGAACGTCTTCCTCCGATCAGCGGAAGGGTGCTGTGTCGGCTTCCATCGAAACGGAGTAGATTTCCGCCGAATGCGCGCGCATGATGCGGGCAGCTGGAGGGAGCGAGGCAGTTTGGATCAGAAGTCTCAGATATTGGCGCTCCGCGACGTCGCAAGCCAGATCAACAGCGGCGGCGATCTGCAGACTGTGCTGCAGCATCTGATCGCGTCGGCCTGCCGCCATGCCCATTGGTCGCTCGGCTCGATCATGGGCATCGATGCGGCGCATGGTTATGCCTGTGTCATCGTCCGCTACGATCCGACGCTGATCGAGCGGCAGTTGCCTGAGAAGTGGGAGCTTGCGACCAGTCCGTCGCTGATTGCCCTGCAGCGCAACGAACCGGTTTACCTCCGCGACGCCCGCGAGTCCGTCGAGTTTCCCGGCTACCGCAAGGAAGCCTTCGAGCGCGATTACCGCACCGTGGTCGTCATGCCGATGAACTGCAAGGACGCCGAGGGCCGGCCGATGGTGCTGAGCGTCATCTCGCGCCAGATCACCGACGTCTCCGAAGACGACCTCGCCTTTCTCGGCGCGATCATCCATATGGGTGCCATCGCCGTCGAGCGCGAACACCGGCTGGAGGCCGAAAAGCGTGCGGCGCAGCGACTCGAGCGGGCGCTGCAGGCGCATACCTCGCTGCTTGAACATGTGCTCAGCGACGGTGCCGTCGCGCCACTCTCGGCCATGGTCGGCATGATGCTGCCAAACCCGACCGTCGTCGTCGATTTCACCGCCAATCAGGTGATCGCGGGACGTCCGCCGAACGCGCTCTACGATGAGGCCTCCTGGCAGGAAGCGGCAGCGACGACGCTCGCCCGTCCCTTGATGAAGGCGGCGCGCGAGGCAATCGATCGAGGCGCCACGGATGCCGCCAGCCTGTTTCTCGACGACGGCGCCCAGCGCTTCAAGGTCTCGGCGCGCATCGAGCCGCTGACGGTCGACAACCAGCTGGTCGGCGCATTGATCATCTTTCCGACCTCGCGCGAATTCAGCGATCTCGATCTCTTAATGCTCGACAGCGCCAAATTCGCGCTCAGCGTCCAGATGATGCGCAGCTTCATTCGCTTCCGCTTCGAAACGAGAACCCAGACCGAACTATTCTTCGAGATCGTCGAGGCCCGCTGGCGCAATGCCGGCGATGTCACCCAGCGCGCTCAGCGGCTGGGGCTGAATTTCTCGGTGCCGCAGCAGATGATCGTCGTCGATTTTCCCGACAAGACGAAAGCCTTCGGCGGCGCCTCAGTCGATGTCGAGCATACGCTGGCCCGCATCATGCAGCAGGCCTCGCTGCAGGCAAACCTGATCGCCATCGATGGCGGCGTCGTCTGCCTCGTGCCTTATGATGCGAGCAAAAGGCAGGAGCGGACGGTAAAGCTGACACGGCGTATCGCCGAGGAGCTTGGCCGCTATTTCGACGAGCCGCCTGTCGTCGTCGCGGGAAATCGCTGCGCGGCGCTGTCCGATTATCCGGCCGCCTGGGAACGCTGCAGCCGGATGATCCGCATCGGCCGGTCCTTTGGGCTCACCGGTGCCGTCTCGGCGCAGGATTTCGGGCCGCTGCCGATGCTGGTGGCGGCATCCGAGGCGGGCGACGTGCGCAGCTTCGTGCAGGAGAGCGTTGGCGCCATCGCCGAGCATGACCGCGAGAACGGCACGCCCTATCTCGAGACGCTCTCTACGTATCTGCAGGAAGGCTGCCGCAGCCAGGCCTGCGCTGATACGATGGGCCTGCATGTCACGACGCTGCGCTACCGGTTGTCGCGCATCCAGGAGCTTTTCGGCGTCGATGTAGAGACGCCGGAAAAGCGCTTCGCCGTCGAGCTGGCGATCCGCCTGCACGGCGTCATCGATAATCGCGTCAGCGCCGAAAAGTAACCCTCTACAGCCGGTATACGCGGTTTTGCAGCGCCTGCTGCTGGCCGTTTTCCCTCTCCTACGGATCACAGCAGAAGTTTTCCGCTCACTCCGTCGAAGCCAAGGAAGAACGGCCGCACCGGCAACGATAGCCTCTCTTCATCAAGCACGAGGAGGCGCTGAGAGATGGTGGAGATAGCGGCAAAGGCGGATGCGCCGATCGACCCGATCGCCCTGCGCCGAGCCTTCGGAACCTTCGTGACGGGCGTCACCGTCATCACCACCCGTGACGAGGACGGAACGCCGCGCGGCATGACGGCGAATTCCTTCACCTCGGTCTCGCTCGATCCGCCGCTGTTGCTGGTCTGCATCGCAAAGTCGGCGTCCAGCTATCAGGCTTTCACCGGCGCCGGCTGCTTCGCGGTCAATATCCTCCATGAAGGACAGGTCGGCGTATCCGCGACCTTTGCCTCCAAGTCGCCGGACAAGTTCCAGTCCGTCACCCACGATCATATCCACACCGGCGCACCTGTCCTGACCGACAGCCTCACCTGGTTCGACTGCACGACCTACAATACCGTCGATGCCGGTGATCATGCGGTTCTGATCGGCGAAGTCCGGGCTTTTGGCACCAGCCCGACGGCGCCGCTCGGCTTCTGCCGCGGCCGCTATGCCAGCGTCAAGGATCCGCTGCCATCGGGATGGCTCGCCTCGCATGGCATGATCATCGGCTATCTGATCGAAGCCGGCGATGGCCTGCTGTTGCGCTCGGATGGCAAGGGTGGCTGGGTGCTTCCCTCGGCGCGCCGCCGCAAGGCCGACAGCCAGCTCGTCGTCGAGGGCGGCGATGCGCTGAGCCTCGTGCCGGAAGAAACCTTCCTCTATTCCGTCTTCGATGTAGCCGACAGCGATCCCGGCTATCTCGTCTATCGTGCCCGGCTGGCGGGCGAGGGGGCGGGCGTCAACCTGCCTGCAGACCTGCGTTTCTTCGCCATCGACGATCTGCCCTACGAAGCGATCGCCACCCACGAACTGCGCTCCATGCTGCGCCGCTACGTCCGCGAGCGGCAGGCCGGCCGGTTCGGCATCTACATGGATTCAGACGACGGCGGCCGCGTCGCGATGATCGACGGCGAAGCCCGTGCCTGGATCCAAGCCTCCCAAGACCAAGGACAGTGACATGAAGACGACGGTAAGCTCCATCGAAGGGTCGCGACAGGGCCTGTTCATCAATGGCGAATTCGTGGCGCCGAAGAACGGCAACTACATCGCCAGCTACGACCCGACCACCGGCGAGCGCTGGTACGATCTGGCCGAAGCCGATGCCGACGACGTGGCAGCCGCCGTCGCGGCCGCGAATGCCGCCTTCCGCAATCCGGTCTGGCGGCGCATGACGCAGACCGACCGCGGTGCGCTGGTGCGCAAACTCGCCGAACTCGTCCGCGCCAATGCCGATACGCTTGCCGAGATCGAGACGCGCGACAACGGCAAGCTGCTGAAGGAAACCCGGGCGCAGATGCGCTCGATGCCTGATAGCTATCACTATTTCGCCGGGATGGCCGACAAGCTGCAGGGTGACACCATCCCGATCAATCGGGCCGATACGCTGAACATCAACCTGCGCGAACCGCTCGGCGTCGTCGGCATGATCACGCCCTGGAATTCGCCGCTGATGCTGCTGACCGGCACGCTGGCGCCATGCCTGGCGATCGGCAACACCGTCGTCATCAAGCCTTCGGAACATGCGACTGCCTCGACGCTGGCGCTGGCCGAACTGATCCATGAAGCCGGCTTCCCGGCCGGTGTCGTCAACGTCGTCACCGGCACCGGCAAGAGCGCTGGCGAGGCGCTGACCCGCCATCCGGGCGTTGCCAAATATGTCTTCACCGGCAGCACCGCGACCGGCCGCCGCATCGCCGGCAATGCCGCGCAGAACCTCGTGCCCTGCTCGATGGAGCTCGGTGGAAAGTCGCCGCATGTGGTCTTCGGCGATGTCGAGATCGAGCATGCCGTCAATGGCGTCGTCTCCGGCGTCTTTGCCGCTGCCGGGCAGACCTGCGTTGCCGGTTCGCGCTGCTTCGTCGAAGCCAGCATCTACGACAAGTTCATCGACGCGCTGATCGCCCGCACCGCCCGCATCCGCGTCGGCCTGCCGACGGTCGACGATACCGATATCGGCCCGCTGGCGCTCGCCGACCAGCTTTCCAAGGTCGAGGGTTACGTTGCCTCGGGCGTCAAGGAAGGCGCCAAGGTTGCGGCGGGTGGCCGCCGTCCGCAGAAGGCAGGTCTCTCGAGCGGAGGCTGGTACTACGAGCCGACCGTCATGGTCGATGCGCAAAACGACATGGGCTTCATGCGTGACGAGATCTTCGGCCCGGTGGTCGGGGTCATGCCGTTCCGCGACGAGGCGGAGATGATCGCGCTTGCCAATGACAGCCACTACGGCCTCGCCTCCGGCATCTGGACCAAGGACATCGATCGGGCCTTGCGCTTCGCCAACCAGATCGAGGCCGGCACCGTCTGGGTCAATACCTATCGCTCGGCCTCCTTCATGTCCGCGAATGGCGGCTTCAAGGAAAGCGGCTACGGACGGCGCGGCGGCTTCGAGGTGATGCATGAATTCTCGCGCCTGAAGAACGTCATCATCGATTATTCCGGCGCCATGCAGGACCCCTTCGTCATCCGTCTGAAGTGACGGCACGCACAAAACTGAACCCGAAAGGGAGGCTAGCAGATGAAATTCGCAGTATCGCTGACCATGGAACGCTTCTCGCCCGACATTCCGATGTCGACGGTCAAGAACAATCTCCTGCAATTGGCACGGATGGCCGATGAGGGCGGTTTCGAGGCGCTCTGGACTGCCGAGCACCACACGATCGAATGCACGATCTCTCCCAATCCGTTCCAGACGCTGGTCTGGCTGGCGCAGCACACTGAGCAGATCCGGCTGGGTACCTCGACGCTCGTTGCGCCCTACTGGACCCCGATCCGTCTCGCCGGCGAATCCGCGCTCTGCGATCATCTGACCAACGGTCGCCTGGAATTCGGCATCGCCCGCGGCTCCTACCAGTATGAGTTCGACCGGATGGCCGGCGGCATGCCGCAGCAGGAAGGCGTCGCCTACATGAAGGAGATCGTCCCGGCCGTGAAGAAGCTCTGGGCCGGCGACTACGCCCATGACGGGCACTACTGGAAATTTCCGACCGCCACGTCGGTGCCGAAGCCGCTGCAGCAGCCCCATCCGCCGATCTGGGTCGCGGCCCGCGATCCCGGCTCCTTCGACTGGGCGATCGCCAATGGCGCCAGCATCCTCTCCACGCCGCTCTCGCAGCCGGCAGCCGAGATCCAGGTTCTGGCCGACAAGTTCAACAAGGCGGTTGCCGATCATCCCGAGGTACCGCGCCCGCGCTTCATGATGCAGCGCCGCACCTGCGTCTACGACAAGGCCGACGGCTGGGAACTGGCGGTCAAGCACAGCATGGATTACGGCCGCGCCTTCGAAAACCTGATGCAGAATATCGGCAATGTCCGCGAAGGCTTCCCGGAAGCGGTGCCCTATGAAGCGGTCAAGGGCAAGGACAACTACAATCCGGACAATATCCGCAAGAACCTGATGTTCGGCACGCCCGACGAAGCGATCGAGAAGCTGCTGGTCTATGAAGAAGCCGGTGTCGATCAGTACTGCCTCGGCCTGACCTTCAACCTGCCCTTCGAGCTGCAGAAGCGGACGATCGAGCTGTTCGTCAAGGAAATCATGCCCTTCTTCGCCGCGCGCGAAAAGGACAAGCAGCGCAAGGCGGCGGCAGGCTGACATGGCAGAGGCACAGCGCCATACCGTCGGAGACGTGACGCTCAACTACCGGATCGACGGTAGCGGCGATCCGCTGGTCTGCATCCACGGCGTCGGCTCCTATCTGGAGGCCTGGTCGGGTGTGGTTGAGCGCCTGAAGGACAGTTTCACGATCCTGACCTTCGACCTGCGCGGCCACGGCCAATCGAGCCGGGTAAAGGGCCGCTACGAGATCGACGATTTCGTCAACGAGGCGCTGGCGCTCGCCGACAAGGCAGGCTTCTCGAGTTTCAATCTCGCCGGCTTCTCGCTCGGCGGGCTGATCGCCCAGCGCCTAGCGCTGACCCATCTCGACCGGCTGCGCAAGCTGGTGCTGCTCTCCACGGTGGCTGGCCGCACGCCGGATGAGCGGACGCGGGTTCTGGAGCGCCTCGCGGCGCTGCGGGCCGGTACGCCGGCCGATCATCACAACGCCTCGCTGTCGCGCTGGCTGACCGAAGAGTTTCAGGCTGCAAACGCCGAGACAATAGCAAGGCTTCGCCAGCGCGATGCCGAGAACGATCCGGAATGCTATGCAGCCGCCTACAGGGTGCTCGCCGAGACCGACTTCGGTGGCTTCCTCGACCAGATCCGCTGCCCGACGCTGATTGCGACGGGCGAGGACGATGCCGGATCCAATCCGCGCATGGCCCGCTACATGCACGAGCGCATCCCGGGCTCGACGCTGTCGATCCTGCCGGGCCTGCGCCATTCCATTCTCATCGAGGCGCCGGAAACGGTGGCGAACCTGATGCGCGGCTTCCTGGCCGCCACGGAGAGGAACCATGGATGAGGCGCTTAGAAAAAGCGGCGAGGCCGTTCGCCGCAAGGTGCTGGGTGACGACTATGTCGACCGCGCCATCAACGGCGCCGACAGCTTCTCGGCACCGTTCCAGGATGTGCTCAACGAATATTGCTGGGGCACGGCCTGGACCGACGAAGGGCTCGACCTAAAGCAGCGCAGCCTCCTCAACCTCGGCATGCTGGCGGCGCTGAACCGCATGCATGAATTCGGCATCCATTTTCGCGGCGCGATCCGCAATGGCCTGACCGATGACGAACTGAGGGCAGCGCTCGTGCAGATCGCGGTTTATTGCGGCATTCCGGCCGGCGTCGAAGCCTTCCGGGTCGCCCGCTCCATTCGCGACGAGATGCGCCAGAAAGGAGAACTCTGACTTCCATCGATTCAAGGAAGCGACCGGCCTGCGGCTGCTTCAAATCGCCGGAAGACGAAAAGGTCTCTTCGACATCAAGATTGCATGACGGTACGGGAATGAGCCCGGGCCAAAAACCAAGAATGACAATAAAGGGAACCATCGCATGAACAGACTGACCAAGATTTCCGCAGCGGCAGCATCGCTTGCCGTGGCTTTCGCCGCCCTCCCGGCCAATGCCGGTGCCGTCCTCGACCGCGTCATGGCGGCCAAGGACCTGAAGGTTGCGACCGACGCCAACTGGGCGCCGCAATCCTTCATGAACGAGAAGAACGAACTCGATGGCTTCGACGTCGATGTCGCCAAGGATATCGGCAAGCGTCTCGGCGTGAAGGTCGAATTCGTCACGCCCGGCTGGGACATCATCACCGCCGGCAACTGGGCGGGCCGCTGGGACATGCATGTCGGCTCGATGACGCCGACCAAGAAGCGCGCCGAGATCTTCGATTTCCCGGCCGTCTACTATTACACCCCGGCAGCCGTTGCCGTTCACAAGGACAGCAAGGCGACGAAGCTTTCCGATCTCGACGGCAAGGTGGTCGGCACCACGGCAACCTCGACCTTTGAAGCCTATGCCAAGGGCGACCTGACGCTCGATGCTGCCGGCGCGCCTCCCTTCAAATACGAGTTCAAGCCGAAGGAAGTGAAGTCCTACGCCAACTCGACCACCGCCTTCGACGACCTGCGTCTCGGTGACGGCACCCGTCTCGATGCCGTCGTCTCCTCGCTGCCGAGCATTCTCGACGCGGTGAAGGCCGGCTACCCGATCAAGCAGATCGGCGACCCGGTCTTCTACGAGCCGCTCGCTGTTGCGATCGAGCATGGCGACAAGGAATTCAACGACAAGATCGCTGAAGCCGTGAAGGGCATGCAGGCCGATGGCACACTGAGCAAGCTCTCCGTGAAGTGGTATGGCGTAGACTATACGGTCGTAAAGTAACCACCGCCAGAAGCGGACGGTCCGGGCAACCGGACCGTCGATTTGCCGCAAGGGACAAGAGATGCTTTATCCCGATACCGTCGAGTCTGAAGTGCTCGTCCATAAGCCGTGGTTCATCGCGACGATGTTTGCGGTCGTGCTGGCTTTCTTCCTGATGTTCAACATGACCGGCACGGCGATGGGCGAATTGATGCGCCCCGTCATCGGCGATCCCTCTGCCAGCGGCCTGTACGGACGTTTCGCGATCGCCTTCGTCATCGCCGTCATGTTCGTGCTCAATGTCGTGCTGATCGGCTTTGCGCCGCTCAGGGTGCAGATCGCCGTCGTCTGGCTGGAACTGCTGCTTCTGTTCCTCGCCTTCTTCGCGACCTTTCATCTGAGCCTGCCGTTCATCGCCGAAAAACTGCCCTTCATGATTACCCAGGGCTTGGTGACGACGATCTATGTCTCGGCAATCTCGATCGTCATCGCCTCGGCGATCGCCATTCTCGGCGCCGTCGCCAAGCTTTCGACCAATGGCTTCGCCTATGCGATCGCCAGTTTCTACACGTCGTTCTTCCGCGGCCTGCCGCTCCTCATGCAGGTCTACCTGATCTATCTCGGCCTGCCGCAGCTCGGCTTCGTCATCGATGCGGTTCCGGCCGGTATTCTCGCCCTGTCGCTCTGCTACGGCGCCTACATGACGGAGATTTTCCGCTCGGGCATCCAGAGCATTGATCGCGGCCAGTGGGAGGCGTCGCGCTCGATCGGCTTCGGCTTCGGCATCACCATGCGCAAGATCATCCTGCCGCAGGCACTGCCGGTCATCATCCCGCCGACCGGCAACCAGTTCATCTCCATGCTGAAGGACAGCTCGCTGGTCTCGGTGATCGGCGTCTGGGAACTGATGTTCCTCGCCCGCACGCTCGAACAGAAGACCTTCCAGCACATGGAAATGCTGATCTCCGCCGCCATGCTCTACTGGATCATGTCGATCTGCCTGGAGCTCATCCAATCCCGCATCGAGCGTCATTACGCCAGGAGCAAAGTCCGATGAACGGCGACAAGATCATCGAAGCGAAGAACGTTTCCAAGTGGTACGGCGCCTTCCAGGTGCTCAAGGATATCAACCTGACGGTCAGCAAGGGCGAGCGCATCGTCGTCTGCGGTCCCTCGGGCTCCGGCAAGTCGACGCTGATCCGCTGCTTCAACCGGCTGGAAGCGCATCAGGAAGGCGAGATTTCCGTCAACGGCATCACGCTGCACAACAAGATGCGCAATGTCGGCGAGGTCCGCAAGAATGTCGGCATGGTGTTCCAGCACTTCAATCTCTTCCCGCATATGACGGTGCTGATGAACTGCATGGTCGGGCCGATGTGGATCAAGGGCGTGCCGGAGGCAGAAGCCAAGAAGACGGCGCTGAAATTCCTGGAGCGCGTGCGCATTCCCGAACAGGCCAACAAATATCCGATCCAGCTTTCCGGCGGTCAGCAGCAGCGCGTCGCCATTGCCCGCTCGCTCTGCATGCAGCCGGCCGTGATGCTCTTCGACGAGCCGACCTCGGCGCTCGACCCGGAAATGGTCTCGGAAGTGCTGGAGACGATGACCGGGCTTGCCAAGGACGGTATGACGATGGTCTGCGTGACCCACGAAATGGGCTTCGCCCGCGCCGTCGCCGACCGGGTGATCTTCATGAATTCAGGCCAGATCGTCGAGGAAGGCAAGCCGAACGACTTCTTCACCAACCCGCAGCACGAGCGGACCAAGCTGTTCCTCAGCCAGATCCTCAAGCACTGAGCGGCTTCCGCCGCTCAGTGCTTGGCGAAACGCAAGCACATCGGCGTGCCGATGCGAATGCTCTTGCCGGTATCAACCAGCGATCCGGCTTCCGCATCGCGGGCAAAGATGCTGACGACGTCGCTGTCCTGATTGGCACAAAGCAGGTGGCCGCCTTGCGGGGCGATCGCGAGATTGCGCGGCGTCCGGCCACCGCAGGAGACCTGACCCATTGTCGAGAGCCTGCCGGTTTCGGCATCGACCGCGAAGACTGCGATGCTGTCATGGCCGCGATTGGCGCCATAGAGAAACCGTCCGTCAGGTGAAATCTGCAGGTCGGAGGCGTGGTTTGCGGCAGCGGCCTGATCGGGAACGGTCGGATAGACGCCGATCTCTTCCAATAACTTGCCGCCTGCGCCGATCCGGTAGCTTGCTACCGTCGAGTCGAGTTCGTTGATGACGAAGACGAAGCGCCCGGACGGATGCAGCGCGACATGGCGCGGTCCAGCACCTGGTCTCGTGGCAGTCTCGCTGATCTTTTCGAATTGCTCGTCTTCAAGGCTGTAAACCGTCAGCCTATCGGTGCCGAGATCGGCGACCAGCAGCAGATTGGGCGCAATCTCGGTGACGCTGTGCGGATGGCTGCGTTCCTGGCGGGCGGCATTGGGGCCGGTGCCGGATTGCGCGGCGCTGATGCGGCCGGGCGCCAGCGAGCCGTCTGCCCGGCGTTCGAAGGCGACCAGTGCCTGATCCGGACCACCCGCACCCATCGCATAATTGACGACGAAGAGATGCCGTCCATCCCGGGAAATCGCATTATGCGCCGTCGTTGCGCCAAGCGAAGGCTGCATGTTGAGGTGGTCGAGGCGTCCAGCCTTGCTGTCGAAGGACAGGGCAGTAACCAGACCCTCATACCAGCCCTCGATCTCGGAATTGGCATAGACGAGGCTGCCGTCCGGAGCCGGCGAGAAAAAGGTCGGATTGACGATCTGCGGCGCGGAAGCCAGCCGCTCGGCCGTCAGGGTCTCGTCATCGAAGAGGTGGACCGAGAGGCCATCGCCATTGGCGCCTTCGAAATAGGAGGTCGGCTGGTTGAGGGTGCCGATGAAGAGCAGATGTTTCATGGCTGGTCGCCTTACAGGATCAGGATGGCTCTGAAATCGTTGACATTTGTCCCGGTCGGGCCTGTTTCGAAGAGGTCGCCGATCGCCTGGAAGCCGCTATAGCTGTCATTGCCGTCGAGCACACGGCGCGGGTCGATACCGGCGGCGCGCAGGCGCTTGACGGTGCCGCCGTCGGCAAAGGCGCCGGCATTGTTCTCCGAGCCGTCGATGCCGTCAGTATCCGCTGCGAGCAGGTGGACATCATGGCCGTCGAGCGCGAGTGCGGCGGCGAGCGCGAATTCGCCGTTGCGGCCACCCTTGCCGCCCTTGGCGCGCAACGTCACTGTTGTCTCGCCGCCGGAGAGGATGACGACCGGCTTCGTGAAGGGGCGATCGCGGCCGCTGACTTCCCTGGCGATCGCCGCATGCACAAGCGCCACGTCGCGGGATTCGCCTTCGATCGCATCGGACAGGATCGCCGCTTCGATGCCGCTTGCGCGGGCAAGCGCTGCGGCCGCTTCCAGCGAGACGCCGGCCGAGGCGATGATGTGATGGCTGTTGCGGGCAAAGGCAGGATCATCGGGCAGGGGAGCATCGGCCCTCTCCGAATTCAGATGGTCGATCGCCGCCTGCGGCAGCTTCAGTCCGTATTGGGCGATGATCTCCAGCGCCTCGTGGCGGGTCGAGCGATCAGGGACGGTCGGTCCCGACGCGACATGCGCCGGGTTGTCGCCCGGAATGTCCGAAACGATGAGGCTGACGACGCGGGCCTTGGTCGCGGCGGCGAGACGGCCGCCCTTGATCGTCGAGAGATGCTTGCGCACGACATTCATCGCCGAGATTGGCGCGCCGGAGGCCAGCAGCATCTCGTTCAGCGCGATCTCGTCGTCGAGCGTCAGTCCCTCCGGCGGCGATGGCAGCAGCGCCGAACCGCCGCCGCAGACCAGCGCGATGACGAGGTCGTCCGCCGTCAAATCCCTGACCGTCTCGAGCAGCCGTTTCGAGGCGGCAAGGCCTGCGGCATCCGGCATCGGATGGGATGCCTCGATGATCTCGACATGTTCGGTCTCGCAGCCGTAGCCGTAGCGGGTGACGACGGCGCCTTCGAGCGGGCCGTCCCAGAGGCTTTCCAGTGCCCGCGCCATCTGCGCCGCGCCCTTGCCGGCGCCGATCACCACCGTTTTGCCCTTCGGCTTTCCCGGCAAATGCGCCCTGATCCCCGTCAGCGGGTCGGCGGCCTTGACGGCGGCGTGGAAAAGCGAAGCGAGGAATTCACGCGGCGAGGACATGGAATGGGTCATGGAATGATCTGCGCTTGATGTCGTTACTATGCGTAATCGTGCTGCGGCTGCCGCTGCAAGACGCCTTTGAGAATATCGGCCGCTTTCTCGGCAATCATGATCGTCGCGGCATTGGTATTCGACGAGATCAGCCGCGGCATGACGGAACTGTCGCAGACCCGGAGCCGATCGATGCCGCGCACCTTGAGATCCGGATCGACGACGGCATCTTCGCCACCGCCCATGCGGCATGTGCCGACGGGGTGATAGGCCGAGCGGCCGTACTGCCGGGCGAACTGCCGGTATTCCTCTTGCGTGCGGATATTGCCGTCAGGCAGATGCAGCCGTCTGACGAAGGGCCGGAAGGCCGGCTGGGAGAGGATTTCCTGGCAGATCTTGATGCCGTCGACGGCGCGTTCCAGATCGTAGGGCTCCGCAAAGGCATTGGGGTCGATTGCCGGGGGAACGGATGGATCCTTCGAGCGCAGAGTTACTGTCCCACGCGAGCGCGGCCGGACGTGATAGGAATTCAGCGTGCAGCCATTGCCGCCGGGCACGCCGCCGATCCCTTCCTCGACACCAGCCCCCGGCAGGAAGTGGAACTGCAGGTCCGGGGTCTTCTCAGCCTTGTCGCCCCACCAGAAACCGCCGCCCTCGACGATGTTCGAGGCCACCGGCCCCTTGCCGAACAGGGCGTATTCGATCCCGGCCGCGACCTGCCAATGGCGCTTCTTGTAGCGGTCGATGCCGTGCGAGCCGCTGAGTTCAGCGAGAACATCGACATCCATGTGATCCTGCAGGTTCTTGCCGACCTGCGGCAGATCTCTGACAACATCAATATCGAGCGCTCGTAGTTCGTCGGCGGGGCCGAGACCCGAGAGCATCAGCATCTTCGGCGAACCGATGGCGCCCGACGTGAGGATGACTTCGCGCTCGGCCCTCAACAGCACCGGCCGGCCGTTCTCGATGATCTCGATGCCGACGGCGCAGCCGTTCTCGATGACGATCCTGTTGACGGCGGTACCGGTGCGCACCGTCAGGTTCTTGCGATGCGCGGCGGGCTTCAGATAGCCGACGGCGGTGCTGCTGCGGCGTCCATTCTTCGTCGTTGTCTGATAGAAACCGGCGCCGGCCTGCGATCCGGCATTGAAATCGGGATTGAAGGGAAGACCGGCCTCCTGCGCGGCACGCACGAAGACGCGCGTCAGCGGATGCGGGTTCTGCGAGCTGACGCCGAGCGGTCCTTCGGTGCCGTGATGAGCGCCGCCGAATGTGTCATTGCCTTCGGACTTGCGGAAATAGGGGCGCACATCCTCGTAGCCCCAGCCAGCGCATCCCTCGAGGTCGCGCCAGCCGTCGTAATCCTCGGGGCAGCCGCGGGTGAAGACCTGGGCGTTGATCGAGCTGCCCCCGCCGAGCACGCGAGCTTGCGGATAGACCATCTTGCGCCCGGCAATCTCGCGCCCGGCCACCGTCTCATAGCCCCAAATCAGCGGGCCGGCCGTCATCTTGAAGAAGCCTACGGGGAGATGGATGTACATATTGCTGTCGCGCGGGCCGGCTTCCAGCAGGGTCACGGAAACATCAGGGTCCTCGCTCAGGCGCGCAGCAAGCACGCATCCCGCCGAGCCGCCCCCGACGATGATGTAATCGGGCATTCTCTCCTCCGTAAAATGCATGTGATGCCGGGCGCTCCTCGTTGCCGCGGCATCAATTCGCGATCACAATCTCAAGTCTCTTGCCCCTCGTCAAGAGAAAGGGTACGGTTATCGTCTTGAAGGGTTGTCGTACAAATGCTATGACGACGTTGCTTCAGATCGCGGTGCCGGGGAAAGAAGGACGGCATCGGGATCTTCGTCATTCAACGGGAGGTTTTCGAATGATCGATAAGATAAATTCGCATTTCGGCAGCATGAACCGCAGATCGTTTCTGGCAACCGTCGCGGCGGGTGCGACGGTCGCCGCCTTGCCACGGCAGCTCTTCGCCGCCGACAAGCCGACGCTTGTCACGTCCATCCGCTCGCTCTCCAACCCGTATCATGCGGTCTGGAAGACCGGTGCCGAGGCCTTCGCCTCCGCCATCGGCCTCGATCACGTAACGCTCGTCTCCGAGGGCAACAGCGAAAAGGGGATTGCCGACATCAAGGCCATGCTCGCCAAGACCGGCGGCAACATGGTGCTGAATTCCGACCCGAATGACACGCCGGATGCGCGCCCGATCGTAGAGGCCTGCGCCAAGGCTGGCGCCTATGTCGTGACCCAGTGGAACAAGCCGGCGGACCTGCATCCGAAGGACTTCAATCCGAACTACGTCTCGCATATCGAATTCGACGGCATCTCGAGCGGCAAGCAGATCGCCGAAATCCTCTTCAAGTCGATCGGCGGCTCCGGCGGCATCATCGCGCTCGGCGGCCAGATTTCCAACACGGCGGCGATCGAACGCAAGAAGGGCCTGGAAGACGCGCTGGCCGCCAACACCAACATCAAGCTCCTGGATTTCCAGGTGGCGAACTGGAAGTCGTCGGAAGCCTATGACCTGACGAGCAACCTGCTGACCCGCTTCGGCGACGACGTGAAGGGCATCTGGGCCGCCAATGACGATATGGGCACCGGCGCGCTCGAGGCGCTGCGCGCCGAAAACCTCGCAGGCAAGGTCCCGGTCGTCGGCGTCGACGGCATCAAGGCTGCGGTCGATGCGGTGCGCAAGGGCGAGTTCGCCTGCACCGTGACGTCCGATCCGTTCTGGCAGGGCGGCATGGGCCTGGCGATCGGTCTCGCCGCGCTCCAGAAGAAGTTCGACCCGGCAAAGGAGCCGGCCGACCATCGCGAATTTTACGGCAAAGCCGTGCTGATCGCGAAGGAGAATGTCGAGGAATATTACAAGACCAACATCGACTCCCATCCGACGCTCGACTGGAACGATCTCTGGGGCCGCGTCACGGGTGCGATCCGCACCTAACCCGAGCTCGTGTCTCCTCCCGCAGCCAGCGGCTCCTCCGCGGCTGCCTCCTCGCTGGCGGGCGCTTTCGGCGCCTGCCAGCAACTCCGGATGACGCAGCGAGGTGCAGTCTGTTGACCATCAATGCCGAAAACATCAAGACTATGACCAAAAGCGAACAGGCAGGTGACATGCCGACTGTTGGAAGCCGCCTGTTCGGCGGGCTCGATCGCAAGCGCTTGCGTGCCTATGCCCCGGCATTGGTGCTGATCGCACTCTGCATTCTGATCACCATCGCCAATCCCAATTTCATCGAACCGCGCAATCTCGTGCGCATCGCCAATTCCGCCGCGGTGCCGTTGACGCTTGCCATGGGCCTCACCTTCATCATCCTGCTTGGCAGCATCGACCTTTCGGTCGAGGGATCGCTGTCAGTGGCCGCGATGGTCACCGTGCTGCTCGCCACGAATGATGCGAATGCCAATGCCTATGGCTGGCTTGCCGTGATCGCCGCCATCGCCGCCAGCACGCTGATGGGCTTCACGACCGGCATCATCCAGACGTTTCTGAGGATCCCCTCCTTCATGGCGACGCTCGGCGTCTGGTTCATCGGGCTCGGGATCTCCGTCTATATGCTCGGCGGTTCGGCTGTGCGCCTGATGGATCCGTCGATCCGCGATCTGGCGCTGGCGCGCTTTCTCGGATTGCCGGTGGCAGTCTGGGTGGCGCTTGCCGCCTTCCTGATCGCCTGCACCGTTCAGTATTATACCCGGCTTGGACGCCACATCATGGCGATCGGCGGCGGTGAGGATGTGGCCGAGCTTTCGGGCATCAATCTGCGCCGCGTCCGCATCATGGCCTTCGGGCTCGCCGGCTTCTTCTTCGGCGTTGCCGGCGTGCTGGCCGCCGCCCAGCTTGGCCGTTCGGATGCGGTCATCGCCGACGGCCGCCTGTTTGCCGCCGTGACCGCCGTCGTCGTTGGCGGAACGGCGCTTACCGGTGGCGAAGGTGGGGTCATCAATACGCTGGTCGGCGTGCTGATCGTCACCGTGCTCAGCAACGGCATGATCCTGCTCGGCGTCTCCCCCTATGTGCAGCAGACCGTCCAGGGCCTGATGATCATTGCCGCCGTCGCGCTGTCGCTCGACCGCCTGCGCCTCCAGATCGTGAAGTGACCGCCATGTTGTCAGCCAACGAAATCAGCAAATCCTTCGCAGGCGTTCACGCATTGAAGAACGTCTCGCTCGAAATCCGCCCGAACGAGGTCGTTGGCCTCATCGGCGAAAATGGTGCCGGCAAATCGACGCTGATGCGGATCCTCGCCGGAACGCACCAGCCCGATGGCGGCACGCTCATGCTCGACGGGCAGCCGTTGAAGCTGCGCAATGCGCGTGATGGCGCGGCCCACGGCATCGGCATGGTGTTTCAGGAACAATCCCTGCTCCTGAACCTCTCGGTCGCCGAAAACATCTATCTCGGCCAGGAAGACCAGTTCGTCCGCTTCGGCATCATGGACTGGAAGGCAATGCGCGCCGCCGCCCGCCGCCAGCTCGAAAAGATCGGCGTCGATATCGATGTCACGGCGCGGACCTCGGAACTGACCTTCGCGGCACGTCAGATGGTCGAGCTCGCCAAGGCGTTGACGCTGGAAGAGACTGTCTCGCGCCCGCTCGTCATCCTGCTCGATGAGCCGACCTCGGTCTTGAGCGGTAGCGATATCGACGTGCTCTTCAAGCGGGTGCGCTCGCTGAAGTCGCGGGCAAGCTTCGTCTTCGTGTCGCACCGGCTCGATGAAGTCCTGCGCATCTCGGACCGCGTCTACACGATGAAGGACGGCCAGGTGGTGGCCGAGCATCGGGCGGCCGATGTTACCGGTCCTGAACTCCACGAGATCATGGTCGGCCGCGGGCTGCAGGCAACCTATTACAAGGAAGACAAGCAGCTGCCGCCGAAAAGCGAGATCGTCGTCGATGCCAGCAGGCTGTCGATCGACGGCGCTTTCCACGATGTCGACCTGCAGATCCGCTCCGGCGAGATCGTCGGCATTGCCGGTGTCGTCGGCTCCGGCCGCGAAGAGGTGACGCGGGCGATTGGCGGCTTCCTGACGCATACGGCCGGTACGCTCAAGATCAATGGCGAGCCGGTGCATTTCCGTTCGCCCGAACAGGCGGTGCGCAAGAGCATCGGCTATATCCCCCGCGAACGGCGCGTCGAGGGGCTGGTGATGTTCCTGTCGATCGCCGAAAATATCAGCCTTGCCGATCTCTCCTCCGTCATGCGCGGCGGCGCAATCGATTACCGGCGTGAACGCAAGCTCGCCGCCGACTGGATCAAGCGCCTTCGTATCAAGGCGCCTGGGCCGGATATCGCCTGCCGTAAACTCTCGGGCGGTAACCAGCAGAAGGTAGTGCTGGCACGCTGGATGACGGCGGGCTCGCGGATCCTGATCCTCGATCATCCGACCCGCGGCCTCGATGTCGGTGCCAAGGAAGAGGTCTACGAGCTCGTCCGGCAGCTCTCCTCGGAAGGCGTCGCGATCCTTTTGATATCGGACACGCTGGAAGAAACGATCGGCCTGTCGCATCGCGTGCTGGTGATGCGCGATGGTGCGGTCACGGCCCATTTCGATGCGGCTCCGGGCGCCAAGCCGGATCAGGTCGATCTCGTTGCGGCAATGGTGTGAGGAGGCAATCATGTTCAAGGACATCAAATCCCTTCTCACTGCAGGCTGGATGCAGGGCGCCATTCCGCCGGCGTTGCTGGTCGTTCTGGTGCTGGTCATCGAGATCGCCGCACCCGGCTTCCTCACCGGCGACACGCTGATCCTGCTCCTGTCGAACACCGCGGTGCTCTTCATCCTTGCGGCCGGCGTCACCTTCGTCATCCTGATCGGCGGTATCGATCTGTCGATCCAGTCCGTGGCATCACTGTCGAGCGTCATCCTGGCTCAACTCTTGCCGCAGATCGGCATGCTGGCCTTTCCCGTCGCGATCTTCTCGGGCCTCATCTTCGGCGTGCTCAGCGGCTACGTCCATGTTCGGCTGAAGGTGCCATCCTTCGTTGCTACCTTGGCGACTGGTGGCGTCGTTGCCGGTATCGCGCTCTGGGCCGCGGCCGGACGGGCGATCACCATCGAAGAGGGTGGCCGTGAAAACACGGCCTGGATCAACGGCAATTTTGCCGGTCTTCCGACCGTCATCTGGATTGCCGCCGTCATTGGCATCCTGGCCTTTGTCGGCCTGCGCTACACCCGCTTCGGCCGCCACAGTCTGGCGATCGGTGCCGGTGAGCCTGCGGCGATTGCGGCGGGCATCAATGTCGAGCGCACCAAGATCGTCGCTTTTGCGATCTCGGGCATGCTGGCGGCGATTGCCGGCTGCATCCTTGCCGCCCGTCTTTCCAGCGGCTCGCCGAATTTGGCCAACCAGCTGCTCCTGCCCGCGATCGCCGCCGTCATCGTTGGCGGTACCGCCATCACCGGCGGTCTCGGCGGTGTGGCGCGAACGGCGGTCGGCGCGCTGATCATCTCGATCGTGCGCATCGGCATGACCTTCATCGGCATCAATATCTTTGCCGAGAACGTCGTCTTCGGTTCGGTGCTGATCCTCGCTGTCGCCATCACCATCGACCGCAGCAAGATTGCGATCATCAAATGAGGATGGCTCCCAACAAAAAAAGCCGCGCCCAGGGGCGCGGCTCTCCGAAAGCGGACCGATCGTTACATCGTGTCGAGGCCGATCAGCTCGATCTTGTAGCCATCCGGATCTTCGATGAAGGCGATATGGGTCGTGCCGTGCATCATCGGGCCCGGCGGGCGCGGGATCTTGGCGCCCTGCTTTTCGAGCGCGGCACAGACGGCGTAGATGTCGTTGACGCCGAGCGCCAGGTGGCCGAAGCCGGTGCCGAGTTCGTAGGGCTCTTCGCGGCCCCAGTTGTAGGTCAGTTCGATGACGGTGTCGGTCTCCTCCGGACCGTAGCCGACAAAGGCGTTGGTGAACTTTCCGCCCGGATAATCATCCTTGCGCAGAAGCGTCATCCCGAGCAGTTCCGTGTAGAACTTGATCGACCTGTCGAGGTCGAACACGCGGATCATGGTGTGCATATTTCGAAATTGGCCGGACGCTGCGGTCATAATACGGATCCTCCTGCAAGTTATCGATTTTACACTGGTTTTTAGCGAATGGCGAGCAGCGGAAAATAACCCTGCACTTGATGTTCGAAACCAGTGTTGTATGATAACCATGTAAGTGACCCAATTGTCCAGATGTTTTCCCGTTTCACCGGAGCAACCGCATGAATGCCTTCCAGCCCCTTCAGGAAAGAGCGCTCGCAGCCCTCTCCGCCGCGATGCCGGCGGACCAGCTCCTGACGGAAGGTGAGGCGCTCGAGCGTTACAGCCGTGACTGGTCCGGCGAGCACTACGGCCGCCCGCTGGCGGTCGCGCGGCCCCGCTCGGCCGAAGAGCTCAGCCAGCTGATGGCCTTCTGTCACCAAGAGAAAATCCACGTTGTTCCCCAAGGCGGATTGACCGGCCTCGTCGGCGCGGCGGTGGCGAGCTATCCGGGCGGTGAAGTGGTCGTCTCGCTGGAGCGGATGAACAAGGTGCGCTCCGTCAATCCGATCGATTATGCCATGGTCGTCGAAGCTGGCTGCATTCTCGAAGATGCCAAGCGCCATGCCGAGGCGAAGGACTGTATCCTGCCGATCACTTTTGGCGCACAGGGGACCTGCCGCATCGGCGGCAATGTCTCGACCAATGCCGGCGGCTTCAATGTGCTGCGTTACGGGATGACGCGCGATCTGGTTCTCGGCCTCGAGGTCGTGCTCGCCGACGGCCGCATCTGGAATGGTCTCAGGACGTTGCGCAAGGACAATCGCGGTTATGATCTGAAGCAGCTCTTCATCGGCAGCGAAGGCACGCTCGGCATTGTCACCGCGGTGGCGCTCAAGGTCTTCCCGAAGCCCGAACAGGTCGAGACCGCGCTGGTCGGCCTCTCCTCGGTCGATGACGCGATGCAGCTCTATGCCCGGGCGCGCCGCCAGTGCAGCGATCTCCTGACGGCGTTCGAACTGATCCTGCGCGGCGGCCTGGAGATCGCCATCAACTCCCGGGACGACCTGCCCGATCCGTTGAGCGAGCCCTATCCTGTCTATGTGCTGATCGAGGCGTCGGCCGCCGGCCGCGTCGATCTCCGGGCGCTGCTCGAAGGTTTCCTCGCCGATGCATCCGATCTCGTGCTCGACGGTGTCATCGCAAGCAGCAAGGCACAAGGCGACCGTCTCTGGCTGCTGCGCGAAATGATGGTGGAGGCGCAAGGGCGCGGCGGACGATATCTCAGGACGGATGTGTCCGTTTCCATTTCGAGCCTCGCGGCCTTCGTGACCGACACGCTGGAAGCGCTTTCTGACAAGTATCCGGAAGCGATCGCCGTGACCTATGGCCATGTCGGCGATGGCAATATTCATCTGAACATCGTGCCGCCCGTCGGCATGCCTGCCGATCAGTACGATGCTCTCTTTCATGCGACGGAAGAGGTGATCTTCGACGTGACGGACAAGCATGGCGGCTCGATCAGCGCCGAGCACGGCATCGGCCGCGTCAAGCAGAGCGCCTTCCTGAAACGCGCCGACCCCTTGACGCTTGAGCTTTCGCGCCGGATCAAGGATGCCTTCGACCCGAAGCATCTGTTGAGCGAGGGGCGTATATTGGCAAGTGCAGCAGGCAGTGCAGAGGGGTAGGGAATGACGTTGAAACTCGACAAGGTCAATCGGGGGCCGCATCTGTCGACTCTGGTCGCGAGTTCGATCTCGCGCGAGATCGCCCAGGGGCGTCTGCGGCCGGGCGATCAGCTTCCGACCGAACAGCAGCTTGCGCAGACATTCGGCGTCAGCCGCAACGTGGTGCGTGAGGCGATTGCGCGCTTGCGCTCCGAGGGGCGCATCTGGTCGCAGCAGGGCCGCGGCGCCTTCGTTGCCGATCAGCCGAACGCCACCGTGCTGACCATCGATTACGAGGCGCTGCAGCAGGCGAACGCCTTCCAGTCGCTCTTCGAGCTTCGCGGCATCCTCGAAGTCGAGGCCGCAGCCCTTGCCGCCAAGCGGCGGACCGCCGACGATCTCAGCGCCATGAAAGAGGCGCTGGTGACGATGCGCGATGCGCCTTATGGCAGCGTCATGTGGCTGAAGACCGATCTCGAATTCCACAAGACCGTCGCTGCGGCGACCGGCAATGTCTACATGGTGCAGTTCCTGATGTTCGTTTCCGAGCGGGTGCGCGAATCCATTCTCGCATCGGGCAACCAGCAGCGCTCGGAAGACCTTGCGGCCGTCACGCTCGGCGAACACCAGCGTATCCTCGATGCGATCGAGGCAGGCGATGGCGACGAAGCCCGCGATGCGATGCGCGACCATCTCCATGGCGCCGCAAGCCGCGTCGGTCTTGCCGGAGAACAATCCGAGTAATCTGTTGAGGATCAGACATGACTGGAAGACTTGAGGGAAAGACGGCCGTCGTCACGGCGGCCGGGCAGGGGATGGGGCGTGCCACGGTGCTGGCCTTCCTGCGGGAGGGCGCCCGCGTCTGGGCGACCGATATCGACGCTGCCAAGCTTGAAACACTGAACAAACATGCCGGCGTGACGACCCGCAAGCTCGATGTGCTGAACCCCGCGGAGATCACCGCCTTTGCCGGCGAGATCGGCGCCCCCGATATCCTCTTCAACTGCGCCGGCTTCGTCCATCACGGCTCGATCCTCGATTGCGACGAGGATGCCTTCGACTTTTCCGTCAATCTGAACCATCCGCGCCAACGCCATCTGCCCGGGCACGGTCGAAAGCCCGTCGCTGCAGGATCGTATGCGCGCGCTTGGCGACTACGATCAGGCGCGGGCTGGCTTCATCGCCCGCCAGCCGATGGGACGGCTTGGCACCGCGGAAGAAGTCGCCGATCTCGTCGTCTATCTCGCCAGCAATGAATCGGCCTTCATGACCGGCAATGCCCTCGTCATCGATGGCGGCTGGGCGAACGCCTGAAGACAAACCCTTGAACGGATAATCGATATGAAGCTTCTGAGATACGGCCAGCGCGGCGCCGAAAAGCCGGGCATTCTCGACAAGAACGGCAAGGTGAGGGACCTGAGCGGTCAGATCGATGACGTCGCCGGCGCCAATCTGACGGCTGCGGGCCTCGCCAAGATCGCCGCAATCGACGTCGAAAGCCTGCCTGTCGTCGCCGAGCCCGGCCGGCTTGGTCCCTGCGTTTCGCGCACCGGCAAATTCATCTGCGTGGGCCTGAACTATGCCGACCACGCTGCCGAAACGGGCGCTGCCATTCCCGCAGAGCCGATCCTGTTCATGAAGGCGACGAGCGCCATCACCGGCCCCAACGACAACGTCATCATTCCCCGCAAGTCGAAGAAGACCGATTGGGAAGTCGAGCTCGGCATCGTCATCGGTGATGAGGCACGCTACGTCTCGGAAGCCGATGCGATGAAGCATGTCGCCGGCTACTGCCTGATCAACGACGTCTCGGAGCGCGAGTTCCAGGCGGAGCGCGGTGGCCAGTGGACGAAGGGAAAGTCGGCCGACAGTTTCGGCCCGATCGGCCCCTGGATTGTGACGCGCGACGAAATCGCCGATCCGCAGGATCTCAAGATGTGGCTCTCCGTCGATGGCGTGATGCGCCAGAACGGCTCGACGAAGACGATGATCTTCGGCGTTTCCTTCCTCGTCCACTACATCTCGCAATTCATGAGCCTGCAGCCGGGCGACATCATCTCGACCGGCACACCCCCGGGCGTCGGCCTCGGCATGAAGCCGCCGGTCTTCCTGACGGCGGGCCAGACGATCAAGCTCGGCATCGAGGGTCTCGGCGAGCAGACGCAGCTGACTGTTGACGCTGCCTGACGATAACGGGGAGCCGCATTTACGGCTCCCCGTTACCGAAGCTGCATGGTGTTGAGCAGCCGAAGGGCGGCGCAGGCCGCGCCATAGCCATTGTCGATATTGGTGACGAGAAGGCCGGGCGCACAGCTGGCGAGCATCGCATTCAGCGCCGTACGGCCGTCTTCGGCGGCACCATAGCCGACAGAGGTCGGGACGCAGATGAGGGCGCCGCCATAGAGGCCGCCAAGGACGCTTGCGAGCGCCGCATCCATTCCAGCAACGGCGATGACGATTGGAAAGCGCCTGATGTCCTCGACCCTGTCCATCAGCCGCCAGAGACCGGCGACCCCGACATCGATGATGAAACTGCACTCGACGCCGGCATGGCGAAGGGTGCGTTCGGCCTCGCGCGCTGCCGGGGCATCCGACGTTCCGGCCGAAACAATTGCGACCTTTCCGGTGAGCGATAGCGGCGGCAACTGTCCGAAATAGGCGGTCTTCGAAATATCGCACCAGTCGGTCTGTGCCTTGAGATGCGCCGGTAGTGCATCGTATTTCGCCACATCGAGACGGGTCAGAAGCAGGCTCGCATCACGCTCCCTTGCGCTTTCGAGAATGCCGGCGATCTGTTGCGGCGATTTCCCGGCGCAGAAGACGGCTTCGCTGAGACCGATGCGCTCGGCCCGGGTGAAATCGAAGACGGTATCGGTGCTGCTCATGGCCGTGCACCGATGAAGGCGCTGCCGTTGCGGTAGGGCTCGAAGGTCAGAGGCTTGCCCTGGTAGGCTTCAGGCAGCATCTCCCTGAGAACGGCGCCCATGTCCCCTGTGCGCTGAAGGCTGCCGGGATCCAGTTCGACGACGACGCCGCTGCGGCGGATGCGGCAGCGGACGGTCTTCGGACTTATCGCTTCTGTGAGAAACGTCTCGATGCGATGCACCGCCGCCAGCGTTGCAGCGTCGATGGCGATCGATGTCTCGATCCGGCTGGAGAGGCAGGGCGAAGCGGGCAGTTCCGACAGGTCTCCGAGACCAGCATCGCGCGCCAGACGCCGCACGTCGGCCTTGCCGATTCCGGCCTCCACGAAGGGATGCCTGACGCCGAAATTGCGGGCCGCATCGAGGCCCGGCCGGTATTCGCCGAGATCGTCCAGATTGGTGCCTGACAGCACCTGCCGCGCGGTCCTGGCAGTGATGGCGCGGTAAAGATTGCCCTTGCAGAAGAAGCAGCGATTGAGGGGGTTGGCGATGTAATCGGGGTCGGAGAATTCGCCGGCATCGATCAGCTGCAGGTCCCAGCCTTCCCTATTCGCGAGCATCCGTACCCGCTCCGTCGCCTCCGGCGGCACGGCAGGCGAAACGGCGTGCATGATGCCGGCACGCCCGGCGCCCAGGCGCTGGACCGCGATCGTCGCCAGTGTCAGCGAGTCGATGCCGCCGCTGACGGCGATCGAGACGTCGCCCAGCGCGTCGAGTACCGTGTCGAGCGCGTCTCTCACAGCAGATCTCCTCTCTTCTGCTTCAGCAATCCTTCCAGCAATCGGCGCAACCCGTTGCGGGCGGCCGCACCCGAGGTCTCGGCCAGCGTATCGGCTTCGAGCTTGGCGCTTCGCCCGGATGGGCGTTCGACAACCTTGAAGGCATAGACCTGACCGCCGTGCTCGACGGTTTCTTTTTCGCGGCGCAGCGTCATACGCGCCGCCGTCGAGAGGCGCAGGCCGATCGTCGTCGTTTCGTCGAGGATGGCATTGGCGACCTCTTCCTTTGCGGCCGGGTCGGCAAGCACGCGCAGATGCGTCATCATCCGGCCCTTCTTGCCGAACACCGGCGCCTGGATGACATCGCGCACGCCGTCCTGGCTGCGCAACCTGTCGATCGCCTGGGCGATATCCTCGCCGGTCTGATCGTCGATCTCGCATTCGAGGACGGCGATTGTCTCCTCGATGATAGCTGCGCTTTCCCGCCGCTCGAAGGCGAGCAGCCGCAGGCAGTTGCTGACACCCGCCAGCCGCTTGCTGCCGAAGCCGTGGCTGGATGCCTTCAAGATCCTCCGCCCGGGAGCCGCCGGTCTCTCGCAGAGATAGGCGAGGATTGCCGCACCGGTCGGCGTCACGCGCTCGCCGGCGATGCCGTCGTCGATGAGATCGAAGCCCTGGAGCAGGTGAACGGTCGCCGGTGCCGGGACAGGGAGGAGCCCATGCGCAGTCCTCACCCGGCCGCTGCCGAGCGGAATGGGACCAACGGTCCAGCCGGTCGCGCCGATCCGGCCGATCAGCCATCCGGCCGCGACGATATCGGCGATCGAATCCCAGGCGCCGACTTCGTGGAACGTCACGTCGTCAGGTGCTTTCCCATGTACCCGCCCCTCGGCCTCGGCGAGCTTGCCGAAAATGCCGGTGGCATGACGGATAGTCTCGGCATCGAGGGACGACTGTGCCAGAGCATCGCGGATCGTCCGCCACGCCACGTGGCCGTGTGTGTGGTGATCCGTGCCGTGATCGTGGGCTTCATGTTCATGGTGATGATGGCCATGATGGTGGTGGTGATGATCCCCGTGGCCGTGATCATGCGCGTGGTCAGGCCCATGATCGCGATGGCGGACGGTGAAGCGGCTGCCGGTGAGGATGCCGTCATTATGGGCAACAAGCGCGCAGTCGACGCGCTCGATCAGCGGGCAAAGCTTTAGTGCCGCCTGCAGGCCTTCCTGCAGGTCTGGCCGGAAATCGAGCAGGGCGGCGACGAACATGTCGCCTGCAATGCCGCCCACTGGATCGAGATGAATTTCGAGCACGTTTCCGTCCCTATTTTCCGGTCCTGTGAGCGGTGAGCGACACGCCGTTGGCCGTCGCGATGACATCAGACAGCGCCGGTACGAAGGATTGGCCCTGGCCGGCGGCGACTGCAGTCGCAAAACTGTTGCGCACGGCCGCTCCGACCGGGTTGACCGCCTGCAGTGCCTGGGCGAGCGAGGCGAGGTAGGACATGTCCTTCAGCGCATTGGCCATTGCGAAACGCTGGGCGTTCTCGTTGCGGTTCAAAACGAATTCGAAGAAGGCCTGGTAGAAGCCGCAATCCATGCGGCTGCCGCGCAGCACGCTGTCGAAAACCTCTGGTGTCAGCCCCGCCTTGGCGGCGATCATCAGCGCTTCTGAATAAATCGCCGAATAGCCCATGGACACGAAGTTGTTCAGAAGCTTCATCGTATGCCCGGTCCCGGCAGGACCGGTCTCGATGATGCGGGCGGCGAAGGCTTCGAGGATCGGCCGGGCGCGGGCAATGCCATCGGCAGAGCCGCCCGCCATCACATCCAGCTTGCCTTCGGCCGCTTCCTTCGGCGTGCGGGCGAGCGGCGCATCGACGAGCGTAATGCCCTGCTCCGAAAGCTCGGCGGCAAGCTTGATCGTCACGGCGGGGTTGGATGTCGAGCAGTCGATCAACAGCATCCGCTTGCCGGAGGCAAGCAGGCCATCCGCACCCGACAGAAGTTGCTGGACCTCCTCCGACCCGGTGACGCAGAGGATCACGACGTCGGATGCCAGCGCCAATTCTTTCGGCGTTGCCGCTTCGCTGGCGCCCTGCGCCTTCAGCGCCTCCACAGCCTCGCGCCTGCGATGCGCCATCACGGTCAGCGGCCAGCCCTTGCTCAGAAGGTTAGCCGCCATGCCGGAGCCCATGGCGCCGAGACCGATGAACCCGATTTTCTCTTTCATGCTTTCCTCCCGGTTGGTTTCGGTATCCCGGTATGCGGGCTTTTGCTTTTTCTAGTGGTATGGTTTAGCAACGGCAGTATTGGCAGCCCGGCGCCGGACGGCGAGATTGGACTTCGGAACGGAATGAAGGACAGGGACAGCGCGGTTTTCAACACCATCCCGCAGACGCCCAATCTGCGCAGCGGACTGGCCGACAGTCTGATCGCGCAGATCGAATCCGGCGATCTGAAGCCCGGCCAGCGCCTGCCGACCGAGCAGGCGATCATGGAAGCCACAGGTGTGAGCCGTACCATCGTGCGCGAGGCGCTGGCGACGCTGAGGGCCAAGGGGCTGATCACCACGCGCCAGGGGCTCGGCGCCTTCGTTTCCAACGATCCGACGCCGCGCTCCTTCTCCATCATCCCGAACGACCTGGAATCGATCGACGAAGTGCTGCGCGTTCTCGAACTGCGCATCGGCATCGAATATGAGGCCGCCGGCCTTGCGGCCCTGCGGCGCACGCCGGAGGATATCGCCCGCATGCAGGCGCGGCTGGATGCGCTCGATCAGGCGATCGAACAGGGCGGCTACGGGGCCGAGGAGGACTTCGCCTTCCATCGCTCGATCCTGGTCGCGACGCAGAATTCCTATTACGGACGGCTGTTCGATACGTTCGGAACGGCCATGGTGCCGCGCCAGTGGGCGCGTCTCGACAACATGACGGCGCTCGAGCGCGAGGGCCATGCAGCCCGCATGCGCAAGGAACATCACGCGATCTTCCAGGCGATCCGCGACGGCAATGAAGCGGCGGCGCGCAAGGCGCTGCGCGCCCACCTGTCGAAGAGCACGGCGCGCTTCGAAGAGCTCCGCGACGCCCGCCTTCATCGATAGCCGGTCAACCCGCATAGCGAGGCACGACATAAGGCCCCTCCGGAATGATCGCGACATCGGGATCGCCGCTTCGTGAAATGCTGCGGGCGATCGCGGCCGTCAGGTCATCGATCACGCCGACGCCGGTCAGCGCACGGTCACTGCCGGAAAGTCCGGTCGTATAGAGTTCGACGCGCCCGAGCCGCATCGGCTTCAGCTGCATCTCCGCCTGCCATTCATCGATCTCGGCAAGGTTCTTGGCTGTCAGCGTCGCCAGGAACCGATCCGGGCCGAGCTCTACGAGGCGTGCCTGCGCCTCGCGGAATTCGGGCGAACCGAAGCCTTCGGAACATTCCGACGCGATGATCAGCGTGCCGCCGGGTTTCAGGATATCGAGCGGCGTCACCATGCCCTTGATCGTCTGGTAGTAGGTCTTGTCGAGCGGGTAGCCGGCCGAGGAGGTGACGACCGTCGAGAATTTCCTGTCCATCGGGATCTGCGTCGCGCCGCTGACGAAATCGACGGCGGCCTGATGGCTGGCGATGATCTCGCCGAAGGTGACGCAGACAAGGTCACGTTCCTCGTCGAGCACGGTGTTCAGCGCATAGACCTCGCCGAGCATGCGGACGATCTCCAGCTGCTCCTCGTGCAGGGGATTGCCGATCAGATTGCACTGGACCGCGAGCGGGTCTTCCATGAAGCGGGCCGAATGAAATGTTCGGATCGTCTCGTGATGCGCGACGCCCGGCGCAATGACCTTGCGACCGCCGGACCATCCGGCCATGAAATGCGGCTCGACAAGCCCGGTCGCGATCTTGAGATCGGCCTCGGCAAACAGCCGGTCGAGCTTGACCGGCGTGTTCCGTGTTTTCGTGAAGCCGAAATCGATATGGGCGTCTTCATCGCGGGCGTAGTGGTTCTCGACCCTGACATTCTCGAGAACCCAGGCATCGCCGACGAGTTCGGCCAGTTCATCTCCGAGATTGGGGCGGTGGAGCCCGGTCGCGATCAGCACCGAGATCTTTTCACGGGCAATGCCGGAGGCGATCATCGTCTCGATCATCGGCCGCAGGAACAGCCGGTTCGGCACCGGCCGGGTGATGTCGCAGATCAGGATGCAGGCGCTGCTGCGTCCCCTTGCGAGTTCGGCAAGCGGCGCCGATGCGATAGGATTGTCGAGAGCGCTACGAATGGCCGCGCTAGCGTCGGCGAGCTTCGGAAGTGCCTGCTTGCGGATCACCGCCGGGCGGGCGCCCGGTGGAAGAGTGATGTCGAGATGGCCGCGGCCATAGGAGAGGGCGATTTCGTTCATATCAGGCCTGCTCCGCCACGCCGCCGAGATAGAGCTCGCGCATCAGCGACATATCCTTGAGTTCGGCAATCGGCCCCGACGTGGCGATCCGGCCGTTCTGCATCAGGTAGCCGCGGCTGGCGACCGAGAGCGCCAGCCCGGCATTCTGCTCGACCAGCAGAACGGAGGCGCCGAAGGTCTTGCCGATATTCAGGATGATCTGCTGGATTTCTTTCACCAGCAGCGGCGAAAGACCGAGCGAGGGCTCGTCGAGCAGGAGCACACGCGGACGCGCCATCAGCCCGCGGGCAATTGCCAGCATCTGCTGCTGGCCGCCGCTCAGCGATCCGCCCTTCTGCTGGCGTTTGGTGGCGAGGATCGGGAAGAAGCGCTCCATCGTCTTGACGTCGGCTTCGACGGCGTCGGTATCGCGCCGCGCATAGGCGCCGAGACGCAGGTTTTCTTCGACGGTCATATCGCCGAAGATCCGCCGTCCCTCAGGCACCAGAACCACGCCGCGCTTGGCCATGATATCGGGTGTCTTGCCGGTCAGGTTCTCACCGGCGAAGGTGACGGTGCCGGCGCGTGGCTTGACCAGGCCGACGATGGTGCGCAGCAACGTCGATTTGCCGGCGCCGTTGGGGCCGAGAATGGTGATCACCTCGTTTTCGCCGAGCGTCACGGAGACATCGCGGTTGACGACCGTTGCGCCATACCCGGTCGTTACATTGGAGACTTCGAGCAGGTTCACAGCGCACCTCCGAGATAGACTTCGAGCACCTTCGGATTGGAAAGAACGTCCTGCGTCGGGCCATCGGCGATCTTCGATCCGAAATCGAGGACGACCAGCCGCTTGCAGAGCATCTGCATCAGCTTCATGTCGTGATCGATGACGCAGACGCTGATGCCGTGGGCCGGAAACTGCTTGACCAGCCCGACCAGCGTTGCCGTTTCCTTGTCGTTGAGACCGGCCGCCGGTTCGTCGAGCAGGATCAGCGAGGGACGGGTTGCGAGCGCCAGCGCGATGCCGAGCAGACGAAGATTGCCGAAGGGCAGGACCCCGGCGCGCTCATTGGCGAGTGCCGTCAGCCCGACGAAGTCGAGCAATGCCGCCGGCGTCGTCCAGGGATAGGGACGGCTGGTCTTGCGGGCGTGTTCGCAGGCGATCTGGACGTTTTCGAGTACGGACAGCCCGGGAAAGGCCATGGCCTGCTGGAACGTGTAGCCGATTCCCGCCCCTGATACCTCATGGGCGGCAAGGCTGGTGATATCGCGGCCGCGCCAGGTGACATGTCCCTCGGTCGGTTTGTAGACGCCGGTGATGACATTGAAGAGCGTCGTCTTGCCGGAGCCGTTCGGCCCGACAATGCCGAGGATTTCGCCCTCTTCGATCGAGAGATTGACGCCGGAGAGCGCCGTGACGCCACCGAACTGCTTCTTCAACCCTGAAATTTCAAGAATGGCGTTCATCGTCCGGCCTCCGAAGCATGTTTGCCTCCGGCGGCAGGCGACGGCGCCTGTTTGCGGCTGGCGCCGAACAGCCGCTGCCATCCATCGGCGAGGCCTGCAATCAGGCCGTTCGGCAGAAGCAGGATGACCGCGATCAGGCAGACGCCGTAGAGAATGCGTGACTGGACCGGGTCGAGGTTCAGAACCTCCGGCAGGAAGGACACGAGAATGCCGCCGGCAATCGGCCCGAGAAGCAACCGCGCGCCGCCGATCATCACCATGAGTGCCAGATAGATGCTCGGGAAGGAGGCGAACTGGCTTGGCGAGATGTGGCGCAGGAAATAGGCGAGCAGTACGCCGGAGACACCGGCAAAGACGCCGCTGACCACGAAGGCGCCGATCTTGTGGCGGCCGACATTGATGCCGAGCGAGGCCGCCAGCTTCTCGTTTTCGCGGATGGCGCGCAGCGTGCGGCCATAGGGCGAATTGATGATCGCCCAGCTGGCGATGGCGCTAAGCGTCACGAAAGCCAGGACGACGAAGTAGTAAGGCACGAGATCGTCGGCACGCATGCCGAAGAAGCCGACCGGCAGCTGCAGGTCGAGCCCTGTCGCCGCCCCGGTGAAGTCACCGCCATTGGTCAGCACGATGGTCAGCAGCTGGCCGAAGGCGAAGGTCATGATGACGAAGTGGTGGCCGCTGACGCGCAGCGACGGCACGCCGATCACCGCCGCAAAGGCCGCCGCCGCGATGCCGCCGATCGGCAGCGCCAGCCAGAAGCCGATGCCGGTATCGCGGGCAAGCAGCGCCGCCGCATAGGCGCCGACACCGACGAGTGCCGCATGTCCCATCGAGAGAATGCCGGTCTGACCGAAAAGTACCGAGAGACCGTAGAGGGCGACGATGTTGATGCCGGCCGAAATGGCGAGCGACAGCATGCGGTTGCTGGCGCCGATTGCCGGAACGAATGCGAGGATCGCCAGTACGACGAGAGCCGGGGCCAGCGAGCGGAGCGACGAAAGAGGGGTGTTCATAGCATGTGCCTTTCGTGCGTCACGCCATCTTCGGGCCGCTGGTGCCGCCGAACAGGCCGTTCGGGCGGAAGAGCAGCACGAGGATCATCAGGGCGAAGGAATAGGCGTCGGTCCAGGCGGAGAAGCCGTAACCGGCGCTGAAACCCTCGACGATGCCGAGGATCAGGCCGGCGACGACGGCGCCCGTCAGGTTTCCGAGGCCGCCGATCAGCGCGACGGCAAATCCCTTCATGACCATCGTGCCGCCGGTAAACGGCGTGATGGGGAAGAGGGCGATCAGCAGCGCGCCGCCGAGACCGGCAAGGGCGCTGCCGAGCACGAAGACGCCGGTGATATAGCGGCGCACCGGAATACCCATCAGGGCCGCGGTATCGCGATCGTCGACGGCGGCGCGGAGCGCGCGGCCATAGCGGCTGCGGGTGACCATGACGAAAGTGAGCGCCACGACGGCGATGGTGACGAGGATGACCATGACGCGAACCGAGGCGATGCGCACACCCGCGACATCCCAGATGCCGGTCAGCGGCCGCGGAATGCTCTTCTGGTTCGGGTCGTAGAAGAAGATGACGATGTGCTGCAGCACGACGATCAGGCCGAGCGAAACGATGAAGCCGTTGGTCGGGCGCGTGAGCGTGAAGCGGAAGAGCCCGCGCTCGAGAACGAACCCCATGACCCCGACGGCAAGAATGGCAAGCACGAGGGCCAGATAGAAGCTCAGGCCTGCCTGCACGGCAAGCCAGGTGACGATGCTGCCGACCATCAGGAACTCGCCATGGGCGAAATTGATGATGCCGGTCAGTCCGAAGATCAAGGTAACCCCGACGGCGATCAGCGTGATGACGCTTGCGATCGACAGACCGTTGAGGATTTGCTGAATGAGAATGTCCACAGCCCTGTTCCGCTGTTGCGCGGACCGCACGGGCGGCCCGTCGGTTTTCTGAATGAAAGTCCCGCCGGCGCAGGGGGCCGGCGGGAGGCGCATCGGCAGTTTATTCCGCGGGGGCTTCGGCGGGTGGCTGCTGCATCGCGCAGGAGATGTCGCCGCCCGGAGCTGCGGCGCAGACCTCGGTCGCGTGCGTCACCTGATGGCTCTTGTTGAAGGAGAGATCGTCGGAGACGACGCCCTTGTGATGGAGCGATTCAAGCGCTGCGACCGTCTTGTCCGGATCGAGCGAGCCGGCCTTGGTCCAGGCTTCAGCGAGCATGTGGACATAATCGTAGTAGAGCAGCGAGACCGAGGAGGTCACGCCCTTCGGGGCGCCGGCGGCGAAGTAGGCCTTGAAATAGGTCTTCGCGTTGGCGTTGGAGGATTCACCCCAGCAGATCGGCACGCAGCTCATGGCGACCGGAACGTCGGCGGAAAGACCGCGCTCCTTCCAGATGCCCGGATCGACGCCGAACAGGAAGTAGCTCGGTGCAACGCCGAGTTCGAGCGCCTGCGGCAGGGCCGTCAGCGTCGAGTCGCCATTGTACCAGAAGTGCACGACGTCAGGATTGAGGCTCTTGGCGCGCGTCAGGAACGGCGAGAAGTCGGTAGTGTCAGGCGGGTAGGAAATGACTTCAGGCACTTCCTGGCCCTCGGCCTTCAGCGCCTTGACGTAATAGGAGGTCAGGAACTGGCCGGTCGCGTCGTTGCCGACGATGACGACTGATTTCTTCAGCGGATGGCCGACCAGAGGCGTCAGCAGGCTGAGAACGCCGCGGGCGGTCGAGCCGGAGCGCTGGAATTCCTGCGGCTCGGACTGGAAGAGGTAGTGATCCTCAGCGCCGGGGCGACGGACTGCGGGTTCAGGATCTTGGCCAGCGTGCTGTTGCCGGCAAACTGGATGACCTTGGCGGGCTGGGTGATTTTGGTCATCGCCAGCGTGAAGTCGTGGGTTTCGGAACCGAAGATCGCCGAGACCTTCTCGTCGCGGACAAGCTCCTGCGTTGCCGCGATTGCGGTGGAGATATCTGTGCGGTCGTCGCGCTTCACCATCTCGACCTTGTAGGTCTTGTCACCAACCTTGACGCCTCCCGCGTCGTTGATTTCCTTGACCGCCAGGCCGACGCCTGCCGGCAGGGTATGGCCGGCCGAGACGAAGGCGCCCGATTCCGCCGCGACGACACCGATCTTGATCGTGTCTTCGGCGGCTGCCATTTGCATAGACGCGCCGAGGCCCAGCGCTAGAGAAATGCCTCCCAAAACAAGTGATCGCACGGTCTCATCCTCCCGATGCAGATTTTGCGTACTTACCGGGTTGTCGTACAACCCTGTTTTCTGATAATTGGGTTGACGGAGAATGTCAAGCAAGTCCAACCAAGCGGCGCCGGTGTGCCGGCCACCGCAAAACGAGGGAGTGAGTTATGCGAACCAAGGAATTCGGCCGCACCGGCCGGAAGGTCAGCGAGATCGGCTTTGGCGCCTGGGCGATCGGCGCAGCATGGGGGGAAGTGAATGACGAGGAGGCGCTTGCCGCCCTTCACGCCGCTCTCGATACCGGCGTCACCTTCATCGATACGGCCGATGTCTATGGCGACGGCCATTCGGAGCGGCTGATTGCCAAGGTGATGAAAGAGCGGGGCGGCGCGCGTCCGTTCATCGCCACCAAGGCCGGGCGTCGCCTGCCGCAACAATCGGTCGAGGGCTACAGCGCAGAAAACCTCGACGGCTGGATCGATCGCAGCCTGAAGAACCTTGAGACGGATTGCCTCGATCTCGTGCAGCTGCATTGCCCGCCGACGGATCTCTACTATCACCCGGAGGTCTTCGGCCGGCTCGACCGCCTTGTCGAACAGGGCAAGATCCGCAACTACGGCGTCAGCGTTGAGCGTGTCGAGGAAGCGCTGAAGGCGATCGAATATCCTGGCGTCGTCAGCGTCCAGATCATCTTCAATGCCTTCCGCCAGCGCCCGATCGAGCATTTCTTCAAGCAGGCTCTGGAAAAGAAGGTGGCGATCATTGCCCGCGTGCCGCTGGCAAGCGGCCTTCTATCCGGCAAGTTCAAGAAGGACACCAAGTTCGAAGCCAACGATCATCGCCTGTTCAACCGCAACGGCGAGGCCTTCGATGTCGGCGAGACTTTCTCCGGCGTGCCCTATGAGGTCGGTCTCGAAGCCGTCGAGAAGGTTCGTCCGCTGGTTTCTGGCGATACGACCATGGCGAAATTCGCGCTGCGCTGGATCCTGATGTTCGACGCCGTGACGGTGGCGATCCCGGGTGCGCGCAATCCGGCGCAGGCGAGTTCGAATGCCGAGGCCGCCGGTCTTCCGGCCATTTCCGACAGCGCGATGCAGCAGATCAAGTCGATCTACGACACCTACATCAAGCAGTATGTGCATCAGCGCTGGTAGGGGATTTCAGCCATGACGAGCCCTATCATCGATTCCCATCATCACTTCTGGGACCCCGCCAGCGGCGGCGACTATGGCTGGCTGAGCGGCCCGTTCGAGCCGATCAACCGCGTCTTCGAGCCTGATGATCTTCGCCCGGCGCTGCAGAAAAACGGCGTCTCCGGCACCGTCCTTGTCCAGACCTGGAACGATCTCGGCGAGACCTGGGATTTCATCCGCACGGCCGAAGCCACGGATTTCGTCGCCGGCGTCGTCGGTTGGGTGGACCTGACCGACCCGAAGCTCGGCCAGACGCTTGCCGAACTCAAGTCTTCGCCCGAAGGCAAATGGCTGGTCGGCGTGCGCCACCTGATCCAGACGGAGAGCGATCCGAACTGGCTGCTGCGCGCCGATGTGAAGGCCGGACTGCTGGCCGTCCAGGCTTCGGGTCTGGTCTACGATCTGGTGCCGAACCTGCCGCAGCTGCCCTCCTGCATCACGACGGCGCAGGCCTTCCCCGAGATGCGCTTCGTGCTCGACCACATTTCGAAGCCCGAAATCCGCAATCGCGGTTTTGACGAATGGGCGGTGCTGATCCGGCAGTTCAGGGGGCAACGCGATCACGTCTGGTGCAAGCTATCGGGCATGGTCACCGAAGCGAACTGGCAGAGCTGGACGCCTGAGGATCTCAAGCCCTATGTCCATGAGGTGCTCGATGTCTTCGGCACGGATCGCTGCATGTTCGGCACCGACTGGCCGGTCTGCCTCGTCGCGGCGAGCTACGACCGCGTTGTCGAGGCGCTGCAGGAATGCCTCAACGATCTTTCCAGCGCTGAGCGGGAGCGGATCTTCGGGCTGAACGCCATCGAGGCCTATCGTCTCCCCGGCTTTCAGGAGCGCAAGGCATGACTGACGCTAAGACCTCGAGCAAGATCGGCTTTGCCTCGCGCCTCGGCTTTGGCGCGAGTGGTATCGGGACGCTCTATCGCGACGTCACCGAGGCGCAGGCGGCCGAAGTGCTGGCTGCGGCCTATGGAGGCGGGATGCGCTATTTCGATACCGCGCCGCTCTATGGCCATGGGCTGAGCGAATTGCGTCTCGGCACCTTCCTGCGGACCATCGATCGCAAGACCGTCACCGTCTCGACCAAGGCCGGCCGCTATATGGCGCCGCCCTATGGCGAGGCGGTCGATTACGGTCTCTGGGCCTCGCCGCTGCGGCTCAAGCCGGTCTTCGACTACAGCTATGCCGGAACGATGCGCTCGCTGGAGCAGTCGGCGAGCCGGCTGGGTATTGCCGATTTCGATCTGGTCTATATCCATGATGTCGACCGCTTCACCCATGGCGATGCCTATGAGCGGCGCTTCAACGAGGCCGTCGAGGGCTGCTATCGGGCGCTCGCCGATCTCCGCAAGGCCGGTCACATCAAGGCGATCGGTGTCGGTGTCAACGAGAGCGACGTCGCGACGCGGTTCATCAAGGCCTGCGCGCTCGATGCGGTGATGATGGCCGGGCGCTACACCCTGCTCGACCGGGCCGCCGAGGCCGACCTTTTGCCGGAAGCACAGCGCCAGGGCGTCGAGATCGTCGTTGCCGGGGTGTTCAATTCGGGCATTCTCGCAACAGGCCCCGCAAGCTCGGGAACGACCTTCGATTATGGCGCGCCGCCCGAGCATGTGGTCGCAAGGGCAAAGCGGATCGAGGAGATCTGCACGCGTCACGGCGTTCCGCTGCAGGCGGCGGCGATCCAGTTCGCCTTCCGCAATCCGCAGGTCTCAGCGGCCGTTCTCGGCATGAGCCGGCCGGAACGGATCGCGCAGAATCTCGACTGGGCGAAACTGCCGATCCCCGAGGCTCTGTGGCAGGAAACCGACGCGCTCTTCGAGCGCGAAGGCTAAGATCAGGCGCCCGCGTGGAGAACGCGCGGGCGTCTTTCAGCGCCTGATACTGCCGACCCGCGAGAGCAGGATGACCGGCAGGAGGCTGACGAGCACGATCGCGAGCGCCGCGATCGAGGCCTCCTCATAGGTGCCTCGAGCCGCCTCGCCGTAGAGATGCGTGGCGAAGGTCTCGACATTCAGCGGGCGCAAAAGCAGCGTCGCTGGCAATTCCTTGACGCAATCGACGAAGACAAGAAGCGCGGCAGCGGCGATCGCCGTCTTCGACAGTGGCAGATGCACGAGGCGGAACGTGCCTGACGGCGTCTGTCCCAGCGTGCGCGATGCGTGGTCGAGCGAGACGGGAATGCGCGCCAATCCGGCGTCGATACCACCCGCCGAAATCGCCAGGAAGCGGACCGTCAGCGCATAGACGAGCGCCGCGCCGGACCCCATGAAGAACAGTCCAGTGGCGATGCCGAACCATTGCGCACCGGCATGAAAGATCAGCCGGTCGGCGCTGCCGAGAACGATCAGAACGCCGATCGCGACGACAGTGCCGGGCGCGGCATAGCCGGTTGCGGCAAGGCGCAGCAGTGACGACGAGCCGGTACCGGGCCGCAGACGGGCGGCATAGGCGAGCATCAGGCCGAGAAGGATGGCGGCGGCTGTGGCGATCGAGGCGAAGAGCACGGTGTTGACCGCTTCGCTGAGGAAATTGGCGGAAACGCCGGCGAAGCGGAAGCGCTTCCAGGCTTCGGAAGCCAGATAGATAGCCGGCGCGCCGAAGCCGAGGATAACCGGCAGGAAGCCGAGAGCCGAGAGCAGCATGCCCTTCGGCCGAGACACTTTTTGCGGCTGCAGGCCGCGGCTGCGGCGGCTGTCGGTGGCATAGCGCTGATTGCGCCTCGCCCAGCGCTCGATGGCGATCAGCGCCACGACGATGAAAAGCAACGCCAGCGCAATCTGAGAGGCGCCGGGCAGGTCGGTGCGGGTGATCCAGGTCGTATAGATCGAGACGGTCAGCGTTCGCACACCAAGGAATTCGGCGGCACCCACATCGTTCAGCGTCTCCATCAGCGCCAGGCTGACGCCGACGGCAACGGCCGGGCGGGCGAGCGGCAGAGCGATGTGCCAGAAGACGCCGCGCCTGGTTATGCCGAGCATCCGCCCGGCCTCGATGAGATTAGCCGACTGCGTCAGGAACATCGCCCTGACGGGGATGTAGACATAGGGATAGAGAACGATGCCGAGCAGCAGGATGCAGCCGGTCATCGAGCGGATATCCGGCAGGCGGAACTGCCGCGGGCTCTCGTAGCCGAGCATCCAGCGGATCGCGCCCTGCACGGCGCCGATCGGGTGCAGGATATCGAGATAGGCATAGGCGATGATGTAGGTCGGCACCGCGAGCGGCAGCAGCAGCGCCCATTCGAGAATGCGGCGGCCGGGAAAATCATAGGCCGTCACCAGCCAGGCCGTCAGCGTGCCGATTGCTGCCGTCATCAGCCCGACGCCGGCAAGCAGGATCACGGTATCGGCAAGCGCGACCGGCAGGATGGTGGAGAACAGATGGCTCCAGAGCGATGGCGAGCCCTTGAAGGCCTCGAAGGCAAGGCCGCCGAAGGGCAGAAGCACGAGAAATGCAACAAGCCCGGCTCCGGAAAGCCAGGCGCTGACGGGCCGCCTCGCCGGGCGGTTTGCCGCTGATATCAGGGACATGCGATCATCCGGGAAGGGAAGGGGCGCCACTTAAGCAGCGCCCCCGATCGCCTTAGTTGTCGAAACCGACCTTGTCGACGAGCGCGCTCGCCTCCTTGCGGTAGCCGACGATCTCGGCAAGCGGCTTGCTGTCGATCTTCAACTCGCCGAAGGAGGCGATGATCGGATCGACCGAGGCGCCAGCCTTGACCGGATATTCGTAGTTGGCTTCAGCATAGATCTTCTGCGCCTCGTCGGAGACGAGATATTCGAGAAGCTTCACGGCTTCGGCCTTGTTCGGCGCGTGCTTTGCAACAGCCGCACCGCTGATGTTGACCTGCGTGCCGCCGTTCTTGAAGGTCGGCAGGACAACCTTGATCGCCTCGCCCCACTTCACCTGATCCTCGCCGCCCTTACCGGAGCGCATGAGGCCGACATAGTAGGAGTTGGCGATTGCGATGTCGCAGACGCCGCCGAGGATGTCCTTCGCGCCGTCGCGGTCACCACCGGCCGCCTTGCGGGCGAGGTTGTCCTTGACGCCGGAAAGCCACTTCTCGGTTTCGGCTTCGCCGTAATGGGCGATGTAGTCGGCAAACAGCGCCGTGTTGTACGGATGCTGGCCGGACCGGATGCAGATCTTGCCCTTCCACTTGGGATCGGCGAGATCTTCATAGTTGAAGGCGGTCAGGTCGACATCCTTGGCCGCGTAGAGCACGCGGGCGCGCATCGACAGGCCGAACCAGTAGCCCTTCGCATCGCGAAGCTGTTCCGGAATGGCGGCGTTGAGCGTTGCGGATTCGATCGGCTGGGTGACGCCCTTTTCGGCGAGATCGACCAGATTGCCGGCGTCGACGGCCATCAGGATATCTGCCGGAGAGGCTTCGCCTTCGCTTGCCACGCGTTCGGCAAGACCATCCTTCAGGAACACGGTGTTGACCTTGGTGCCGGTCTTTGCCGTGTAGGCTTCCAGAAGCGGCGCGATCAGCGCCGGCTCTCTTGTCGTGTAGAGATTGAGCTCGGCGGCCGAAACAGTGACCGGAAGAGCGCATAGAGAAACAGCGGCGAATGCCGCAGACATTTTAACTTGCATCATATCTACCCCCGTAAATGAATGTGCCCCGTAGCTGCAGTTCTTGAGGATGATAGTCAAGTTTTAAGCCGAAGCATCACGAAGACGTGATGTGCGGATGGCTCTCAGATGGAAGCGAAGACGCGGGCGTTTTCGACCGAAATCGTCACCGCACGCGCTGTCTCCGGCAGGCGCCGCATGGTCCGCGCCTTCAGTGGTGCGGCAAGGCCATCGACCGCAAGCGTCAGTTCCTCGACCTCGCCGTGGAAGGCCCGTCCCTCGATCCTGGCGGCGATGGCGCCGTCGCCGAGCGAGACCGCGACGTCCTGAAGCCGGATAAAGACCATGGCCGCGTCCTGCTCTTTGAGATCGAGCTCGTGGGCAAAGCTGCCGATCGCCGTTTCCATCCGCCCGTTCCTGTTGACCCCGGGGATCTTGTTGGAGGGGGAGAAGAAATCGGCGGCATAGGCGCAGTTCGGCCGGTCGTGCAGGTCGTAGCCGGAGCCCTGCTGGACGATCTCACCGGCGCGCATCAGCACGACACGGTCACCGGCCGACAATGCTTCCTGCGGATCGTGGGTGACGATGATCGCGGTGGTGCCGAGCGAGCGGATCAGCGCGATCGTCTCGCCGCGCACCTGGTCGCGAAGACCCTGGTCGAGATTGGAGAAGGGCTCATCCATCAGAAGGATACGCGGCCGCGGGGCAAGCGCCCGGGCCAGCGCCACACGCTGCTGCTCGCCGCCCGAGAGCATATGCGGATAACGATCGGTCAGATGGGCGATCCCGGCAATGCGGACGACCTCGTCGGCCATCGCTGCTGCCTCGGCCTTTGGGCGCTTGCGCAGACCGAAGAGGATATTCTCCATCGCCGTCAGATGCGGAAAGAGCGCGTAGTCCTGAAACACGAAGCCGATATTGCGTGCCTCCGGCTCGACGAAACGCTGCGGCCCGGATACTTCCTCGCCGTCGAGCCGCACGGAGCCGGCATCCGGCCGTTCGATCCCGGCGATGACGCGCAGCAGGGTCGACTTGCCGCAGCCGGAATGGCCGACCAGCGTGACGATCTCCCCGCGATTGACAGTCAGCGACAGTCCGGAAAGGGCAGCTTGAGCGCCGAAGCTGCGGCTGATGGTGCTGACTTCGAGAGCGGGTGAAGACGTCGGTGCCTGCATGCGGTTCCCTGAATTTGCGTTTCGATACCCCTTACTTCAGGAAGGCCGCGACATGCAAACCGCGCGCCGGCGAAACAGCCGAAGCAAAAATGGCGCAGCCGCGCAAAATTTAGGCATCGGCGTACCGCTCCTGCCCAAAGCGGGCTGTGCCGCAAAGAGAAGTTGCGATACATGCTCTGTCAGCGAACGCCATCGAGCCCATCAGCCCCCGATCCCGAACGCTTCCATTTCTTCAGCACATGACCGCAGCACAAATCTTTGCTGCAGGAGGAATACCTATGGCCGTAGTGAGCGAAACCGCGCCGCGTTTCCAGAAGACGACAATGTCGATCCTGATGGCAGTCAGCTTCTGCCACATGCTGAACGACATCATGCAGTCGCTTCTTGCGTCGCTCTATCCGCTCTTCAAGGCCAATTATAACCTCGACTTCGTGCAGATCGGCCTGCTGACGATGACCTTCCAGGTCACGGCGTCGCTGCTGCAGCCCTTCGTCGGCATCTTTACCGATCGCTGGCCGATGCCCTATTCGCTACCGGTCGGCATGGCGAGCACCTTCTGCGGCCTGATCCTGCTCGGCAATGCCGGCAGCTTCGAGCTGCTGCTCGTCGCCGCCAGCCTGATCGGCTTCGGTTCGGCCGTCTTCCATCCGGAATCCTCGCGCGTCGCGCGTCTGGCCTCCGGCGGTCGCCACGGCTTCGCACAGTCCTTCTTCCAAGTCGGCGGCAATGCCGGCCAGGCGATCGGCCCGCTGATTGCCGCCTTCATCGTCTTCCCGCTCGGCCAGCACAGCGTCTCCTGGCTGTCGGGCATCGCGCTCGTCGGCATGATCGTGCTCGGCTGGGTCGGTAACTGGTACATGAGCCACCGCCGCCAGAATGCCGGCAAGCCCGCCGTCAGCCGCACGCTGCCGCTGCCGCAGAACAAGGTCGTCGTCGCCCTGCTCATCCTCGTGCTGCTGACCGCGACCAAGAACGTCTACATGGCAAGCGTCTCCAGCTATTTCACCTTCTATGTGATCGACCGCTTCCAGCTCGGCGTTCAGCAGGCGCAGCTGATGCTCTTCCTGTTCCTCGGTTCCGTTGCCGTCGGCACCTTCCTCGGCGGCCCGATCGGCGACCGTCTCGGCGCCCGCTTCGTCATCTGGTTCTCGATCCTCGGCGTCATTCCCTTCGCGCTGATGCTGCCCTATGCGAACCTGTTCTGGACCGGCGTGCTCAGCGTCGTCATCGGCCTGATCTTCGCCTCCGCCTTCTCGGCAATCGTCGTCTTCGCGCAGGAGCTGGTGCCGGGACGTGTCGGCTTGATCGCCGGCGTGTTCTTCGGCTTCGCCTTTGGAGCCGGCGGTCTCGGTGCGGCCTTCCTCGGCGATTTTGCAGATAGCCACGGCATCGAATTCGTCTATCGCATCTGCTCCTACCTGCCGCTGCTCGGCCTGCTGACGATCTTCCTGCCGAAGATTCCGAAGCACGCTCACGCATGACCGGGCGCGCCCACGCGTGACGTCGAGCCCGGCGTAAATTATCCTAAGGCCCTATCGCGCCGCATGCGTTCCAGGTGATAGCGTGCGGCGCAATGACATGCCGGAGGATGACATGACGAAGAAGACGGTTGGCGATTGGCAGGCTTTGGCCGAGAAGGAACTGAAAGCCTCGCCGGAGACGCTCGTCTGGAAGACGCCTGAGGGCATCGACGTCAAGCCGCTCTATGCCGCAGGCGATCTTGCCTCCGCCGATCATCTGGACAGCATGCCGGGCCTCGCGCCCTTCATCCGCGGACCGCGTGCCACAATGTATGCCGGACGTCCCTGGACAATCCGCCAGTATGCCGGGTTCTCGACCGCCGAAGCCTCCAACGCCTTCTACCGCAAGGCGCTCGCCGCCGGTCAGCAGGGCGTGTCGGTCGCCTTCGATCTCGCCACCCATCGCGGCTATGACAGCGACCATCCGCGGGTCGAGGGCGATGTCGGCAAGGCCGGCGTGGCGATCGACAGCGTCGAGGACATGAAGATCCTGTTCGACGGCATTCCGCTCGAAAAGATCTCGGTGTCGATGACGATGAACGGCGCCGTCATCCCGATCCTCGCCTCCTTCATCGTTGCCGGCGAAGAGCAGGGCGTGTCGCGTTCCGAGCTCTCGGGGACCATCCAGAACGATATCCTCAAGGAGTTCATGGTCCGCAACACCTATATCTATCCGCCCGAACCCTCGATGCGGATCGTGGCGGATATCATCGAGTATACGGCCAGGGAGATGCCGAAGTTCAACTCGATCTCGATCTCCGGCTATCACATGCAGGAAGCCGGCGCGACGCTGGTGCAAGAACTCGCCTTCACGCTGGCCGATGGGCGCGAATATGTCCGCGCCGCGATCGCCAAGGGCCTGAACGTCGACGACTTCGCCGGCCGCCTCTCCTTCTTCTTCGCGATCGGCATGAATTTCTTCATGGAGGCCGCCAAGCTGCGTGCCGCCCGTCTGCTCTGGACGAAGATCATGGAGGAATTCGAGCCGAAGAAGGCGTCGTCGCTGATGCTGCGCACGCACTGCCAGACGTCGGGCGTCTCGCTGCAGGAGCAGGATCCCTACAACAATATCGTCAGAACCGCCTTCGAGGCGATGTCGGCAGTGCTCGGCGGCACGCAGTCGCTGCACACCAATTCCTTCGACGAGGCGATCGCGCTGCCGACGGAATTCTCCGCCCGCATTGCCCGCAACACGCAGCTGATCCTGCAGCACGAGACCGGCGTCACCAAGGTCGTCGACCCCCTCGCAGGCTCCTATTATGTCGAGAGCCTGACCAAGGAACTCGCCGACAAGGCCTGGGCGCTGATCGAGGAGGTCGAGGCGCTCGGCGGCATGACGAAGGCCGTCAACGAGGGCCTGCCGAAGCGGCTGATCGAGGAGGCCGCGACGCGCCGCCAGGCGGCGGTCGACAAGGGCGACGAGGTGATCGTCGGCGTCAATAAATACCGGCTGGAAACTGAGGAAGAGCTGGAAATCCTGGCGATCGACAATGCCGCGGTGCGCGCCGCGCAGGTCAAGCGCATCGAGGACACCCGCCGCCGCCGCGACAGCGGCAAGGTGCGTGAGACGCTGGAAACGCTCTCCGAAGTTGCCCGCAACGAAGAGGGCAACCTGCTTGCCGCTGCCGTCGAGGCGGCGCGGGCACGCGCCACCGTCGGCGAGATATCGGATGCGATGCGACAGATCTTCGGCGACCATGGAGCGGTGCCTGAGGTGATCAAGGATGTCTATGGCGAAGCCTATCGCGACCAGCCGGAACTCGAAACTCTGAAGGCCCGCATGGCGGATATCAGCGTCAGCCTTGGCCGCAAGCCGAAGATCATGGTCGCCAAGCTCGGCCAGGATGGACACGACCGCGGCGCCAAGGTGATCGCCTCGGCCTTCGGCGATGTCGGTTTCGATGTGTTGGCCGGGCCGCTGTTCCAGACGCCGGATGAGGCGGCCGGCATGGCGCTGAGCGAGAAGGTCAATGTCATCGGCGTCTCGTCGCTGGCCGCCGGCCACAAGACGCTGTTGCCGCAGCTGGTCGATGCGCTGAAGGCCAAGGGCGGCGGCGATGTCATCGTCGTCTGCGGCGGCGTCATTCCGCGGCAGGACTATCAGTTCTTGACCGACCACGGCGTCGCCGCGGTCTTCGGCCCCGGCACCAATGTGCTCGACGCCGCAAATTCGGTGCTCGACCTCCTGCAGGGGATCAGGCGCAATACCTGATCCGTCTCAGAAGCTGTCCTCGTCGCGCGACAGGCTCTTCTTGAAATGGGCGATGAAGCTCTTGATGATCGGCGAGGGCTCGACTTTCCGGTAGGCGATCGCCAGGTCCGAGGTGACCGAGCAGCCCTTCAGCCTGGTATAGGCAATTCCCGGCAGCTGCACGCATTGGAACGAGCGTGGCACCAGCGCCACGCCGGTGCCGAGCACGACCATGCTGGCGATGGTGATGAAGTCGCGGCCGGAGCTGTTGATATCCGGCTCGAAACCCGCTTCCCGGCAGGCGGCGATCGTATTGCGGTGAAAGCCGACATCGGGCGGCTGGCGCGGCGTGATGAAGACTTCGCCGGCCAGGGATTTCAGCGCGACGGACGGCGATGCCGCGTGAGCGTGGTTCGCCGGCAGCGCCACGACGAATTCCTCGCGCATGGCGATCTCGGCCGCCAGCCCCGCTGGCAGCGCAATCGGTGGGCGGATGAAGCCGAGATCGAGCGTCTTGTCGGCGATCTTTTCCAGCTGCTGGCGCATTTCGATCTCGATCAGCTGAAACTCGACTCCGGGCCGCGACGCCTTGAACTTCGACAACGCATCGCCGAGCACGCCGGAATAGGCCGCCGAAGCGACATAGCCGACGGCGACGCGCTCGAGATCGCCTTTCGCCGCCCGGTGGACAGCCTCGACGGCGCTTTCCGCAAGTCCGAGAACACGCCGGCCCTGCTCTGCGAGCTCCAGTCCCGGCCGGGTCAGGCGCAGCGAGCGGCGGCTGCGATCCAGAAGCGATACGCCTAACAGCGCCTCGAGCTTGATGATCTGCTGGCTGAGACCCGGCTGCGCAATCCCGAGCCGCGCCGCGGCGCGCTCGAAATTCTGCTCCTCGGCGAGAGCCACGAAATATCTCAGATGCCTGAGCTCGAGAGCTGCACTACTGACCAAATACCACCTCTTTTCATAATCTGCGCTTATGAAAAACGCTGACGACCTTATTGGATCATCGAAATGAATCCGTCTAGTAACGTGACTGAGATTGTCAAGTTTTTAGACGGATCGCCCCCGTCCGGGTCTCCATGAGGTTGCCGTGCGCCTGAAGAATGTTTCGCTCGTCCTGCTGTCCACCGTTTGCGCAGCAGCGCTTCTTCCGGCCGCGGCCTTTGCACAGGAGGCCACCGAGCTTGCGCCGATCACCGTGCAGGGTCAGACCAAAGAAGATCCGAAGGCGCCTGTAAAGGGCTTCGTCGCCAAGGCTAGCTCGACGGCGACGAAGACGGGAACCCCGATCCTTGAAACGCAGCAGTCGATCTCGGTGATCACGGCCGATCAGCTGAAGGCACAGAACGCCCAGACCGTCGGCCAGGCGCTCGACTATACGCCCGGCGTCGTCAGTCAGCCGGGGGGCTCGGATCCGCGCTTCGACGCGCCGCGCATTCGCGGCTTCGATGGCCGCCAGTCGCAATATTTGAATGGTCTGAGACTGATGCGCACGGCCGGCGCGCCGGCGATCGATCCCTACCAGCTGGAGCGCATCGAAGTGCTGCGCGGCCCGGCCTCCGTGATGTTCGGCCAGGGTAATCCGGGCGGCATAATCAACCTGATCAGCAAGCGCCCGACCTTCGACAGCTTCGGCGAGGTCGGCTTGCAGTTCGGCAGCTACGATACCTATGGCACCTATTTCGACGTCGGTGGCCCGGTCACCGACGGCTCGGACTTCGCCTATCGCGTCACGGGTCTGGCCCGCACCGCAAGCGCGCAGGTCGATGAGCTCGACAACGACCGCTATTTCATCGCCCCCGCTTTCACCTGGCAGCCCGACGAAGACACCAAGCTGACGATCCTGACGAGCGTGCAGCACGACAATCCAAGCACGCCGTCCGGCGTCCCGGCGCTCTTCGCCGATACGCTCGGCCGCGACTTCTATGTCGGCGACAAGAGTTTCGATCATTCCAACCGGACGCTGACCAATCTCGGTTATGAATTCGAGCACCGCCTCAACGACACCTGGACCTTCCGCCAGAACCTTCGCTACTCGAATTTCGACTGGAACTATCAGGCGCTGGGGATGTCTTCGATAAATGGAGGCGTCGGCGCGGACGGACATTCCATCCGGCGCAACGCGACATTCCAGGATGAGTTGCTGAACACGTTCAACGTCGACAACAACCTGCTCGGCGAGTTCGAGACGGGCGATGTCGAGCACAAGCTGCTTGTCGGTCTCGACTACCGCTATTTCAGCAACAATGTGCATACCCGGTTCTTCCAGGCAACGCCGCTCGATATCCTAAATCCCGTCTATGGCGGGCCGATCAGCCTGATCTCTCCGACCACCAACACGCTAGTCAACAGCGACCTGTCCCAGATCGGCATCTACATTCAGGACGAACTTGCCTACAACAACTGGCGGGCAACCTTCGGGCTGCGTCAGGATTGGGCGAGCACCGATGGAACGTCCTTCAATGGCCTGCCGGGCGTGGTTCCCACGCCAACATCGCCGAACCCTCGATCGCTTGATCAGGACGATCATAAGCTAACCGGCCGGGTCGGTTTGGGATATGTGTTCGACAACGGCATTGCGCCTTACATCAGCTACAGCACGTCGTTCGAACCGGTCGCGCCGTCCACCAGCTTGGCGAACCCGGTTCCGACTGAAGGCAAGCAGGTGGAGATCGGCGTCAAGTATCAGCCGGAAGGCTGGGACGGCTTCTTCTCTGCGGCAGTCTACGATCTCCGCCAAAAGAACGTCTCGACGACGGTCTTAACGCCGGCGGGAAGCAGGACGCAGCAGATTGGCGAAGTTCATGTCCAGGGTCTCGAACTCGAGGGTGTTGCGAGCTTGATGGACGGGCTGAACCTGCGGGCGGCATATAGTTATACGGACAGCGAAATCGTTGGCGGTTCGACGGCTGGCAACCGTCTTGATAACGTGCCGCTGAACGCTGCGAGCCTGTGGCTGGATTACAGCTTCAAAGAGGGCAGCGCCCTGGAAGGCTTCGGTGTTGGCGGCGGCGTTCGCTATGTCGGTCAGCGCTATGGCGACGCCGCGAACGTCTACAACCTCGACGCCGTCACCCTCTTCGATGCGGCGCTGACCTACAGGAAGGAAGGCGTCACCGCCTCGCTCAATTTCCGCAACCTTGCCGACAAGGACTATATCGCCAGCTGCAGCTCGTTCGGCTGCACCTATGGCGACGGGCGCACGGTGATGGGCAAGCTGACGTTCAATTGGTAACCAGCAGCCGGCTGCGATCTGCAGCCGGCTTAAGCCTCGTCGAGCGCGGCTCAGCGGAAGGCGGCGAGGTTCTCCTTCAGCCATTGCGGCAGGCTCTTCGGCGGCGTGCCGGTCAGCGCCTCGACGGTCGAGGTCGTCTCGCCGAGAACGGATTCGCGGAAGACCTGGTCGAGACCGAGCAGCAGTTCGGCGACGAAGGGCGGCAGACCGCCTGCCAAAAGTGCCGCATGCTGTTCTTCCGGCGAGCGATGTCCGTAAGTGACTGGCCGTCCGAGCTGGGCGGAAAGCTCGGCGGCGACTTCCGCCATCGTCCAGGCGCGCGAACCCGTCAGATGATAGGCGCGCTGCGACCACGGCCATACTTCTTCCAACAGGGCGGCGCGTGCCGCTCTTGCAATGTCGGCGGTGTCGATGAAATTCACCCGGCCGTTTCCGGCCGCGCCCGCCCATTCTCCGGTAGCGATCTCGGCCGCCGACCGTTTCAGGATATCGGGAAAGGCGGATGGCCGCAGCACGGTGGAGGCGACCGGCTGGCGCGCGAGATGCGCCTCGATCTCCATGTGCCAGGCGAAGGGGTTGAGCCGGGTTGCCGGGCCGAGTGCCGAGAGCTTGACGATATGGCGCACCCCGGCGCCAACGGCGGCATCGATCAGTGCGATCTCGTTGGCCACCTGCCGCGGAGAGGTGCCATGCTAGAGAAACAGACGGTCCGCACCCGAAAGCGCTGACGCTAAAGTCTCCGGCCGGTCGAAATCGACGACGGCGATCTCCGCGCCTTCGGCTATGCCGGTGGCGTCGGGCCGGCGGGTTAGCGCCACGGGGGTGATGGGATCAGCGGTCAGAAGCCGGGTAAGTTCGGCGCCGACGCGGCCGGTGGAACCGGCGATTGCGATGCGGCTGGTCAAAGCGGATTGCAAAGATTCGTTTGGCATGGGGGCACAACCTATGTATCTTGGAACGACTGTTCCATTATTGTTGAACCGATCGTTCCAAGATGTCAAGCGAGGATGCATGAGCGGAAAACCGCAATTCGACGAGGCTGCCGTTATCGATGCCGCCCTGATCGTCTTCTGGCGCCAGGGCTATGCGGCGGCCTCGATCAGCGACCTGACGGAGGCGACCGGCCTTTCGCGCTCAAGCATCTATCAACGCTTCGGCGACAAGGGCGGACTGTTTCGCGAGGCGCTGGCGGCCTATACGCGGCGCGTGCTCGCGCGCATGAACAGCGCTGAGGCGCCCTCCGCACGCGGCGCCGTCGAGGCGATCCTGCGCGGCTTCGTGCCGGAACAGCCGATGGGCCGTCCGGCCGGCTGCCTGATTGCCCGAAGCTGCGTGGAAAAGGGTGAGTTGAGCGCAGAAGGGCAGGCGGCGGCCCTGCAGGCGGCAGCCGATCAGCGGCAGATCTTCGCTGCGCTACTGCGCCAGGCAATTGCCGCGGGCGAGCTCAGCCGGGATGCGGATGTGGAGGCGCTCGCCTGGTACTATCTCGGCGTGCTGCAGGCAGTGCTGAATTTCCCGAATGCCGGCGCAGACAGCAGCGCGCTCCATCATATGATCGATGTCGCGATGATGGCCTGGCCGCGCCCGTGAATCTCAAACGCCCGGCTGGGCGCCGAAATAGTTGAAATAGGCCCAGGCGATGGCGAAGAGGACCACGATGGTCAGCACCACGATCAGCTTGCGCAGCGCCGGGTTGATCTGGCGCGGGGGCTTCGGCTTGTTCGGCTTTTTGAATTTGATGACGTTGTCGTTCATGGCACGGTTCTAACCCGATTTTCCGGCGCAGGGCAATCGGCGGTCAGAGGAGACCGCGCTTTGCGAGATTGCCCATCAGCGCCGAGATGCCGAAGGTCCAGGGCGGGCATTCGGTGGAGAGGCGCACGGTATTGGCCAGCGTCCCAAGCCCCGCCGAGGAAATCTCGACGATATCACCGACCTTGTGGGTAAAGCCCTGGTTCTTGGCATCGCGATCCTGCGTTGGCGCAAACAGCGTGCCGAGGAACAGCATGAAGCCGTCAGGATACTGGTGATGGGCGCCGCAGGTCTGCTTGACGAGATCGGCCGGGTCGCGGCTGATCTTCGACATCGAGCTCTTGCCATGCAGCACGAAGCCGTCCTCGCCGGTTACCTTGAGGTCGAGCTCGGCCTTGCGCACGTCATCCAGCGTGAAGCTCTGGTCGAACAGGCGGATGAACGGGCCGATCGAGCAGGAGGCGTTGTTGTCCTTCGCCTTGCCGAGCAGCAGCGCCGAGCGGCCCTCGACATCGCGCAGATTGACGTCGTTGCCGAGCGTCGCGCCCTTGATCTCGCCGCGGCTGTTTACCGCGAGCACGATTTCCGGCTCCGGATTGTTCCAGGTGGAGATCGGGTGCAGGCCGACATCCGCACCCCAGCCGACCGAGGACAGTACCGGCGACTTGGTGAAGACCTCGGCATCCGGGCCGATGCCGACTTCCAGATATTGCGACCACATGCCTTCTTCGATCAGCGCCTGCTTGACCTTGGCGGCTTCCGGCGAGCCGGCCTTGATATTGGCAAGGCTGCCGCCGATCAGCGCGCCGACGCGGTCGCGGATCGAGGCGGCGCGGTCGGGATTGCCGGCCGCCTTTTCCTCGATGACGCGCTCGATCATCGACTGCGCGAAGGTGACGCCGCAGGCTTTGATCGCCTGCAGGTCTGCGGGCGCCAGGAGATAGGGCTTCGATGCATCGGGCTTGCCGCTGCTGTTCTTGGAAACATCTTCGAGCGTGCCGATCGCTTCACCCTTCGCGGCGCGTACGAAGGCGGCCGGATCGTCCCGCTCGAGAAGCGCGCTCAGCGTCGGTGCATCCCTGGAGGTGATGTCGATCAGCTGTCCGTCGCGGATGGTGACGATCGACGGGCCTGAAACCTTGGGGTTCCAGACGCGGCCGACGAAGAGACCGGCCGAGGCGGCGGCGTCGAGAAGCTGAGACATGATGAGCCCTCCAATGCTGATGAGCGATCGCTCATTTTATCATCTGATTGCCGCCCTCCAGCAGCGCCGGAAATCGATCACATTCGCTCCGCGGCGGCAAGGCCGGTTGCCGGAAAAACAGACTGCACGTTTGGTTGAAAGGCTAGATTTCGGACTTGCGGCAGAGCTCTCAGCGGCTAGGGTCGAGACCGGCTTTCAAACATGTACCCGGGGAGAGGAGGCCCCGTTCGCAATGCTGAAATCCTTCGAACATGTCGGCATGACCGTCAGCAATATGGACCAGGCCGTTGCATTTTATTGCGATCTTCTCGGCCTGACGCTGCATCTCAGGAAGAAGACCGATGACGGCTCGGATCTCGCCTTTCTCGATGCCGGCGGCGGCATGCTGGAGATCATCGCGCCGGTGAATGGCGCCAAGCGGGCGGTCGATGTGCCCGACGACACCGCCGGGCTCCGGCATCTGACTTTCCTTTACGCAAGCGTCGATGAAACCTTTGCCAAACTCGAGGCGGCCGGCGTCGATCTCAAGGAGCGGCCGCGTTTCACCTACAATCCCGAAGTGCTGCACAAGGTGGCCTTCGTGCGCGATCCCGACGGCATCATCATCGAGCTTGCCGAGCGTAAAAACTAAGGCCCCGCGACAAACAATTCTTGCTCGGATTTTACATGCGCAAGTAACGACTCCGTAAGTCTGCTCTGGCAGTCTCCTCTGTAGATTAAATTACATATTTCAGTTGGATACCATGAGCCGTAGCAAAGACGATTGGATCAATCAGCGCGCCTATTCCATCTGGGAAGAAGAGGGCCGCCCGCATGATCGCGGCGGCGCTCACTGGCAGCAGGCCGCCGCCGAATACGAGCAGTTGGAAAGAACACGCGCCTCGGCGGATGGGAATGAGCTGATCGAGATGCTGCGCCGTACCGGCCGGCTGATGCGCGCTGCCGAAAACGATGCTCTGCGCGTAGTCCGGCCGGAACAGAAGCCGGCGCGCAAGGCCATCAGGCGCGCATAAAAATTCTCATATTGCGGGAACTTTAATTCCTCCCCCGCGTTTGACCGGATCGGTTTGCGCGGCTGGGAGGGCCTGATCCGCAATGCGAGCCATTCGCGTTCTCTCTACGATCATCACGCTTTTCATCATTCTCGGCCTCGCCTTCTTCTTCCTCGCCTGGAATTCGGAGATCGCGCCGCAGAAAGTCGCCGACCGGCAGCCGTTCGATCCCGCCTTGGTCGCCCACGGCGCCAGCCTCGCGGCGGTGGGAAACTGTATCGCCTGTCATACGGTTCCCGGGAAGGAGGCGTTTTCCGGGGGCCTGAAGCTGCCGACGCCTTTCGGGACGATCTATTCGACGAATATCACCCCGGATGAAGAGACCGGCATCGGTCTCTGGAGCGAGGCGGCCTTCCAGCGCGCCATGCGTCATGGTGTCGACCGGCAGGGGGAACACCTCTATCCGGCTTTCCCCTATGATCATTTCACCCGAGTCACCGACGATGACAACAAGGCGCTCTATGCCTATCTGATGACGCGCACGCCGGTGAAGGCGACGGCGCCGAAGAACGAACTGCCTTTCCCGCTCGATGTCCGCCCGATACTTGCAGGGTGGAAGCTGCTGTTCTTCGATGACGGCGCCTTCACCCCCGATCCGCAACAGAGCGATGAGTGGAACCGCGGCGCCTATCTCGCCGAAGGTCTCGGCCATTGCGGCGCCTGCCACACTCCGCGCAATTCGCTCGGCGCTGAAGACAAGGCGAAGCATTTCGCCGGCGGCGAGGCCGAGGGTTGGCAGGCCTATGCGATCAATGCCGATAGCCGCGCGCCGATCCCCTGGGACAAGGATGCGATCGCCTTCTATCTGCGCCACGGCTATCACGAATTGCACGGCGTTTCGCGCGGCCCGATGGCGGAGGTCACCGGCAATCTCGCAGCGCTTCCGGATGCCGATGTCGAGGCGATCGCCACTTATGTTGCGTCCGGCATGGGCGAGCCGTCCGCCGATCGCGCCGCCAAGGGCGAGGAGCTGAAGAAGCAGTTCGGCTCGGAGGCCGATGGCATCGTCACGGCGGCCGTCGACGCCAAACCATCCGGCGATCTCGCTTCACATCCCGGCGCGCAGATCTACACGGCTGCCTGCGCCAGCTGTCACGAGGCGGGCAAGAAGCCGCCCTTTGGCGGCATGAATTTCCACCTGAGCACAGCGGTCAACGCGCCGAACCCGCAGAACATCATCAACGTCACCCTGTTCGGCCTGCCGCCGGCCGATGGTCAGGCAAGCGCGGTCATGCCCGCCTTCGGCGGCGCATTGAACAACCAGCAGGTTGCCGATCTGCTCGGCTATCTCCGCCAGCGCTTCGCCGATGGCAAACCGGCCTGGGCCGATCTGCCGCAACAGGTGAGCCGTACCCGATCCGGCGATTATTTCGTCGCCGTCCGTCCTTCCGAAGGCATTGAAAGGGCGCCGTCCAATGTCGGCGCAAAGGCAGCGCAATGACGACACTCAATGTGAATGGACAGAGCCATCAGATCGACAGCGAGCCGGATACGCCGCTGCTCTATGTTCTCAGAAACGATCTCGAGCTCAATGCCGCCAAGTTCGGCTGCGGTCTCGGCCAGTGCGGCGCCTGCACCGTCATGGTCGACGGACAGGCGGTGCTTTCCTGCGTCACGCCGTTGATCGCGGTCAAGGGCAAGGAGATCGTCACCGTCGAGGGGCTTGGGACGATCGACAAGCCCGGACCGCTGCAGGCCGCCTTCATCGAAAAGCAGTCGGCGCAATGCGGCTACTGTATCGCCGGGATGATGATGAGCGCTGCGGCACTCCTGAAGCAGAACGCCAAGCCGAGCGACGACGAGATCCGCAACGCGCTGCGCACCAATCTCTGTCGATGCGGCACACATATGCGCATTCTCGCGGCCATAAGGCGTGCGAGCGAGCTCATGGAGGCCGCCGAATTGCCGGCCGCAAACAGGAGTGCCGGCTGATGGACATTCTCACCAGGGACGAAATCACCCGCCGCGGCCTGCTTGCCGGAACCGGCGCCCTCGTCGTCAGCTTCTCCGTTGTCCGGGCCCTTGCGCAGGACGCGCCCGCCGCGGCACCCGACAAGCCGAAGCTGCCGGGCAGCCTTGATGACGACCGTTATCTCGATAGCTGGATCAGGATCGATGCCGATGGCAAGATCACCGTTTTCACCGGCAAGGCCGAGCTCGGACAGGGCATCCGCACGCCGCTGATCCAAGTGGCGGCGGAAGAGCTGGAGGTTGAGCCCGGCGACATCACGCTGGTCACTGCCGATACCGGCCGCACGCCCGATGAAGGCTTCACGGCCGGCAGCCAGTCGATGCAGAACAGCGGCACGGCGATCCGCAATGCGGCGGCGCAGGTGCGCGAGATGTTGATCGCCGAAGCCGCGCGCCGCTTCTCGCTGCCGCCTGAGCAGCTGAAGGCGGAGAAGAAAGCGATCACCGGTCCCGATGGAAAATCGGCGACTTACGGCGAACTCGTCGCCGGGCAGTTTCTGCATGTCGAAGCGCAGCCAAAATCGAAGCTGAAGGCGCCGGATATGCTGCGCGTCATCGGCCGGGATGTGCAGCGCGTCGATATTCCTGGAAAGGTCACCGGCGGCGTTGCCTATGTTCAGGATCTGAAGCTGGAGGGCATGGTGCATGCCCGCGTCATCCGCCCGCCAAGCTATGGCGCGACGCTGAAGGAACTCGACGCCACGCCGATTGAAGCCATGCCCGGTGTCGTCTCGGTGATCCGTGACGGCAATTTCCTGGCCGTCGTTGCCGATCGCGAATGGCATGCCGTCAAGGCGATGCGCGCGCTGGAGAAAGTAGCCCACTGGGATGAACCGGCGACGCTGCCGGATCAGGCCGATCTCTACACCGTTCTTGTCGGCATGGAGAAAGAGGTCGGTACCGTGGCGGAATCGGGGGCACCCGCCTTTCCCAATGGCGCAACCTATGAGGCGACCTTCACGCGGCCCTATCATATGCATGGCTCGATCGGCCCCTCCTGCGGCGTTGCGCATCTGAAGCAGGACGGCACGATCGATGTCTGGTCGCATACGCAGGGTGTCTTTCCGGATCGCACCGCGATCGCTCAGATGATCGGCCTGCCTGAGGACAAGGTGCGGGTCATCCATATGGAGGGCTCCGGCTGCTACGGCCATAATGGCGCCGATGACGCTGCCGCGGATGCGGCGCTGATCGCCATGAAAATCCCCGGCCGTCCGGTCCGCGTCCAGTGGATGCGCGAGCAGGAGCATGGCTGGGAGCCTTATGGGCCGGGTATGGTGACCAAGGTCAGGGCATCGCTCGACGCTTCTGGCAAGATCGACAACTGGACCTACGATCTCTGGAGCAACTCGCATGGCACCCGTCCCGGCGACGCCGGATCGCTGCTTGCCGGGCGCACCAAGGCCGATGCAGTGCCGCTGAAACTGCCGAAGCTTTCGATCAATCCGAACGGCAATGGCGATCGCAATGCCGATCCCCTCTATGCGATCCCGAACCGGAAGATCCTCTGGCATTTTCTGCCGGATATGCCGATCCGCGTCTCGGCGCTCCGGGGGCTCGGGGCCTATGCCAATGTCTTTTCGATCGAGAGCACGATGGATGAACTGGCAATCGCCGCCAAGGCCGATCCGGTCGAGTTCCGCCTGCGCCACCTTCAGGACAGCCGCGCCAGCGATGTCGTGAAAATGGCGGCCGAGAAATTCGGCTGGGGGCAGGGAGAGGTGCCGCAAGGCCATGGCCGCGGCTTCGCCTTTGCGCGCTACAAGAACCACGCCGCCTATCTGGCGCTGGCGCTCGAAGCGCGCATCGAGCCGGAAACCGGCCGCGTTCAAGTGATCCGTGCCGTTGCCGCTATCGACAGCGGCCAGGCGGTCAATCCTGATGGCATCCGCAACCAGACGGAAGGCGGGATCCTGCAGTCGATCAGCTGGACGCTCTATGAGCAGGTCACCTTCGACCGTACGCGGATCACCAGCACAGACTGGTCGAGCTATCCGATCCTGCGCTTTGCGAGCGTCCCTGAAAGTGTCGAGGTGCATGTGATCGATCGGCCCGGCCAGCCCTTCCTCGGCACCGGCGAGGCGGCGCAGGGGCCAACCTCGGCAGCCGTCGCCAACGCCATCCGCAACGCGACGGGCAAGCGTTTGACCGATCTGCCGCTGTCGCGCAGCCGCGTGCGTCAGGCGGCGGGTTTGGGATAAAAGGAGGTCAGCGGCCCGTGCTGCGATAGCGGTCGCGGGCCGAAGGCTTGGCCGTCGGTGATTTCAGGCGAAAGCGAACCAGAACCTCGGCGCCATCGAGCGAGGCGCGGGTGCGCTCCAGTTCGTCGCGTTCGCGGACGGCCTGTATCCAGTGTTCGGCATCATGTCCGCTCAGGTGGCCGGAAAGTTCCCAAAGCGCATAGGCGCGCTTGGCGATCCACTCGTCTCTGGCATCGGCCATCACGTTCTCCAGCAATGATTTAATGAATGGATGTCGCTTCCGAAAATTCGGTCTCGCCGAGCATTTCCAGCAGATGGCAGCGGGCGCGATTGACCCGGCTCTTGATCGTGCCGATTTCACAATTGCAGAGGACCGCCGCCTCTTCATAACTAGCGCCCGAAACGACGAGGAGAAGGGCGACGCGATGCGTGTTGCGCAGTTTGGCGATCGCCGCCTGGACATCGAGCGCCCGCATCGCCCAGTCCTGCGTCGATTTCACCGGCAGCTGGTAATCACTGAGATCGTCGACGGAGCCGACCGGCTCGCGCCGGCGACGCCGGTAGGCGCTGCAATAGGTGTTGCGCATGATGGTGAAAAGCCAGGATTTCAGGCTGGTACCGTCGTGAAACTGGTCCATATGCCCGAGCGCTCGCGACAGCGTCTCCTGCACAAGATCGTCGGCATCGTTCTCTCCGCGCTCGAAGCGCCGGGCGAAGGATTTGAGGGCGGGAAGAAGAGAGACGATTTCGGCCTGGTGGCCGGACAAGGCAACTGCAGTCTGGGTCATGGCGGTTTCCTTCTGGTGGAAGGGTAATGCCGCTTGATGCGCTGCGTTCCGGGGGGTGTGCCGTTGGGTACGAAAGCGTACTGCGATTTATCGGCCGGCGGCTGGAAATGACGGCCGAAGGCCGGAAGACAAGAAAGGCGCAGCTTGTGGCCGCGCCTTTCCGTCGTCCCTAGGGGACGTTCTTATGCTTCGCCGTAGGCGGCGATTGCCGCTGCGACTGCGCCGATCTGCGTGTCATTCATCGCCTGGATCTGGTCCGAGGTGAAGGCCTTCAGCGGATCCTCGTCGAGGCCAGCGATATCTTCGGCAGCGATGCCGGAGATTGCCTTGACGTTGATTGCTGCGATGTCTTCTTCGGAGAACTCCTTGAGGTCTTCAGGCGACATGGCGGCGATCTGCGTGGCGGTCAGCTTTGCAGTCTGGTCGGAGGTCAAGCCGCCGATCTGCTCTGCCGACATCCCGGTGATCTGGGAGGCCTTCAGACCGGTGACGGCCGTTACGCTGAGCTTGCCGATCTGGGCAGCAGAGAGACCAGCGATCTGCTCGTCCGTCAGCGCGCCAACCTGGACTGCCGAGAGGGCACCGAGCTGGGCATCGCTGAACTTGCCGAGCTGGCCAGCCGTAAAGCCGGTGATCTGCTTGGCGGAGACCGCACCGATCTGGTCGACCGACAGCTTGCCGATCTGGTCGTCGCTCAGTGCACCGATGGCGGTGTTGCTCAGACCTGCGACTGCAGCCTTGGTGATCGTAGCCACACCATCCTCGGAGAGGCCGGTGATGTTGTCGGCGGTGAGGCCGGCAGTCTGAACTGCGGTCAAGAGACCAGCCTGGGTCGCCGTCAGGCCACCAACCTGCTCGTCGGTCATCGCAGTGATCTGCGTTGCCTTGAGGCCGGTGGTGCCTGCGTTGCTCAGCTGGCCGATCTGGTCAGCGGAGAAACCAGCGATCTGGTCAGTGGTCAGAGCGCCGACCTGTACTGCAGAGAGGGCACCCATCTGTGCGCTGCTGAACTTGCCGAGCTGGGCAGCCGAGAAGCCAGCCATCTGGGTCGAGAGCAGGCCGGAGATCTGATCCGTGCTCAGCTTGCCGATCTGTTCTTCGGTCAGAACACCGATGGCGTCGTTCTTAAGGCCGTTGATTGCCTTGGCGCCGATGGCGCCAATTTCATCGGCAGAGAACTTCTTGACGTCATCAGCCGACAGGGCGCCGACCTGGGCAGCAGAGAGAGCGCCTGCCTGAGCGACGCTGAGCCCTTCGAGCTGCACGTCGGACATGCCAGAGATCTGGGTTGCCTTCAGTCCGCCGACAGCGGCGTTGCTGAGCTTGCCGATCTGGGCGGCCGAGAAGCCGGCGATCTGCGTATCGCTCAGAGCACCGACCTGGGCGGCCGTCAGGGCACCGATCTGCTCATCGCTGAACTTGCCGAGCTGACCTGCGGTGAAGCCGGCGACCTGCGTGGTCGTGACTGCACCGATCTGTTCGGCAGAGAGAGCGCCAAGCTGGTCATCGCTGAGGACGGCGATTGCCTCGTTCTTCAGGCCAGGGATGGCCTTCGTACCGATCTTGGCAACTGCGTCTTCAGACAGGCCGGTGATGTTGGTAGCGCTGAAGCCGCCAACCTGGGCTGCCGTCAGGAGGGCCGCCTGGGTGTCGGTGATGCCGCCAACCTGTTCGTCGGTCAGGGCAGTGATCTGCGTTGCCTTGAGACCGGAAACAGCCTTGTCGCTCAGCTTGCCGATCTGGTCGTCCGTGAAGCCACCGATCTGCGTGGTCGTCAGAGCGCCAGCCTGAGCCGCCGTCAGGGCGCCGACCTGTTCATCGCTGAACTTGCCGAGCTGACCTGCGGTGAAGGCAGTGACCTGCGTGGTCGTAACCGCGCCGATCTGTGCAGCCGAGAGCTTCGCAACCTGACCGTCGGTCAGAACGGCGATGGCTTCGTTCTTCATGCCGCTGATCGACTTGGTGCTGATCTTCGCAACAGCATCCTCAGACAGCTTGGTGACGTTCGCAGCGGTGAAGCCGCCGACCTGAGCCGCGGTCATGAGACCGGCCTGAGTGTCGGTGATGCCTGCAACCTGGGTATCCGTCATTGCAGCGATCTGCGTTGCCTTCAGACCCGCGACCGCCTTGTCGCTGAGCTTGCCGATCTGAGCGGCAGAGAGACCTGCGATCTGATCGTTGGTCAGCGAGCCGACCTGAGCTGACGTCAGGGCGCCCATCTGTTCATCGCTGAACTTGCCGAGCTGATCAGCCGTGAAGGCGGTGATCTGCTTGGTGCTGAGTACGCCGACCTGTGCAGCGGACAGTGCGCCGAGCTGATCATCGCTGAGAACAGCAATCGCTGCGTTTGCGAGGCTGGTGATCGACTTCGTGCTGAGCTTGGCAACACCGGTCTCGGAGAGGCCGGTGATGTTGTCAGCGGTGAAGCCGGCAACCTGAGCTGCGGACAGCAGGCCAGCCTGGGTGTCGGTGATACCGCCAACCTGTTCGTCGGTCATGGCAGTGATCTGCGTTGCCTTCAGGCCAACGACGGCCTTGTCGCTGAGCTTGCCGATCTGATCTGCCGTCAGGCCACCGATCTGATCGTTGGTCAGCGAGCCGACCTGGACTGCCGTCAGAGCGCCCATCTGTTCATCGCTGAACTTGCCGAGCTGCGCTGCGGAGAAGCCGGTGATCTGCTTGGCAGTCATCGCGCCGATCTGGCCAGCCGAGAGCTTGCCAACCTGTGCTTCGGTCAGGACGCCGATCGCATCGTTGCTCAGGCCGCCGATGGCTTTGGTGCTGATCGCACCGATTTCGTCGGCAGAGAACTTCTTGATGTCGTCAGCCGTGAGAGCACCAACCTGGGCAGCCGACAGAGCGCCGGCCTGAGCAACGCTCAGTCCTTCGAGCTGCACGTCTGTCATAGCGCTGATCTGCGTAGCCTTGAGGCCTGCGACGGCCTTGTCGCTGATCTTGCCGATCTGGGCGGCAGAGAGACCCGTGATCTGGTCGTTGGTCAGCGAGCCGACCTGAGCTGCAGTGAGAGCGCCGATCTGTTCATCGCTGAACTTGCCGAGCTGAGCGGCCGTGAAGCCGGTGATCTGCTTGGTGCTGAGCACGCCGACCTGAGCAGCCGAGAGAGCGCCAACCTGATCGTCGCTGAGGACGCCGATTGCTTCGTTCTTCAGGCTGATGATTGCCTTGGTGCTGAGCTTGGCGACACCGGTTTCGGAGAGGCCGGTGATGTTGGTTGCGCTGAAGCCGCCAACCTGAGCTGCCGTCAGCAGGCCAGCCTGGGTGTCGGTCATGCCGCCAACCTGTTCGTCGGTCATGGCAGCGATCTGCGTAGCCTTCAGGCCAGCGAATGCCTTGTCGCTGAGCTTGCCGATCTGATCAGCCGTCAGGCCGCCGATCTGGTCGTTGGTCAGCGAGCCGACCTGAGCCGCCGTGAGAGCGCCGATCTGTTCGTCGTTGAACTTGCCGAGCTGCGCTGCGGAGAAGCCAGTGATCTGCTTGGTGGTGATCGCGCCGATCTGGCCAGCGGAGAGCTTACCAACCTGTGCTTCAGTCAGAACGCCGATCGCATCGTTGCTCAGGCTGCCGATCGCCTTGGTGCTGATCGCACCGATTTCGTCGGCAGAGAACTTCTTGATGTCGTCAGCCGTGAGAGCGCCGACCTGGGCAGCCGAGAGAGCGCCGGCCTGAGCAACGCTCAGACCTTCGAGCTGCACGTCTGTCATCGCGGAGATCTGCGTAGCCTTGAGGCCTGCGACAGCCTTGTCGCTGATCTTGCCGATCTGGTCGGCAGAGAGACCGGTGATCTGGTCGTTGGTCAGCGAGCCGACCTGAGCTGCCGTCAGGGCACCAATCTGTTCATCGCTGAACTTGCCGAGCTGAGCGGCGGTGAAGCCGGTGATCTGCTTGGCGCTGAGCGCTCCAACCTGGGCAGCGGAGAGAGCGCCGACCTGGTCGTCGCTGAGGACAGCGATTGCTTCATTCTTCAGGCCAGCGATGGCCTTGGTGCTCAGCTTGGCAACACCGGTTTCGGAGAGGCCGGTGATGTTGGTTGCGCTAAAGCCGCCAACCTGGGCTGCCGTCAGCAGGCCAGCCTGGGTGTCGGTCATGCCGCCAACCTGTTCGTCGGTCATGGCAGCGATCTGCGTAGCCTTCAGGCCGACGACAGCCTTGTCGCTCAGCTTGCCGATCTGGTCGGCAGAGAGGCCGCTGATCTGGTCATTGGTCAGCGAGCTGACCTGAACCGCCGTCAGGGCGCCCATCTGCTCATCGCTGAACTTGCCGATCTGCGCCGACGTGAAGCCGGTGATCTGCTTGGCGGTCATCGCGCCGATCTGGCCGGCGGAGAGTGCACCAACCTGGTCTTCGGTGAGGACGGCGATTGCTTCATTCTTCAGGCTGACGATTGCCTTGGTGCCGAGCTTGGCAACAGCATCTTCGGAGAGGCCCGTGATGTTGGTGGCGGTGAAGCCGGCGACCTGCGCAGCACTCAGAACGCCTGCCTGGTCGGCGGTAAAGCCTTCAACCTGAGACGACGTCATGGCGGTGATCTGGGTTGCCTTGAGACCGGCAACAGCCTTGAGGCTGAGCTGGCCGACCTGGTCACCGCTGAAGCCACCAACCTGGGTGGTGCTGAGAGCGCCGACCTGTACGGCCGACAGGGCGCCCATCTGTGCTTCGCTGAACTTGCCGAGCTGGGCCGAGGTCAGCGCAGTCATCTGCTTCGTGGTCAGCGCCGCGATCTGGTCGGTGCTGAGTTTGGCGATCTGGTCGTCGGTCAGGCCGGCGACGGCGTCGTTGCTCAGGCCTGCGATTGCCTTGGCGCTGATGGCGCCAACTTCATCAGCCGAGAACTTGGCGATGTCGTCTGCGCCGAGCGAACCGATCTGCGCGGCGCTCAGGCCCTTGATCTGGTCGGAGGTCAGGTTTTCGACCTGATCGGCGGAAAGCGCGGCCATCTGGGTGGTGCTGAAGGCAGCGACCTGGGCGTTGCTCAGGTCCTTGAACTTGGTGGCATCGATTGCACCGAGCTGGGCGGCGCTGAGGCCGCCGATCGCGGCTGTGGAGATCGCGCCGAGCTGGTCGGAACCGAGAGCGCCCACATCTTCGGCTTCGAAGGCAGCAACCTGCGTCTTGTTGAGAAGCTTCAGCTGGTCGACGGAGAATGCTGCAACGTCGTCCTTGGTAAAGGCTTTGATGGTTGTAGCGGAAAGAGCTTTGATTTGATTTGCAGAGAGAGAAGTAACGATCGAGGTCATGAAAGGTGCCCTTGCACTGGCGTTAGCGGTGACAGTGTCATTCGTCCGCGCGTCGTTCCCAAGAAGTTGGCAGATCCCCAACTGCAGACACGGGGGCTCGTGCCGTGCACAACTGCAAGGCCGATCGGCTTAGACGAAATGTTTCGGAAGACATCGCTCGAGAGAGCAGTCGCTTAGGACAAGCATCATGCGTACGGCGCCTCGCATTTGAGACGCCGGTTCCTAAACCGAAGACGCCCGGCAGGAAGCCGCACATCTCTAGCCTTGGTTTCTGAGACCCCCACGGCCAAAAATAGAAATATGTTGGAAGCCCTAATTATGGGTTAATTTTCGCGTAATGCTGGCACGTGCCGGGGCACCAAAAGTCTAACTTCTTGGATTACCCCAAAAAAGGGCAGTATAAATTCTTGTGTTATTTTTATAACACTGCGAAGGATATGCATATCAATATCTATTGAATTATGAGCTACTGATTCAGCCGCGACAATGCCACTCCGAGCAACCTGCGGTACTCCTCTTCCGCCGCGCCATAGGAGCCGTTCGCCTCTTCCATCAGGCCCCGGCGGCTGAGGATAGTGATCTGGCCGCGATTGGCGCGAACAAGGCCTTTTCCCTCGAGAATATGGAGTGCGACAGTGATGCCGGGGCGGCGGACACCCAGCATGACGGCGAGGAATTCGTGGGTCAGCGAGATGGTATTGCCGTCCATGCGGTCATGGACCATCAACAGCCAGCGCGCGAGTCGCTCTTCGAGTTTCGCATGACCGTTTGCCAGCACGGTCGACGACATTTGCGCCAGAAAGGCCTGAACATAGGCAAGCAGCTTGGCGCGCAGCGTGGCGCTCGTGTCGATCGCCGCTTGCAGCGCCGCAGAAGTGATTCGGTAGCCGGTACCGGAGACCTGCATAAAGGTCATGTTCGGGGATTGCTCGCCGCCGAGGACGATCGCGGCCCCGGTCATTCCCTCGCGTCCGGCAATGCCGACCTCGATGTCCCGCCCGCCCGACAGGCGGGCGACGATCGAGGCGAGACCTGATTCCAGGAAGATGACGAAATCGACGGGCACATGCGCCTTTTCGATCTGGTAGGGGATATCGAGCGTCACGAATTCGAGATGCGGGGAAAGAAGTGCCAGATCGCTGGCATCGAGGCTTTTCAGCAGTTCATTGCGGTAGTGGCGCTCTTCAGTCGGCATTCTCGTCCCCACGGCCGGCGGGGTAAAGCCGACTCGATTGAAAAGGAACCTACCGCCTTGAAATTGCAGTACAACCGACTGTCTCTTACCGTACAAAGATGAGCGATCGCCGGAATGGAACAACATCACCGGTTTTGAAGTTCGGCACCCAAAGAACGGAGTGTCCGGCGTGGCGGCGAGAACGTTCCATCGATATGCGCGATCACAGGATGTGCCCAACACAGCCGTGCGCCTGATCCTGCGGGTCATCGAGGATAGTGTCGTTGCCGATGTCGAATGGCCGGCAAATGCCGAGACGGATGCGGGAAACTATCTCTACCCGACCTATGTGCCGCTGGCGATCGAGCGGGCCGAGGATGTCCGTGTGCACTACGGATTCATCGAGGTCGCCGTCGTGACCGGCAATCCGGATCTCTGGAACGAAGCCTGGGGCAGGCTGGTCTGATCAACGGATCTTCCAGCCGAGCACGCGCTCATATTCCGCTTCCGTACGGCCATAGCTGCCATTGGCCTGCTGCTTCAGGCCTTCGCGGTCGATGATGGTGATCTCGGAGCGGTGCGAGCGGATCAGCCCCTTCCCCTCCAGCATATGCAGCGCGACGGTAACGCCGGGGCGGCGCACGCCGAGCATGATTGACAGGAACTCATGGGTCAGCGCCAGTTTCTGGCCCTCGATGCGATCGTGAACCATCAGCAGCCAGCGGGCCAGCCGGTTTTCCAGCACGGTATGGCCGTTAGTCCAGGCGGTCGAGGCGACCTGCAGGTTCAGCGCCCGGGTGAAGCGGCCGAAATGGCGGCGCATCTGCGGCCGGGCGTCCATCAGTTCCATGAGTTCTCCGGACCGTATGCGATAGGCCTCGCCGGGGATCTGGATATAGGTCTTGAATGGCCCCCGGTCGTCCCAGAGCACCAGTGATGAGCCGACGAAGCCTTCCCAGCCGATGACGCCGACTTCGATATCGCGGCCGCGCGACATCGAGGCGATGGTCGAGGCGAGGCCGCTCTCCATGAAATAGGCAAACTCCAGCGGCTGGTTGGGCTTCTCCACCTCTTCGCCGAGCGGCAGTAAGACGCGCTCCAGCAGCGGCTCCAGCTTGGCGAAATCGGCGGCTGGCAGCGTCGAAATCATGAAATTCCGGAAGATCGCTTGCCGGGTATTCACAGTTCAAAGCTCCAGAAGTGCGTAGGCCTTGCCCGTCGGTTTCTCGATATGGGCAGCAACGTTGAAAACAGGGGCACCGCGCGGTGTGCGGCCCTCATAGGTGCCGCGATGGGCATGGCCGTGGACGACGGCATCGACCTTGAAGCGGTCGATGGTCTCGGCGAGGCGCGAGGAGCCGAGGAACGGATAGATTTCCAGCGGCTCTCCGGCCACGGTCTCGGCGATCGGCGCATAATGCAGGATCACCATGGATTTCTCGGCGCGCACCTGGCGCATGGCGTTTTCCAGCCGCATCGATTCCTCGACGCTTTCGGCCACCATCGCCTTGATGGCGCTCTCGCCGAACGAGCCCAGCATGTGGCGGCCGAAGCCGCCGGCGAAACCCTTGACGCCGACGAAGCCGACGCCCGAAATCTCGGCTGCCTGGCCGTTGAGAAGCTTGACGCCGGCATCCGTCAGGATCTGCGTCACGTCATCGACCGAGCCGCTTTCATGGTCGTGATTGCCAAGCACGGCGACGACGGGAACGGTGCAGCTGCGCAGATCGGCAGCGAGCAGTTCCGCTTCCTTCGGCTTGCCGAGATCGGTCAGGTCACCGGCCATGACGAGCACGTCGGCGACGCTCGATATTTCGCCGAACAGCTCCTTGTAGGATTTGCCGCCGTCTTCCTTCACGTGCAGGTCGGCGACGGCGGCGACGCGGACCTTTCTATTCTTCTCAGCCATCTCGATCTTCCCATTCGCCACGGGGCTGGCCCTCGCCGCCGACATCGGCAAAGCCCCATTCCTTGACGTCTATTTCGAAATCGACGCGCGAATACATGCGGCCGCGGCAGATGCGCATCTGCGGCAGGGGTAGTTCGCGCTGGGCGGCTAGGCGCTCCAGGAGTTCGTCGAGCAGCCATTGCGGAACCTTGTCGCGCTCGGTCGGGTAGATCCAGCGGAAGTTCAAAATGGCGATCAACAGCACTTCCCAGTGCACTTCCATGTATCCGAGCAGCTTTCGCCAATCGATCTTGTCGTGGGCGCGCAGTATGACATGGGCGATGTCGGCGCCGTCATAGCGGTGGCGCAGCTGCACGAAGAATTTCGACCATAGAAGCTCGGTCGGACTGATGATCCAGACCGGAGAACCGCACATTTCCACCTGCCGGGCATCCTGAAACCAGTCGTCGCCGACCGGCATGGTGCCGTTGGTCGAGGCGAAGATCACGTCGAAGAAGTGCTTGCCCTTGAAGACCTTGCCGAGCCAGCGCTCGTCTTCGACCTCGACGACATAGCCCTTCTCCTTGAAATGTCCGAGGATACGGCCGTAGTCGCCTGCCTTGCAGAAGATGTCGAAATCCTTCGTCTGCCGGGTAATGCCGGTATAGGCGCAGACCGCATAGGTGCCGGCGACCAGGAACGGGATCTTGCAATCGACGAGTTCGCGCACGGCATCGGCGACAAAGGGTTCGGCGTCCGGATCGATCAGCTGCGGAACGGCCCGCGCCTTCATCAGCGCCGGGTTCGCCTTGCCTTTCTTTGTCGCTGTCGCCGTGGTGTTCATCACCCGTCCTTTGCGTCACAAACCGGCATGTCCGGCCGAACTGAAGGCCCGTCTCAGAGCAGGACCTGTTCAAGCCGGATCGGAGGACGGCGCTTGGCGGCCATCAGCAGATCGAGTTCGATCGAGGACGGGCCGAAGCGCGAGAAGAGGTCTTCTGCCTGGTCATCTTCCAGGCCATATTTTTCCGCAAATTCGCTCAGACTGTAGGGACGGCCACGCAGGGTGCGGCCGCGGCGTTCGGTTTCACGGATCTGTGTCATGAGATAATTCTCCCCAGGCTCGTTGAGGAGAAGGAACCGGCGAGGCGGACAAAAGTTCCCTGTGGATGACGCGTCGAGTTGTGCCGGGGTGAGGCTGCACGTGCAGGAAGCGTTAACGCGCAGCCCCGATAATCGCGCAGGTTTAGGCGCTTGGAGACAAGACGTGAAGCGCAGTGATATCAGGCAGTTCTACATGCGGCATCGGGTTTCGATACACGATCTTCTCATTCTCATAGCGGCGATGCTCGTCGTCGCCTATATCGCCTTCGAGGTCGATATCTTCGTAACGGAAGGTGCGGTCAGCGCGGCCGAGGAGACGATCGAGCTCGATGAAGCGCTGATGCTGGGCGGGTTGCTCGCCGTCGGCATGCTGGTCTTTGCCGTGCGCCGCTACATCGACCAGAAGCGTGAGACGGCGCGCCGCATCGTCGCCGAGCGCAAGGCACGCGAACTGGCCTTTCAGGATCCGTTGACGGGTCTCGCCAACCGGCGCCAGTTCGACGACGCGCTGCGCGTCGCGGCTTCCTCGCCGCCGGCGGCCGGCCAGCATCACGGCATTTTCCTGCTCGATCTCAATGGTTTCAAGAAGATCAATGACAGCTACGGCCACGGCGCCGGTGACGAGGTGCTGCTGATCGTCGCCCAGCGCCTTCTTTCCGCAGTGCGGCCCGGCGATCTCGTTGCCCGTCTCGGCGGCGATGAATTCGTCATTCTGGCGCCGCATCTCTTGGGCGCCGAAGCCGCGACGACGCTCGCGATGCGCATCGTCCAGGCCTTTGCCGATCCGATCGCCACCGGCATGATCATCCACCAGATCGGCACCGGAATCGGCATCTCGCTCTATCCGCGGGATGGCGAACAGCCGAGCGAACTGGTGCGAAAGGCGGATGTCGCGCTCTACCGCGCCAAGGGCGAGCAGCGCTCGGCGATCCGCTTCTTCGAAGAGGAAATGGATCTGCTCCTGAAGGAGCGGGGCCGCATGGAAGTTGCCATGCGCAAGGCGATGGCGGACGGCGCCATCGAACCGCGCTTCCGGCCCTCCTTCGATCTCAACACCGGGGAAGTGACCGCTTTCGAGGCCGTGCCCTATTGGGAAATGGACGAAACGGAAGTGCCTGTCGAGCGCTTCCTGGCAATCGCCGAAGAGACCGGCATGATCCATGCGCTGTTCGAAAGCGTGCTGAAACGCGCCTGCGCCGGAGCGCGCAACTGGCCGCCCGAAACCAGGCTGTCGATCGATATCTTCCCCGGTCAGCTGCGGGATGCCAATCTCGGCCAGACCATCCTGTCGATCCTGAAGACCTGCAATTTCGATCCGCACCGGCTGGAAGTGGAAATCGCCGAGGCAACGCTGGTGCGAGATTTCGAGACCGCCAAGCAGGCGCTGGCGCCACTGCGCGAAACCGGCGTGACGATGACGCTCGACCATTTCGGCACCGGCTATTCCAATCTCTACCACATCCAGGAATTCAAGCTCGACAAGGTGAAGATCGACCGTCGCTTCACGGAAAATCTGAACGACGACCGCTCGGCGCGGATGATGCGGGCGCTTGCCGGTCTCGGCCATGGATTGGGGCTGACGGTGACCGCCGATGGCATCGAGGGCGATGCCTCGCCGCTCATCTCCTCGGGCATCGAACATGGCCAGGCGGTGACCGCCATGGTGACCGTCGACGAGGCGGCGATGCTCTTCCGCAAGGCCAGCGTGTAGCGTTCGGAGGCGTCCCGGTACACGCCTTCCTCCCGGAAATGTCAGAAGAGAACTGAAAAATATCCGCAATTCCGCGGATCGTTTGCTTTCATTGTCAGCGCTTTGCCCTTATCTTGGGGCCATCCTTGTCGATGTTATAGGCTTCTTTTGTTAGTCGAAATCATTATCGTGGTATTGCTCACCGTTCTGAACGGTGTGCTCGCCATGTCCGAACTTGCTGTCGTTTCTTCCCGTCCCGCCCGTCTTAAAGTTCTCGCCGATCACGGAAGCCGGGGCGCCACTCAAGCCATCAGACTTGCTGAAAATCCCGGACGCTTTCTGTCCACCGTGCAGATCGGCATCACGCTGGTCGGCGTTCTCTCGGGTGCCTTTTCGGGCGCCACCCTCGGCGGCCGCCTGACACAGTGGCTCTCCGAGCAGGGCGTGGGCCCCGCACTCTCCGATGCGCTCGGCGTCGGTACCGTCGTCGTCGCCATCACCTATCTGTCGCTGATCGTCGGCGAACTGGTGCCAAAGCAGATCGCGCTGCGGGAGCCGGAAGCGGTTGCCGCCAAGGTGGCGCCGGCCATGGTCGTGCTGTCGAAATTCGCGCTGCCGCTCGTCTGGCTACTCGATGCATCGGGCAAGCTGGTGCTGAGGCTGCTTGGCCAGTCCGGCAAGGTCAGCGATGGCGTGACCGACGAAGAGATCAAGACCGTTCTTGCCGAGGCGCAGAGCGCGGGCGTTATCGAGAGCGAAGAATCGGCAATGATTTCAGGCGTCATGCGCCTAGCTGACCGCACGGCGCGCGCCCTGATGACGCCGCGCCGCGATGTCGAGGTCGTCGATATCGACGACACTCCGGAAGAAATCCGTAAGCAGCTGCAAGAGACGCGCCGTTCGCGCGTTCCGGTGCGCCGCGGCAGTTCCGACGAAGTCTTCGGCGTGCTCTTCGTCAAGGATTACTATGACGCGATGAACAGCAACGGCCATGCGGATATCCAGGCGCTGGCCCACGAAGTCCCCGTTATCTCGGACCTGTCGACCGCCACCCACGCGATCCAGGCGATCCGCAAGTCGCCGGTGCATATGGTGCTCGTCTATGACGAATACGGCCATTTCGAAGGCATCATTTCGTCCGGCGACATCATGGAAGCGATCATGGGCGCGTTGCTCGAAGGTCCGTCCGAAGAGCAGGCGATCGTTCGCCGCACCGATGGTTCCTACCTCGTTTCCGGCTGGACGCCGATCGACGAATTCGCCGAATTCATGAGCTTCAAGCTCGATGATGACATCGAGTTCCAGACGGTGGCGGGCCTGATCCTCGAGGAACTGAAGCACCTGCCGGAACTCGGCGAGAGCTTCGTCAAGAACGGCTGGCGCTTCGAGGTCATCGATCTCGATGGCCGCCGCGTCGACAAGATTCTCGTCTCGGCAGAGGCCGAGGAAAGCGAAGCGCGGTCGGCCTGACACCGGCCGCCTGTGGAAATCTTACCCGGCTCACCGCGCTGCTTCACGTCCGCCTAAAACGCGGCTAGGTTTCTGCAACCCTGAATGCAGGAACCTCGATGCAAGACTTGCGACGTTTCTTAGCCAAGCCTGCAGCGGTGGCGATCGTGCTCTTTGCGCGCGCCATCACAGCGGTGCGTGCCATCTGGTCGGCGGAGGGGCTGCCGCCCCGCCGCTGCGTCTATTTTGCCAATCATTCCAGCCATGGCGATTTCATCCTCGTCTGGGCGGTGCTGCCGCCCCGGATGCGGCGGCGCGCCCGGCCGGTCGCCGGCGCCGAATACTGGCTGAAGTCATCGCTCAGCACCTTCATTGGCCGCGATGTCTTCAACTCGGTGTTGATCCAGCGTGACAGGGAGCACCGGACCGAGGACCCGATCGAGCAGATGGCGGCGGCGATCGACAGCGGTTCGTCGCTGATCGTCTTCCCCGAAGGCACGAGAAACCAGACCGAGGAGCCGCTCCTGCCCTTCAAGAGCGGCATTTTCCATCTCGCCGAGGCACGGCCGGAACTCGATTTCGTGCCCGTCTGGATCAACAATCTCAACCGCGTCATGCCGAAGGGAGAGATCGTACCGATCCCGCTGATCTGTACCGTCACCTTCGGCAGTCCGATGCGGCTTGAGGCGGGCGAGGCCAAGGAGGCATTTATCGAACGGACGCGCGGGGCATTGCTGGCGCTGTCTCCCAAGCATGCAGGGGCTGCGGAATGAACGAGGCGCAATCCGATCTCATCACCCTGGTTCTCGGCATCTTTGGCATCCTGATCGTCGCTTCGGCCGTCGGCTATGTGCTGCAGAAGAAATTCTCGCCCGACGGCGCAAACAGCGCCATCGAAAACCTGAACGCCCGCATCAAGGCCTGGTGGATCATGGTGATCTTCATCGGCATCGCCTTCCTGGCGGGCCGGGCGGGCGTCATCATCCTCTTCGCCTTCTGCTCCTTCGCCGCGCTGCGCGAATTCATCACGCTGACCAATACCAAGCGGGCCGATCACTGGGCGCTGGCCTCGGCCTTCTTCGTCGTCCTGCCGATCCAGTATTATCTGCTCTGGGCGGAGGAATACGGCATCTATTCCATCTTCGTGCCCGTCTATGCCTTCCTGCTGATGCCGATCGTCTCGGTGCTGCGCGGCGATACCGAGCGCTTCCTGATCCGCATCGCCGAAGTGCAATGGGCGCTGATGATCTGCGTCTTCTGCGCCTCGCACGTGCCGGCACTGCTGACCTTGACCATTCCCGGCTACGAGGGCCGCAACGTCCTCCTCATCGCCTTCCTGGTCATCGTCGTGCAGCTTTCCGACGTGCTGCAATATGTCTGGGGCAAGCTCTTCGGGCGCACCAAGATCGCCCCGAAACTCTCGCCGTCGAAGACGGTCGAAGGCTTCGTCGGCGGCGTGGCGAGCGCCACGCTGATCGGTGCGGCGCTCTGGTGGATAACGCCGTTCACGCCGTTCCAGGCCGGCCTTCTGGCACTGATCATCACGCTGATGGGCTTCTTCGGCGGCCTCGTCATGTCGGCGATCAAGCGTGACCGCGGCGTCAAGGACTGGGGCCATATCATCGAGGGCCATGGCGGGCTGATCGACCGGCTGGATTCGGTGGTCTTCTCGGCACCGATCTTCTTCCACCTCGTCCGCTACTGGTGGTCGCTGACATGAGCGGCCTCGTCGCGCGGCTTGGCCGAAGCAGCGCCGTCCATGTTGCCTTTGCTTTCGTGGCAATGGGGAGCTGGGCGCTGTTTGCCAACCGCGCCTATCCGCTGCCTCGCATGCTCTTGGCAGGCCTGGTGCAGGGCGCCCTGTCGGGCTGCCTGACGCTGTTTCTGAAGCGGGTGGTTGAGAAGCTGTCGGCTATTTTCGCGGGTTCACTCCGCCTCGTCGCGCCGCCGGTGATCGCCTTGTTGGGTTCGGCGACGCTGCTCGTCACCTTCCACATGCTGAGCGGCACGCCTGAAATCCTGAAAACCATTGCCGTTCCGCTTCTCGTTTCGACGAGCTATGCGGCGCTCTATAATTATTCGATATCGAAAGGGAGGAGCTGACGTGACCGAGACCGGAGACCGCCGTCCGCTGACGAGCCGCAACAGCTGGTGGGCGCAGTCGATCGCGCGCTGGCTCGCCGGAAAATCGGTCACGCCGAACCAGATCTCGCAGGCGAGCATCTTTGCTGCGGCGCTCGCCGGTCTGTTCTTCTATTTCGCGGGACAGGAGACGGGCTCCGCCCGCATCGTCTTCCTGCTTTTCGCAGCGCTCTCGTGCCAGCTCCGCCTGCTCTGCAACCTGTTCGACGGCATGGTCGCCGTCGAGGGCGGCAAGGCGGCGGCCGACGGGCCATTCTGGAACGAGTTTCCGGATCGCGCCGCCGATATCCTGATCTTTGCCGGCATCGGTCTCGGCATCGGCTATCCCGGCCTCGGCTGGGCTGCGGCCGCCTTCGCGGTGTTGACCGCCTATGTCCGCGAACTCGGTCGCGCTTCGGGGCAGGGCGCCGATTTCTCCGGCCCGATGGCCAAGCAGCATCGCATGGCAACGGTCACCGCCGCCGCCGTGCTATCGATTGTCGAACCGCTCGCCGGGCTTCACAACGACATCTTGTGGGCAGCGCTCTGGATCGTCTCCATCGGCGCCGCATTCACGGCGCTGAGACGCAGCCGCAATCTGATCCGCTCGATGAAGGGCCGGGTCTGAGGGCCATATCGGCAGCCTCTCCAAAAAAGATTGATCCCGTCGACGCCCGCCCTTACTCGATAGGTCAGAGACAAGGATTCTGCCGATGACCGAAACCGACCCGGCCTCCGTACCCGAGCGCAAACGCGGCTCAGGCGTGAAGATGGTCTATGAAGTGCTGCGCGACGAGATCCTCGATCTTGTGCTGCCGCCGGGTAGCCCGATCGACGAGGTGCAGCTTGCCGAGCGCTTCGGCATGTCGCGCACGCCGATCCGCGAGGCGCTGGTGCGGCTTTCGGGCGAGGGGCTGATCGATACGCTGCCGAACCGCTCGACGATGGTGGCGAATATCGATTTCCTCAACATGCACACTTTCTTCGATGCGCTGGTGCTGATGTACCGGGTGACGACGCGGCTTGCGGCGCAGTATCATCGCCCGGAGGATCTGAGGGCGATCCGGGCCGAGCAGGCGCGTTTCACCGCTGCCGCCGAGGCGCAGGATGCGCTGGCGATGATCGCCACCAACGCTGCGCTGCACGCGGCGATCGCCGAGGCCGGACGCAATCCCTATTACATCAGCCTGTTCAACCGGCTGCTCGACGAGGGGCGCCGCATCCTCAGGCTTTACTATCAGTCTTATGGCGACCGGCTGCCGCAGCAATTCGTCGACGAGCACGAGGACATGATCGCCGCCATCGAGGCCCGGGACATCGATACCGCCGACCGGCTGGCCAAGGCGCATGCCGAGCAGATCGTCGCCCAGATACAGACACTATTCTCGCGAAATCAGCGGCACGATATCGATTTGTGAGACGCCGCCGATTTCTTGTCGACAAATAAAATACAAAGTGCTAGATGATATATCAGAGCTTGAAGCGCAGGTGATTTTGCGCCTTTGTAGCCACGATCATTCGCTATCCGCTGAAGGAGTTTGACATGAAGGCCAAGATCTTTTCCGGCGTCATCCCGGCGCTCATGACCCCCTGCAAGAAGGACCGCACGCCTGATTTCGATCAGCTGGTGCGCAAGGGCAAGCAGCTGATCGCCGACGGTATGTCGGCCGTCGTCTATTGCGGCTCCATGGGCGACTGGCCGCTTCTCAGCGACGAGCAGCGCATGGAAGGCGTCGAGCGCCTGGTCAAGGCCGGCGTCCCGGTCATCGTCGGCACCGGTGCGGTCAACACGGCATCCGCCGTCGCCCATGCCGCGCATGCCCAGAAAGTCGGCGCCCAGGGCCTGATGGTCATCCCGCGTGTCCTGTCCCGCGGCTCGGTCATCGCAGCCCAGAAGGCGCACTTCAAGGCGATCCTCTCGGCAGCTCCGGATCTGCCGGCTGTCATCTACAACAGCCCCTACTATGGCTTTGCCACCCGCGCCGACCTGTTCTTCGCCCTGCGCGCCGAGCATTCCAACCTCGTCGGCTTCAAGGAATTCGGCGGCCCGGCGGATATGCGCTATGCGGCTGAAAACATCACCAGCCGCGACGACGGTGTTTCGCTGATGATCGGCGTCGACACGGCCGTCTTCCACGGCTTCGTCAATTGCGGCGCGACAGGTGCCATCACCGGCATCGGCAACGTCCTGCCGAAGGAGGTCATCACGCTGTGCAACCTTTCCCAGGCTGCCGCCAAGGGTGACGTCGACGCCCGCCAGCGCGCCCAGGAACTGGAACAGGCACTCGCCGTTCTCTCTTCCTTCGACGAAGGCCCGGATCTCGTGCTGTTCTTCAAGCACATGATGGTGCTGAAGGGCGACGAGGAATACACGCTGCACTTCAACGAAAGCGACGTGCTCAGCGACAGCCAGCGCGGCTATGTCGAGAGCCAGTTCAAGCTGTTCAACAGTTGGTACGCTGAGTGGAGCAAGCTTCCGGGTGCGGTGGCGAAGTATAAGGCCTGAGGTTTTTGAGGTCTGAGTTTTGAGGCGGCTGGAGGCAACTCCGGCCGCTTTTGTTTTGAGGGAAACGTGTGCGCTCGTGGCCCCCTCATCCGCCCTTCGGGCACCTTCTCCCCGCTGGGGAGAAGGGACACTGTGGCGACGTCTCGCGCGAACTCCCCCTCTCCCCTCGGGGAGAGGGTAGGGTGAGGGGGCTCCGGGCGCGACGGCCGAGCCCCCCTACTTAACCGACAGAATCCAAACCAAGCGCCAGCTGACGATCAAGCTGCTCGATCTCGGCCTTGGTCAGCACAATCCCCTCGGCAAGCGACTTCACGCGTGCCGTATAGCGCCGCTGTGACGGCAGGCGGGCGCCCTGGCCGGCGATGGCTTCGAAGAGCAGTTCGGCGCGAGCGAAGGGATCGCCCGTGCGGCCGGCGGCGAAGGCCTTCGGTGAGAAGGCGAGGACGAGTTCGCCGTGGCGCGGGGCCAGCGTCGTCGTGCCGAGATAGTCGAGCACTTCGGGGCTGGTCAGATCGCCGATCATGATGCCGGCGAGCAGTTCGACCATGGTGCTGATCGCCGAACCCTTGTGGCCGCCGAAGGGCAGCATGGCCCCGGCAAGGGCGGCTTCCGGCTCGATCGTCGGCTCGCCATTTGCATCGATCGCCCAACCCTCCGGCAGTTTCTTGCCGGCGCGCCGATGAAGCTCGATCTCGCCGCGGGCGGCGACCGAGGTGGCGAAGTCGTAGACGTAAGGCGTCTTGTCCGGACGCGGCCAGCCGAAGGCGAGCGGGTTGGTGCCGAGCAGCGGCTTGTTGCCGCCGGCCGGTGCCACCGTCGCATAGCTCGGGCACATGACGATCGCCGCCAGGCCCTCGGCGGCGACAGCCTCGACCTCAGGCCAGAGTGCGGAGAAATGGGTGCAGTCGTTGATGACGAGGGCTGCGAGGCCGGAGGTCCGGGCGCGTTCGGCAAGCAGCGGCAGGCCGAGTTCGAAAGCCGGATTGGCAAAGCCGCCCCTGGCATTGACCTTGACGATCGCCGACTGCTCCGGCTGCGGCTGGACTTCGGGCACTGCGTCCGGCGTCACTTTGCCCGCCTTGATGGTGCGCAGCACGCCTTCGATACGGTAGATGCCGTGCGATTTGCAGGCATCGCGCTCGCCCGCGGTGATCACCCGGGTGACGGCCGCTGCCTGGATGGCATTCATCCCGGCCTTGCGGAAAATCGCCACGACGCGGGCTTCGAGCTCGGCGAGGGTCAATGTGGAAGTGTCGGTCATCTCTGTGTCCTGTCTCTCGGCCGGCCGGATTATTTCGCTGCGGGCGCCAGCTGCTGCGCGACCAGCGCCAGCCAGTAATTGACGCCGTGAATGATGGCGCCATCGTTGAAATCATAGGCCGGGTTGTGCAGGTCGGCGCTGTCGCCGTTGCCGAGCCAGATGAAGGCGCCCGGACGCTTCTCCAGCATGTACGAGAAGTCTTCCGAACCCATGGTCGGTGGATAGTTGTCGTCGACGCGGCCGTCGCCGGCAACGCGGCGGGCGGCCGATACGGCGACCTTGGTCTTCTCGGCATCGTTGACGGTCACAGGATAGCCCGGGCGCCAATCGATCTCGGCCTCGGCGGCAAAGGCCTTGGCGGTCATGGTGACCACGTCGCGGAAGCGGGCCTCGACGGCCTTGCGGGTCTTCGGCTGCATGGTGCGGATCGTGCCGCCGATCTTGACAGCGGGCGGGATGACGTTCAGCGCCCGGTCGCTGCCGCCGTTGACATAGGTGATCGACACGACAACCGGATCGAAGGGATCGGTGAAGCGCGAGGCGATCGACTGCAGCGCGGAAATCATATGCGCCATGACGACGACGGGGTCGTGGCTGAGATGCGGAGAGGCGGCATGGCCACCCTTGCCGTTGATGGTGATGACGAAGCGGTCGCCGCCGGCCATCAGCGGGCCGCTGCGGATCGCAAAGGAACCGACCGCGAGACCCGGCTCATTATGCATGCCATAGACTTCCTCGATGCCGAAGCGCTCGAGCACGCCTTCCTCGATCATCACCCGGCCGCCGCCGCCACCTTCTTCAGCCGGCTGGAAGATCAGGACGGCCTTGCCGGCGAAGTCGCGATTGGCGGCGAGATGCTTGGCGGTCGCAAGCAGCATGGCCGTGTGCCCGTCATGGCCGCAGGCATGCATCATGTTCTCGACCTTGGAGGCATAGGGAAGGTTCGTCTGCTCCGACATCGGCAGGGCGTCCATATCGCAGCGGAGCGCAATCGTCTTTCCCGCGCCGCGCGAACCGTTGATGACGGCCACGACGCCGGATGTGGCAAGACCGGTGACCACTTCATCGCAGCCGAATTCCCTCAGCTTCTCGGTCACCAGCGCCGATGTCTTCGGCAGATCGAAAAGCAGCTCCGGGTGCTGGTGGATGGTGCGGCGCCATCCCTTGGCTTCTTCAGCAAGGGCGGCGAGGGTGGAATCGGGCGTCATGGGAGCCTCCGGAAACGCATTGGCCTTCAACTGGGTAACGGCATAGCCCGCCGCCCGGCCGTTTTCCACAGTGCAGTCGTTCCAGCCCGGACTTTTTCACCGTTTCACCCAATTGGGGGCGGTAGAATCGCGACGAATATCCGATTATACTGCAATCAGTAGACGGGGAATTTTATGTATCGCGAAGAAACAATTCCTGCACTTGTCATAAAGCTTGTGTCGGTTGCCAATAAAGTCACTGATCTTTCCGATGTCGGGAAGCGAGACCTGGTGCAGGATACGGTCCTCAAGGTCGAGAACATCTGTGAATTGCTTGGCGGCGGCCATGACAATCTCCGCGTGATCGCGGATGAGTTGTGGGATGCCGTCTTCGAACTTGGTGCCGGAAAAAGCACCGATGCACAGCTGAGAGCCGCGCTTCTGGGGCTCGCCGCCGCCGCTGCCGATCTCCACAGCCGCGCCAAACCCGTTCCCGCGACGTCCCTCACTCCGCAGCGAACCATCCACTGATCCATCCCCAAACTCTCTCCGCGCGAATTAGCATCATCGAACGCTTGACATCGCTGCGGTTAAGGACGAAGCCGCATTCGGCGCCGATTGCGCCGGCATAGCGGGGCAATGCAGGAAGAATGAAACCGAGTTCAGCGACGGCGGCAGCCGGAAACGTCATCATGACAGGCATCGTCTTCATGCTGGTCGGCGATATGCTTTTCGCGCTGAACGACGCGATGGGCAAATGGCTGGTGGCGAGCTTCGCGGTCGGTCAGGTGCTTGTCATTCGCTCCGTCGGCGCCTTCATCGTGCTCGGGCCGATGATTGCCCGCCAGGGGCCGGGCGCGCTGTTCCGGGTCGAGCGGAAACCGCTCCATCTGATGCGGGTGCTGATGACCACCTGCGATGTCGGCCTCTTCTATGCGGCGGTCGCCTATCTGCCGCTTGCCGATGTCATGACCTTCTATATGGCCGGGCCGATCTACGTCGCGGCGCTGTCGCATTTCTTCCTGGGTGAAAAGATCGGCTGGCGGCGCTGGCTCGCGGTCTTCGTCGGCTTTGTCGGCGTCATCATTGCGCTGCGTCCCTCCTCGGCGATGCTGTCGCTGCCGTCGCTCTTCGGCCTGGCCGGCAGTCTCTCCTTCGCGCTGACGCTCGTCATGAACCGCTATCTGCGCTCCACCAGCGACACGACGCTGGTGACCTGGCAGACACTTGCGGCGCTGGCGACCGGTATCGCCGTGGTGCTCCTGACCGGCGACTGGCGGCAGGCGAGCATGATCGACTGGGGCGGCATGCTGCTTCTCGGCGTCGTTGCCACCTGCGCGCATCTGCTGATTACCCGGGCGCTGAAACTCGCGCCCGCTTCGCTTCTCGCACCGCTGCAATATACGCTGCTGCTCTGGGCGATCGTGCTTGGCTATGTCTTCTTCAGCGACGTGCCGGATGCGCAGATCATCGTCGGCGCTGTCATCATCGTGTTTGCGGGCCTCTTCATCTTCCACCGCAAGAACCTGAAAGAGACGGTCCCCGAGGAAGCGGTGCCGGTCGACGGCCACTGAGCTTTTAGTGGCCGCCGGGCGCAGCACCATGCTTCAGGTCGATGCGCCGCAGGATGAGCGCCAGCGGCACCATCAGCGCCGAGATCACCATCAGCACATGGAAGACGTCGATATAGGCGAGATAGCTCGCCTGCGTCTGCACCTGCGTGCCGATCCAGCCTGTCGCCTGCGCCTGCGCGTCGAGCAGGCTTGAGCCGCGGTCGGTAAAAAACTGGGTCGCCTGGTTGAAGGCATTGGTATAGCCGGGATCCGACGGGATTACGTGCTCCACGAGCCGGTTCTGATGCCATTGTTCGCGATGCGCCAGCACGTTCGAGGCGATCGACACGCCGATCGAGCCGCCGGTATTGCGGGCCGCATTGATCAGCGCCGAGGCCTGGTCGGTCTGGTCGGGGCGCAGGCCATCATAGGAGGCCGCGGTTATCGGGATGAAGATCAGCGGCAGGCCGAGGCCGAGATAGAGGCGCGACCAGACGAAGAAGCCGAAGTTCAGGTCGGCGTTCAGCCGCGTCATGTCCCACATTGCAAGCGCGATGATGCCCATGCCGATGGCGATCAGATATTTCGGCTGGAACATGCCGGTCAGGCGGCCGGCCGCAAACATCATCGCCATCGTTACCAGCCCGCCGGGCGACAGCGCCAGACCGGCCCAGGTCGCGGTGTAGCCGTAGTTGGTCTGCAGCACCTGCGGCACGAACTGCGTGGTGGCTATCAGGATCGCGCCCGTCGCCAGCATGACGATGACGCAGGCGCCGAACTGGCGGCTTGCCAGCAGACGGACGTCGATCACCGGGTTCGATTTCGTCATCAGCCAGGGAATGGCGAGCAGAAGCGCGAGTGCCGAAATCGCCGATGTGACGATGATGAAATTGGAGCCGAACCAGTCCTCCGTCTGGCCACGGTCGAGAACCAACTCCAGAGCGCCGAGGAAGGTGGCGACGAGCAGGAAGCCGGTGATGTCGAAACGCGTCCCCTTCCTGCGCATCTCGGCGCGTTCCTTCCTCAGCGTCTCAGGCTCCTTCACCAGCATGTAGACGAGGATGAAGGCGAAGACGCCAACCGGCCCGTTGATCAGGAAACACCAGTGCCAGGAGAAATTGTCGGAGAGATAGCCGCCAAGCGTCGGGCCGATGACCGGCGCGACGACGACGGCGACACCGAACATCGCGAAGGCCTGGCCGCGTTTGGCGGGCGGGAAGGAGTCGGCAAGGATCGATTGCGAGATCGGCACCATGCCGCCGCCGGCAAAGCCCTGGATCATCCGGAAGACCAGAAGGGATTGGAGGTTCCAGGCAAGGCCGCAGCAGATCGAGGCGACCGTGAATGTCGCGAGGCAAAGCAGATAGAAGCGCCGCCGGCCGTAGCGCTTGGCGATGAAACTCGAGGCGACCAGAATGATCGCGTTCGAGACGAGATAGGTGGTGACGACCCAGGAGGCCTCGTCGGCGCTGACCGCCAGCCCGCCGGAGATGTAGCGCAGCGCCACATTGGCGATCGTCGTGTCGAGCACTTCCATGAAGGTCGCGAGCGACACGACCATGGCGATCAGCCATGGGTTCGAGGTGCCGGACGCAGCTTTTGGTGCGCCTCCGGCCGTTGTTGCTGCGCCGCTCATCTCAGTTCCTCGGCCGCACCGTCACCGTGGGGATCACCGACATGCCGGGGCCGATGGCGATATCCTTCGGCCAGTTGTCGACCACGATCTTGACCGGCACGCGCTGGGTGACCTTCACATAATTGCCCGTCGCGTTCTCGGCCGGAAGCAGCGAGAAGGCGGTGCCGGAGCCGGGCTGCACGGAATCGATCTTTCCCTTCAGCACGTGATCCGGATAGGCATCGATCGTCAGATCGACCGGCTGTCCCGGACGCATGTCGGTCAGCTGGGTTTCCTTGAAATTGGCGGTCACCCAGATTTCGTCCGGCACGAACATCGATATCGCCTGACCGGCCTGAACATATTGACCGTTGGATCCGCTGAGCTTGACGACGCGGCCCGGCTGGGCGGCGGTGATCGTCGTATAGTCGAGGTTTTGCTGGGCGGCTTCGGCCTGTGCCTCAGCCTGATGCAGGCTGGCGATGGCGCTTGCCTTCTGCGCCTCGGCCGCCGCCTGGTTCTTCACGGCCGAGGTCACGCTTGCCTGCGACTGGGCATAGCTCGCCTGGCCCTGGCGGAGCGTCGATGCGGCCTGCTGTGCCGCCTGTTCGGAGCCCGCGCCGCTCTTCACCAGCTGCTGCTGGCGGTCGTTCTCGTCCTTGGCATATTGGAGGGCGGCGGCCGCCGATGTCTGCTGCGCCTTCGCCTCGTCGATCGCCGCACCCGCAGCCGCAATCTGCGCATCGGCACTCGCGACCGCCGCCTTGGCAACGCCGATCTGACCGTTCGCCTGATCCAGCGCGATCTGATAGTCGCGCGGATCGATCTTGGCGATCACCGCACCAGCATCGACATGCTGGTTATCGGAAACCGGAACATCCGCCACATAGCCGGAAATTTTGGCCGCAACCGAGAAACTGCGCGCGTCGATAAAGGCGTCGTCGGTGCTTTCATAGGGATGGAAATAGATGAGCCAGACGAAATAACCGATCACGGCAACGGCAATGATCGCGACGACGATCAGCAGCGTTGCCAGTGGATGGCGGCGGATGATCGACGGCTTCTTCTCCTCCGTCTCGTCCGGCTGTTCTGCTTCGGGACTTGCCGTCTGCGGGCTCGCGCCCTTCCCCGTCTCCACGCGTTCGTCTTCATCCAGTTGCGGTGTCTTGCGCTTGGTCTGGGTCACGGCGGCTCTCGTTCATGAGGGAGGAACAGCCGGGAAAACGCAAAGAGCGTGGATTCAGTTCCTGCCGGGAAGGAGTGGGAATTTGTCGCATTCGTCCGGCAAACATTGCTTGACACAGAATCGACGCAAGTATCTGAATGGTTACTAGAGGAGATGGATGGTGCTGAGGTGCCGTCCGAGCAGGAGGAAGATACCAAAATGTTGAGATTTGCCGTCGTCGGGATCGACCATGGGCATACGTTCGATCACGTGAAGGGATTGCTTGCGGCGGGTGGGGAGTTTGTCGGCTATTGCCCGAAAACTTCGGTCCCGGCGCTGCTCGATAATTTCAAGAAAACCTATCCGGATACGCCGCAGATCGATCGCGAGGCGCTGTTTGCCGATCCGTCCATCAATGTCATCTGCATCGCCGCGATCCCGCGCGATCGCGCCGGTCTGGCGATCCGCGCCATGAAGGCCGGCAAGGATGTAATGACCGACAAGCCTGGCGTCAGCACTTTCGCGCAGCTGGAAGAGGTGAAGAAGACCGTTGCCGAGACCGGCCGCATCTTCTCGATCTGCTTCTCGGAGCGCCATTGCGTGCGCTCCGCCGTCAAGGCGGGGAAGCTCGTCAAGGAAGGCGCGATCGGAAAGGTCATTCAGACGATCGGGATGGGGCCGCATAAGCTGCAGCTGCCGACCCGGCCGGACTGGTTCTTCGATCCGGAGGCATTCGGTGGCATCATCGTCGATATCGCATCGCATCAGGTCGACCAGTTCCTGTTCTATACCGGCTCGACCACGGGCGAAGTCGTCGCCAGCTCGATCGGCAATTTCGGCATGCCGGAAAAGCCGAAATTCGAGGATTTCGGCGAGGTGTTGCTGCGCTCCGATCGCGGCTCCGGCTATGTCCGCGTTGACTGGTTCACCCCCGAAGGTCTCGGCACTTGGGGTGACGGGCGCCTGACCATTCTCGGCACCGAAGGCTATATCGAGCTGCGCAAGTACATCGATATTTCCGGCCGCCCCGGCAAGGACCACCTGTTCCTGGTCAACGGCACGGAAAACAGGCACATCGATTGCAGCGACGAGAAGCTCGATTACTTCGACGCCTTCACCGCCGACGTTCGCGACCGCAGCGAAACGGCGATGACCCAGGCGCATGTCTATGAGGTCTGCCGCCTTTCGCTGGAAGCGCAGACCAAGGCCGTCCGGCTCGGCGGACGCTAGGAGGAGTATCATGACCAAGAAATTGCGCGTTGGCGTCATCGGCGCCGGTATCGCCGCCCGCCACATGATCGGCTACGACTGGAACAAGGATCTCTTCGAGGCTCCCGTTCTTTGCTCTCTCGATGAAGATCGCGGCCGCGAACTGTGCGCCAAGCACGGCATCCCCGAATATACGCAGAATGCCGACGAGCTCTTCGCCCGCGACGATCTCGACATCATCGACGTCTCGACCCCGCCGGATTCGCATTTCGAGCTCTGCAAGAAGGGTATCGAGTCAGGCAAGCATGTCATCTGCGAGAAGCCGCTTTTCGGCTCGATCGCCGATGTCGACGAGATGAGCCGCATCGTCGCCCGCTCCAATGGCAGGAAGCTGATGCCGATCTTCCAGTATCGTTATGGTTCCGGCCTGCAGAAGCTGAAGCGGCTGATCGAACTTGGCCTGACTGGCCGGCCGTTCATGACGACGATCGAGACCCATTGGTGGCGCGGTCCTGCCTATTATGAGGTTCCGTGGCGTGGCAAGTGGAAGAGCGAACTCGGCGGCGGCCTTCTCGGCCATGCGATCCATGCTCACGACATGCTGAACTACGTGCACGGCGCCTGCGCCGAGGTCTTCGCCTATGGCGCAACGCTGGTGAACAAGATCGAGGTCGAGGACACGATGGCGCTTGCCGTCAAGATGCAGAACGGCTCGCTGGCAACGCTGTCGATGACGCTCGGCTCCCGCAAGGAGATCTCGCGCCTGCGTTTCTGCTTCCACGATCTCGTTGCCGAAAGCATCCTCGAACCCTACACGATGGGTCGCGATCCCTGGACCTTCATCGCCGGGACCGAAGAGCACCAGAAGCGGGTCGATGACGCGCTTGCCGGCTACCAGCCGACGGAAGACGGCTATACCCGCCAGTTCGAGCTGTTCCATCAGGCGATCATGGACGGGAAGGAGCCGCCGGTGACGCTGCAGGATGCGCGCAATTCGCTGGAACTCGTCACCGCTGCCTATTATTCGCAGCGCACCGGCAAGCCGACGCCGATGCCGATCACGGCGGAGCACCCGCTCTACCGCTCGTGGCTGCCGGAAGAAGAGCGCCGCATGGCCGCCAGCGCCTGAGGCTGGCTATCGAAACGGCGCCACCCGGCTTTAGAGGGTGGCGCGCAAGGAGAAGAAAATGGAAGCAGCCGCACAACCGCTGAGGGTCCAGGGGGAACAGCGGCTCTACCAGATCGTCGCGCGGCGGATCGCCCGGATGATCGAGGCGAATGTCAAGAATCCCGACTGGCGCCTGCCTTCCGAGCGCGAGCTTGCGGAAGAGCTCGAGGTCAGCCGCCCCGTCGTGCGCGAGGCGGTGATCGCGCTCGAAATGCGCGGCCTCGTCGAAGTGAAGGGCCGGGCGGGTATCGTCGTGCTGCCGGTCCGCGGCAACCAGGTGAATTTCGACAAGATCAATGCCGATGCCGGGCCGGGACCGTTTGAGTTACTGGAAGCCCGGCTTGCGATCGAATCCAGCGCGGCGGCGATGGCCGCCGAGCGGGCGACGAATTACGATATCGCGGTGCTCGAAGAATGCGTTGCGCAGATGGAACACGAGACCGATGTCACCCTGCTCAACGAAAAGGGCGACCGCGATTTCCACATGACCATCGCCCGGATGACCGGCAACGCGATCATCGTCTCGATCGTCGAGGCGCTCTGGGTGCAGCGCGACGAGTCGCTGATGTGGAAGAAGCTGCATGAGCACATTCACGCACCCAGCGTCCGGCCGCTGTGGATCGGCGATCACCATGCGGTTCTGACGGCGCTCAAACTGCGCAATCCGACGCCGCCTACAAGGCGATGGCCCGCCATATCCGCAATGTCAGCAACGAGCTGATGGAAGCCGACGAACGCGGCCGCTTCGCGCCTGATGTGATGCAGGCCGATGAGGGCAAGACGCGGTAATCAAGCGAAGACGTAAGCCCAATAAAAAAGCTCCCGTGGCGTAAGCCAGGGAGCTTTTTTTCAATTGAGCGATCCGGCTTTAGCCGCCGGCGCGCAGCGGCCCGAGATTGAGCGATGCGCTGTTGTAGGCCGGGCGCGGCGTTGGCAGGACGACGCGGGTGGGCGGGGTCAGCACATCGGCGGCGGGCTGCAGCTGTGGTGCCTGCAGGGTCTGGGGTGCCGGCTGCGCCTGGAATTGCATCTGCATCTGTGAGGCCTGCGGCAGCGAGCCTGTGGAGGCGGGTTGGAGGGCCAGAGCGGGTGCGGCTTCGCCGGGCATCGCAGCCGGGACCGGGCCGGTCTCCGGCAGCAGGATTTCGAACGGCGCCGGGCCATCCGGATCAGCGGCGGCGACCTGCGTATAGGCGACCTGTGTCGAAGGCGGCGGCGGAGCGCCGACGGCAGGCGTTGCCGGGGCCGGCTGCGGGGCGGCGCTATACTGCTCGACGCCTGCGAACTGCACGGCGCCCGACCGCTGGTCGTTGGACACGTAGTTCATCGCCACTTCATAGGAAGGCATCGGCGCCGGCGTCTGCAATTCGCCGTCCTTGCCGCGCTTCTCGTAAAAGACATTGCCGCCGGCGGCGGTGACGTAATGCATGTTGCCATAGGGGAATCTCAGCCCCTCGGTATGGAAGAACATCGCTTCCTTGACGCCTGGATGGCGGGCGCCGCGCAGAATGTCGTCGGCGGCAGCATCGAGCTGCGGCTCGGCGACCGGCTCGACGGTGCGGGTCAGAACGCCAGGCGCAAACTGCTTCTTCTGGCCGACAACGCCGCAGATGGAATCGGAATAGGCCTGCGAGGTCAGGCGGTTCATCACCACGGTACCCACGGCCATATAGCCATCACGATCCGAATGCTCGGATTCGAAATACATCGCGCGCTTCAGGCACTCGCGGTCCTTTGCGGTGTAATTATAGGTGACTTTGCCCGGAGCGGCGGCGACGGTCTTCTTCGCTGCGGGCGTTGCTTTGGCATCGAGTGCGTCTGGCTCGTTGGCCGTGCTGCAACCCGTGACGGCCAGTCCTGCGAACAAAATCGCGGAGATGGTTTTGCCCCTCAACGGCAGTGCCTCCCAAGTTTTATCGGTCCAGCCCCAAATCACTCGGCGAGACGTTGTACCTCACGTTCCCGATTATGCCAAACACATTTCGTGATCGGCTTTTTTAAGGCAGCTTGGCAAACAAGTCGTTAAGCAGCGGCTTTTTTCGCAATCGTGGTCGTGCACCCCGAGGCTTCGAGGGCTGCCGATGCCACCTCGATGAACAGTCTGCGGAACCAGACGGCCCGGCCATCGGCCTGGTCGACGCGGCGATACAGCATGCTTACGGGATCGGCCGGGATGTCGAATGGCAGCCTGGCGATCGCCAATCCGTGCAGCTGTGCCATGCAGCGGGCGATTGCTTCAGGCACCGTCGCGATCGCCGGCATTGCCTTCAGCGCCGTCGGCAGCGCCGAGAAGCGGGGGACGCTGGCGGCAACCGTCCGCTTCAGGCCGATGCGGGCAAGCGCAATGTCGAGCGTCGTCGCCGCCGCATCGCTGTCATAGGCGATGGTGATATGCGGGTTGGCGACGAAGTCTGCGAGCCCGAGCGGTGCCTTGAGACGCAACTGGGTTGGGTCGTAGATCGACATCGAGCACTGCTCGAACAGCGGCTCCCGTACGTGCCATGAGGCCGGTTCGTCATGCACGGCGACACTGAAGTCATAGGCGCCGTCATCGAGAAGCTTTGCCGCCTCTCGCTTTTCCGAGGCGACGCCGATCAGCTTCGCACCGGGCGCCAGCTGCCGCAGGCGCGCCGCCAGCGGGCCGAAGAAGGCAGTCTCGAGATTGTCGCACATGCTGATGCGGAATTCGCCTTCATAGCTCGCGGGATCGAAGGCGGCGGGCGGACGGATGGCTTTCTCGATGCAGGTGAGCGCCTCTTCGATGACCGGGGCGATCGACAGCGCCCGCGGCGTCGGCTGCAGGCCGCGCCCGACGCGCACGAAAAGTTCGTCGTTCAACGCCTCTCGCAATCGCTTCAACGCGGCTGAAAGCCCGGGCTGCCCGAGCAGCAGCCGTTCGGCGGCGCGGCTGACATTGCGCTCCTGCATCAGCACCGAGAAGGCGAGAAGCAGGTTCAGGTCGATCTTTCGGAGGGTCGCATCGTTTATCATTATCAGTAATACCTGCCATGGGTACTATCAATTTGCAATAGGATTAGGAGATGGTCATTTTCTCGTTCCCTGCCGCTTCCTCCCAACCGCGGCAGCCGAAAGGAACGATTTCGATGACACTCTCCCAATCGCCAAGGGGCGCGGGGCTGGCACTGCTGCTGCTCTGCGCCGCCAATTTCCTTGATGCCATGGACGTCTCCACCATCGGCGTGGCGTTGCCCGCCATCCAGGCTGAACTTGGGATGCCCGCTACCTCACTGCAATGGGCCGTCAGTGCCTATGTGCTGGGGTATGGCGGCTTCCTGCTGCTCGGCGGCCGCGTCGCCGATGTCTTCGGCCATCGCCGCGTCTTCCTCTGGTCGCTCGCTGTCTTCGCCGCCGCCAGCATCGCCGGCGGCTTCGTGGACAGCGGTCCGACGCTGATCGCCGCCCGCCTGATCAAGGGCATCGCCGCCGCCTTTACCGCGCCTGCCGCACTCGCCCTGCTTCTCTCCGTCTTTGGCGAAGGCAATGCCCGCGCCAAGGCGCTCGGCGTCTTCGCCTCGACGGGTGCCACCGGCTTCGTGCTCGGCATGGTTCTCGGCGGTGCCGCCACCATCATCAGCTGGCGGGCGACGCTCGTCATGGGCGCCCCGGTGGCGATCCTTGCGCTGTTCGCCGCTCCCTATGTGCTGCCGCGTGACGTTGCGCTCGGCGGCAAGCGCCCGTCCTTCGACTGGGCTGGCGCGCTGACCATCACCCCCGGCCTGCTGCTCTTCGTCTTCGGCATCACCAATGCCGCCGCCGAGGGCTGGAATGCGGTCCCGACCTGGGGCTCGCTCCTCGCCGCCGTGGTGCTGATCGGCCTCTTCCTGGTCGTCGAATCCAAACACAAGGATCCGATGGTGCCGCTCGGCATCTTCCGCAAGGCGAAGCTCAGCCATGCCAACCTGCTGGCAGCGCTGTTCCAGGGCGTCTATGTCGGCTTCCAGTTCATCGCCACGCTCTATTATCAGGATGAACTCGGCTGGTCGGCCTTCGTGACGGGCTTCTGCTTCGCCTTCGGCGGCGTTTGCGTGATGTTCCTCGCACCGCGCTTTGCGACAGTCGCCCAGAACCGCGGCACCACGGGCCTGATGACACTTGGCGTCGCCCTGCAGGCCTCGAGCTATATCTTCTGGGTGCTGGCCGCCGGCCACGTCAATCCGGTGCTGCTCGTCGCGCTGTCGCAGATCCCACTCGGCGTCGGCTATGCGATGACCTATCCGTCGGTGCAGGTTGCGGCACTCTCTGATGTCGAGGAAGACAAGTCGGGCCTCGCCTCCGGTCTGCTCTTCGCCGCCTTCCAGATCGGCGGCGGCATCGTGCTCGCAGCAGCCTCCGCCGTCTTCAGCGCCGCCCCGTCGATGGGCTACGACGCCTATACCGCGGGCGTCAGCTTCGTCGCCATCCTCTCGGTGCTGGTGGTGCTCTTCGCCGCCCTCGGTCCGCGCGGCTCCCGTGCGGCAGTCCCGGCCGCCTATCAGGCCGCCGAATAACAAAACCGGCCCGCGCCATCGGCGCGGGTCTTTACTCCGCGCCGTTCAAATTTGACCGCAGGCCTTCCAGCAGCTTGCGGATCTCCGTCATCTCGTCGAGCGTGCAGCCGATCGCGTCGCCGATCGAGCCCATGATCGTATCGACCTCGCCGCGCATCGCATCGCCCTTCGGCGTCAGCGAGACCAGTACCTGGCGCTCGTCACGGGAATCGCGGGTGCGCTTGATCAGGCCGTTCTGTTCCAGCCGCTTCAGCAGTGGCGAAAGCGTGCCGGAATCGAGGTCGAGCTTTTCGCCGATCGTCTTCACGGGCAATTCCGATTTTTCCCAGAGCACCAGCATGGCCAGATATTGCGGGTAGGTGAGGCCGACCTTGTCGAGGATCGGCTTGTAGGCGCGGGTGAAGGCATGCGCCGTCGAATAGACCGCGAAACAGAGCTGGCGCTCCAGCTTCTTTTCCTCTGCCGGTATTTCCATCGTCCTTGCCGTCTGCGCTTTCATATCCGTGTGTCCTGTCTCTGCAATTGTCGTCTTTTCAGATTCCGAATGCAATTTGCAAAATTCACTTGCGTACAATTTAATTGCGCATTATATAAATCGCAACCCCAACGCAAAGGAGACTGACATGCCTATCCTCTACACCACCCAAGCATCCGCCACCGGTGGCCGCGCAGGCCGCGCCGTAACCGATAACGGCGTTCTCGACGTCACGCTGACGGTTCCGAAGGAACTCGGCGGCGACGGTGCCACCGGCACCAATCCCGAGCAGCTCTTTGCCGCCGGCTACTCCGCATGCTTCCTGGGCGCTCTGAAATTTGTCGCTGGCCAGCAGAAGGTCAAGATTCCGGAAGACGCGACGGTCTCCGCCAAGGTCGGCATCGGCCCGCGCGAAGATGGCGGTGGCTTCGGCATCGAAGTGGCGCTGACGGTCCACATCCCGGGCCTCGATCGCGAAACGGCTGAAAAGCTTGCCGCTGCCGCCCACATCGTCTGCCCGTACAGCCACGCGATGCGCACCTCGACCGAAGTTCCGGTCACCGTTGCCTGATTGAGTTTTCCTTCTACCTGAGGGGAGAAGAGAAGCCTGAGGAACGCCTCCGCGTGTTCCCTCATTCCTGTGCTTGTCACAGGAATCCAGCCGGCCCAAGTCCTTGGGCCGGAAAGACTCTTCCGCACCGCCGACGCGGCGCTGCTGGATCCCTGTGAAAGCACAGGGATGAGGGCGGAGAGTTGTTTTGCCTGCCTGTGCGCAAACCACATCTTTTCTTCTGAAATAAAATCGCTATATTCTTTCCAAGGAAAGGATAGACGCATGCCCGCACCAAGCCCCGAACAAACCCGCGCGATCGCCGAAGCCGCCGTCATCACCAAGGCCGCCGTCAACGCTGCCGATCGGCTTGGCATCAGCGCGCGCACATTGTCAGCCGTGCTCGGCGTTTCCGAAGCTACCGTTTCGCGCATGAAGCGGCAGGATCATCTGCTGGAGCGCAACAGCAAGCCGTTCGAGCTCGCCATCCTGCTGGTGCGGCTGTTCCGCTCGCTGGATGCCATCGTCGGCGGCGACGAGGCGGTGGCGCGGCAGTGGCTGCGCAATGCCAATATGGCGCTCGGCGCCACGCCCCTCGACAAGATCGTCAGCATATCAGGCCTCACCGATGTCCTTGCCTATCTGGACGCCCGCCGCGCTGTCGTCTGAGCTGCGTGCCATCTCCGGCCGCTTCTGGCGGCTGGTGGAGGCGCAGCATCAGATCTCGACGCTGAAGCTCGTCGATACGCTGGAGGAGCAGTCGCTGCTCGAAAACCTGCTGGAAGAGAGCAAGCCGGCATTGCCGCCTGAATGTCAGGGGCTGGATTATCTGCTGGCGACGCCTTTCCGCTACGGCGCCGTCTATCCGCACGGCTCGCGCTTCCGCCGGGCAGGGCGCACGCTCGGGGTCTTCTACGCGTCGGAAAAGGTCGAGACGGCGCTGTCGGAAATGGCCTTCTACCGCCTGCTGTTCTTCGCGGATTCGCCTGATACACCGCTGCCCGCCAATGCCGCCGAATATACCGCCTTTTCGGCACCGGTTTCGACCAGGGCAGCGCTCGATTTGACGGCCCCGCCGCTCGACCGCGACCGCGCCGCATGGACGGACCTGCAGAATTACGAGCCATGCCAGGCGCTGGCCGAAGCCGCCCGCGCTGCTGGTGGCGAAGCGATCCTCTATGAATCCGTGCGCGATCCCCGTCATGGCCGCAATATTGCGCTGCTGACCGCCAGCGTCTTCAGCGCCCGCGAACCCGCCGAGCGGCAGACCTGGCGCATCCGGCTGTCGGCCACGGGCGTTCAGGCGATCTGCGAATTTCCGAAGGTCAGGATCGGTTTCTCGCGCGCCGATTTCGGCGCCGATCCGCGCATCGCGCCCTGATCAGCAGAGCGACAGCAGCATCGCGCGCAACCCGTCGCCATTGGCGCCCGGCAGCTTGTCCTCCAGCATCGCATGCGTGCTCTGCCAGATCGGCACGGCAGCGGCGAGCACCGATTTGCCCTCGGCCGTCAGGCTCAGGAGCCGCGAGCGCTTGTCTTTCGGGCTCGGCGTTACATTTACCCATCCACGGCGCTGCAGCGGCTTCAGGGCGGCGGTCAACGTGGTCTGGTCCATGGCCAGCAGATTGGCGACCGGCCCCATCGGCGGCGGCTCCGGCCGGTTGAGCGACATCATCAGCGAGAATTGCCCGTTGGTGAGGCCGACAGGACGCAGTGCATCGTCGAACAGCCGGGCGAGCGCCCGCGCGGCCCGCTGAACATGCAGGCAGAGGCAGGTGTCGCGCACCAGAAGCGTTGTGGAATAGGGAATCTCGGCCGAATTTGACATGATCTATTTCTATTGATATCAATCTATTTAGTCAAGCGAAGCAGAACGAAATGCCGGTCCTTGCCGGCCACGCCGGAGGAGGGCGTGCGATCATGCAGAATGCTGTCGTTTCCCGCGAAGAATGGCTCGAAGCCCGCCGCGCGCTGTTGCTCAAGGAAAAGGAAGAGACCCGCCAGCGCGACAAGCTGCGCGCCGAGCGTATGGCGCTGCCCTGGGTCAAGGTCGACAAGGACTATCGCTTCGATACGCCGTCGGGCGAGAAGTCGCTCTCCGATCTCTTCGATGGCCGCAGCCAGCTGATGGTCTATCATTTCATGATGGGGCCGGAATGGAAGGAAGGCTGCACCGGCTGCTCGTTCCTGTCCGATCATGTCGACGGCATGCTGCCGCATCTCAACAATCACGATGTCACCTGGGTTGCCGTCGCCCGCGCCCCGGTCGAGCGGATCGAAGCCTACAAGAAGCGCATGGGCTGGAAATTCCCCTGGGTCTCGTCGCTGAACAGCGATTTCAACTTCGACTACCACGTCTCCTTCACGCCCGAGGACCTGGCCAAGGGCAAGGTTTTCTACAATTTCACCGAGATCAAGTCCGAGGATGCGCATGACGAGCTTCCCGGCATGAGCGTCTTCTACAAGAACGACAAGGGCGAGATCTTCCACACCTATTCCAATTATGCGCGCGGCGGCGAGGAAGCGCTCGGCACGCTGATGGTGCTCGACTGCGCGCCGAAGGGACGCAACGAGACCTCGACCATGGATTTCGTCAAGCGCCATGACGAATACGAGAGCGCCAGGAACGGTCCATCCTGCTGCCACTGACAGCTGCCAGCATCGTTCAAGCCAACATCATTCAAGGGAGGATGAAGGATGATGGAACCAGCAAAGGTGCGCGAGGAGCACCGCTTTCTCGAAAAGCTTGTCGGCACCTGGAGCGTTACGTCCAAGGACATGAGCCCAAACGAGCAATGGACGGAAGTCGTCCGCTCGCTTCACGGCATCTGGTTCGTCGCCGAAGGAAACGGCGACGTGCCGGGTTGCGGCGCCGGAACCACGGTGCTGACCCTCGGCTACTCCGCCTCCAGGGGCAAATATATCGGCACCTGGATCGGCTCGATGATGGATCATATGTGGATCTATGAAGGGGAGATGTCGCCCGATGGCAAGGTTCTTACCCTCTATACCCGCGGTCCTGATTTCGAGTTTTCCGGCGCCGAGCAGGATTACCGCGAACAGATCGCCTTCATAGACGACGACAACCGCACCTTCACCTCATCAGCCAAGCAGGCCGACGGCAGCTGGAAGCAATTCATGCAAGCGCGCTACGCACGCAAGCCGTAATCCCCCGGCGCCCCATCAGGGCGCCCGATGGAAATGACATCCGATAGTCTGAAAGGGAAAGATCATGGCATCCGATACGCATGGCAAGTTCATCTGGTGCGAGCTGATGACGCCCGATCCGGCGGCAGCTGCAAAATTCTACGGTTCGGTCGTCGGCTGGGCGACCAAGGAAATGCCGATGGGCGAGATGGGCGTCTATACCATCTTCGAGGCCAATGGCCGCGGCGTCGCCGGCATGATGCAGTTTCCGGCCGAGCTCGAAGGGCAGGGCATCCCGCCCAACTGGACGGGCTATGTCGCGGTCGACGATGTCGATCAGTCGGCCCGGGATTTCGCCGCCAATGGCGGCAGCGTCCGCCGCCCACCCGAGGATATCCCGACCATCGGCCGTTTCGCCGTGGTCGCTGACCCGAGCGATGCCGTTCTCTGCATCATGACGCCGTTCCCGATGGAGAATGACGACGGCTGGCGGCCGGACATGGCGACACCCGGCCATGTCGGCTGGCACGAACTGATGTCCGGCGACTGGCAGCAGGCCTTCGATTTCTATGGGAAGATCTTCGGCTGGACCAAGGATCACGACTTCGACATGGGCGAAATGGGCACTTATCGCATCTTCGCCGAACACGGAAAGCAGACCGGCGGCATGATGACCAAGCCGGCCGACATGCCGGTGACTTACTGGGCCTATTACTTCAACGTGCCCGAAATCGACAGTGCGATCGAGCGCGTTACATCGGGAGGCGGCAAGATCGTCTTTGGTCCGATGGAGGTTCCGGGTGGCAGCTGGGTGATCAACGGCATCGATCCGCAGGGGGCCTATTTCTGCCTCGTGGCACCCAGGCGCTGACCTCGTAACAAGGGGTGCCCGGCGACCTCCTAAAACCCCGAATCGACGCCTCTCAAGGTTAACGGCGGCTCCCGAAAACAGGGGGCGCCGTTAACCGTTTTGGGGTCCAAAACCCCTTGCTACTTCCTTAATTTTATTCAAATTTTAGCGTTCTGACCCCAAAAGGCCTTTCCAAGGTTAACTGTCCCTGAACATTTTTGGGTGGAAGCATAATCGGCTATATCTTGGTGGTTAAGGAAGTATTGCAATTCGACGGCCCGCGTAATTGATTGCACCTCAATTGTTCATTGGGGTACTGTCATGTCTATCGAAGATCTGCGCAATTCGAACGTTGATGGCGATCACGCCTCCCACGAGATGATCTCGGACGTTCACGAAACTGCAGGACGCGAAGATGCCAAGCTTCCTGAGGTCGAGCGCGTCGAGCTCGCCCAGGCGCAGAGCACGCCGCAGGTAACCGATCAGACCCAGGGTGGCGAGCAGTCGCCGAAGACCGACCGCGTCGAAGCCGCCCCGCCGGCTCCGCAGGCCGCCGCCAACCCGAACGAGATTGTTCCGGATCAGAACAACGTGGCGCATCTGGCCGCCAACGTTTCGCTCGACGATATCCGCATTGAGGGTGCCAATCTGGTACTCGTCCAGCCCGACGGCACCGAGATCGTCATCGTCAACGGCGCAGCCCACGTCCCGACCTTCCTGCTCGGCGACGTCGAACTGCCCCGCGACACCGTCATCGCCGCGCTGAACGACAGCCACATCAACGTAGCCGCCGGCCCCGACGGCGGCGACAGCGCATCCGCCGCAGCCCCGAGCTCCGGCGCCGAATTCCAGGACACCACCCCCGGCGGCGACGATGCGCCGACGGAGCTGGCGGCGCTGCTGGCCGATACGCAGCAGCTGGATGGTGGGCCTGGTGGCAATGAAGAGCTTTTCAATGGCAAGCCGTTCATCATCCCGTCGGGTCCGTTCGGTCTTGCTGAAACGACGACCGAAGGTGACGTCTTCAAGGAGCTGGTGCTTGAAGGTACGCTCGGCTTCAACGGCGGCAAGGACGTCGGCACGATCACCTCGATCGCGTTCAAGGGCGCTGTCGATGTTGATGGCCAGGACGATGGTGCTGATGTGCCGACCGGGCTGAAGTCTGGTGGTCACGATGTCACGATCACCGTCAACGGCCTGACGATCACCGGTACGATCCAGGTTACGACGATCGTTGATGGCCAGGAGACGACGAAAACCGAGACTGTTTTCCAGTTGACGGTTACCAATGCAGCCACCGGCGCGTTCACCTACACGCAGTCGCTGCCGCTTGATCATCCGGATCATGGCCAGACTGGCGCCGACGATCGCCTGAGCCTCGACTTCAGCTACACGGTCACCGACAAGGACGGCGATAGCGCGACAGGCAGCGTTTCGGTTGTTGTCGCCGATGATGCTCCGACCGCGCATGATGTCACCGCGGGAATGACCGAAAACCAGGGTGCCGGAAACGACGAAGGCGCTGGTTTCACGGTAAGCCTTTCTGACGGCAAGGATTTCACCTTCGGTGCCGACGGCGGCTCGATCGCCTTTCATGCGCCGACGGTTACCGATGCGCCTGAAGGCGTCAAGCTCGGTCTGCCGGAGATCCAGGTAGGCAAGGACGGTCAGTCCATCACCATCATCCCGGGCACGGCGTTTGATGCTCTGGCCAAGGGCGAGACGGCGCTCCTGCACATTTCCTACACCGTTACGGATGGCGACGGCGACACCGTCACCAAGGAGATCGCAGTTACGGTCACTGGCACAAACGATGACGCTGCCTTCTCGGTCGTTCCCGAAGTGAACACCGATGTCGGTGCAGTCGTCGAAGACGCGACGCAGCCTACGGAAGAATCGGCAGCCGTCGAAAAGACTTCGGGCACGCTTTCCTTTAGCGACGTCGATGTTCATGACACCCACACGGTCACCGTTGCTGCTCCGGAAGGGGCTGTCGGCACGCTGACCGCTGTCGTTACCAACGACACCACCAACGGCGGCGCTGGCAAGGTCACTTGGAGCTACCAGGTCGACGACAGCAAGATTCAATATCTCGGTGCTGGCGAGACCAAGGAAGAAACCTTCACGATCCAGCTCAACGATGGCACCAGCATCGTTGAGAAGACGGTGACCATCACCATCACCGGCACGAACGATGATGCGATCATCTCCGTGACGCCGGACATTGATTCCGTCACAGGCTCCGTTGTTGAAGATGCTACCCAGCCGACTGAAGAATCGGCGGCAGTTGAAAAGACCTCTGGCACGCTCTCCTTCAGCGACGTCGATGTTCATGACACGCATACGGTCACTGTTGCTGCTCCGCAAGGAGCGCTCGGCACTCTGACGGCGAGTGTCGCAACGGATAGCACCAATGGCGGCGCTGGCAAGATCACCTGGAATTATGAAGTCGACGACAGCAAGATCCAGTACCTTGCTCAGGGGCAGACCAAGGTCGAGACCTTCACGGTTCAGCTCTTCGATGGCCACAGCACGGTCACGCAGACGGTCACGATCACCATCACTGGCACCAATGATGCGCCGGTTCTGGTTGCGGATACGAATTCAGTCGAGGCGTGGGGCTACGACCGCGGCAACCATTTCGATCTGGGCGACCCTCTTGCGTCGGGCAATGTCCTGTCGAACGATTCCGACGTGGATCAGGGTGACAAGCTGACGGTAACTGGCGTCTCTGCCGGTACCAACAACGGCGACGTCAGCGGTCATGTGGCCGACATCATCACGGGCAAGTACGGCTTCCTGGTGATGGGGGCGAACGGCAAGTACGTCTACACCTTGAACAACCTCGACGCCGATACCAACGCGCTTGCCAAGGGCGAGCACGACTCCGACGTGTTCACCTACACCGTCACCGACAAGTACGGCGCGTCCACGACGACAACGCTGACCATCGATGTGACCGGTCAGAACAACCGACCGGACGCCAACAATGACGTCAACACCGGCCCCGCCGTCGTCGAGTCTGGCGTCGGCCCGGGCAATACGCCGGTTGACGGCGTATCGTCTGCAAGCGGCAACGTTCTGACGAATGATACTGACGTCGACCACGGCGATACGAAGACCGTTATCGGCGTATCGGCCGGCCCAAGCTGGCTCGGCTCGGACGTTTCGGGCAAGGTTGGAACGGTTGTCACCGGCACCTACGGCACGGTGACTATCAACGCCGACGGCACTTGGACCTACAAGCTCAACAACGCCGATACAGATACCCAGAAGCTGGGGCAGGGCGACCACGGCAAGGACGTGTTCACCTACACGATGCAGGACGCCAACGGCGCGACCTCTACCGCGACGCTGACCATCGACGTCACCGGCACCAATGACCGCCCTGTCGCAGTTGCCGACAGCAACGCTTCGATCATCGAATCCGGTGTGAGCCCGGCCGACGTCGCTTATGCCGGCGTTTCATCGGCGACCGGCAACGTGCTCACCAACGATACCGATATCGACAAGGGTGACACGAAGACTGTGACCGGCGTTGCTGCTGGCGGCAACACTGCGGCAGACGTCCTCGGCCAGGTTGGCTCGGTTGTTGCAGGCAAGTACGGTACGGTGACAATTGGCGCCGATGGCAAGTGGACCTACACGCTCGACAACGCCGACAAGGATACCCAGGCGCTGACGGTTGGCGAAAAGGTCGACGACGTCTTCACCTATACAATGCAGGACAAGTATGGCGCGTCCTCGACGACGACGCTGACCATCACGATCACCGGTACGAATGATGCGCCGGTGGTTGTTGCCGATACGAATTCGGTTGAGGCTGCGGGCGTCAGCCCGGGCAACTGGCCGGATCTCGGCGATGCGTTCGCTGGTGGCAATGTTCTTTCGAATGATTTCGATGTCGACAAGGGCGACAAGCTGACCGTGACCGGTATTTCAGCCGGCAGCAACGGCGGCAACGATGTCAGCGGCCATGTCGCCGACATCATTGCCGGCAAATATGGCTCCCTGGTTATGGGATCGGACGGTAAGTACCTTTATACGTTGAATAATTTCGATGCCGACACGATCGCGCTTGCCAAGGGCGAACACGGCACTGATGTTTTCACCTATACGGTCACCGATAAGTACGGTGCCACCTCGACGACCACGCTGACAATCGATGTTACCGGTGCCAACAACCGGCCCGTCGCCAACGACGATGTCAACACCGGTGCAGCGATCGTCGAATCCGGCGTCGGTCCAGGCAATACGCCGATGGACGGCAACGCCTCGGCGACTGGCAACGTGCTGGCGAACGACACCGATGTCGACCACAATGACACGAAGGTGGTGACCGGTGTTTCGGCCGGCCCAAGCTGGCTCGGCTCGGACGTTTCGGGCAAGGTCGGAACGGTTGTCACCGGCACCTACGGCACGGTGACCATCAACGCCGACGGCACTTGGATCTACAAGCTCAACAACGCCGATACAGATACCCAGAAGCTGGGGCAGGGCGACCACGGCAAGGACGTGTTCACCTACACGATGCAGGACGCCAACGGCGCGACCTCTACCGCGACGCTGACCATCGACGTCACCGGCACCAATGACCGCCCTGTCGCAGTTGCCGACAGCGTTTCGACAATCATCGAGTCGGGCGTCGGCCCGGGCAATAATGCGATTGCGGGCGTCTCCACCGCGAACGGAAACGTTCTGACGAACGATACCGACGTCGATACGGGCGACAAGGCCAATCTCAAGGTTACGGGCGTTGCTGCCGGCAACAACACGGCGTCTGACGTTTCTGGCCATGTGAATGTGCAGGTAGCGGGCACGTACGGCACCGTGACGATCGGCGCCGATGGCAAGTGGACCTATACGCTCGACAACGCTGACAAGGATACGCAGGGTCTCGGCGCTGGCCAGAAGGCTACCGACGTCTTCGTCTACACGATCCAGGACACGAATGGCGCTTCGTCGACGACGACCCTTACCATCAACATCACCGGCACCAACGACAAGCCGGTCATTGCGAATTCCGATGCCACCGGCTCTGTCATCGAAGACGGCTTCAACGCCGCTGGCGCACATGTTGGTCAGAGCACGATCTCCGACACGCTGGTCAAGTCCGATGTCGATGCTGACGACAACACCACCAACGACCACTGGGGTGTTCTGGTCAAGCAGGGCCAGAACACGGTCGAGCTTTCGAACGTCAACGGCAAATACGGCACGTTCTCGGTCGATCAGAACGGCAAGTGGACCTACACGCTCGACGACGATCGCCAGGCGACGCAGGAGCTGAACCTCAACCAGACTGCGACCGAAACCTTCACTGTGCAGGTCACGGACAGCCATGGCGCGACGGCGACCCAGCAGGTTGTTGTCACAATCACAGGCTCCAACGACAAGCCGGTCATTTCGGGTGGCGACACGAGTGGAACCGTCACCGAGGCCGGCGTCGATCGCTTGAACAACTACTATGCCGGCGATGCAAGCGACAGCGGCACGCTGAAGAAGTATGATGTTGACGCCGAAGACGACGACACCAACGACAAGTGGTCGGTTCTCGCCCACGACCAGCAGACGCAGAGCAGCGTCACCTCCGTCTCCGGTACCTATGGTTCACTGACGATCGATCAGAACGGCAAGTGGACCTACAATCTCAACAACAGCCTTGCAGCAACACAGGGGCTGGGCCGTGGAGACACCGAGGTCGAGCGCTTCTACGTCCAGGTGACCGATACCCACGGCGCCACCACGACCGAGGTCGTCAAGATCACTGTCGTCGGCACCAATGACCGCCCGGTCGGAAACGACGACAGCTTCACCGTTACTGAATCGCAAATCGAGGCAGCGTCCACCGGTAACCGGCTTACTGTCGGCAACGTCCTGACCGGCGCAGGCAAGGATACCGACGTCGACGGCGATACGCTGAAGGTGAGCGATGTCTACAACGTCAAGTTCACCATCGGTGGCCAGACCCTTAATGCTTCGGCGGTTCAGGGCCAGAATGATGTCTACAAGATCCACACCGGGAATGGTGATGCCTATCTGACGGTTTCGGAAAACGGCACAGTCAGGGTCTGGTCGGCCTCGAACGAGGATCCGTTCAAAGAACTGGGCGTCAACGACACCGGCAAGATTACCTTCACCTACGAAGTGTCCGACGGCAACGGCGGCAAGGACACCGCGACGGCAACCATCAATGTCACGGGTACCAACGACACCCCGATCGGTAATGCTGACAGTTATAAGGTCGACGAGGACAACACGCTCACCGTCCAGGCAAATGCTGGCGTTCTCGCAAACGACAAGGATCCCGATCACGATGCGCTGACGGCGGTTCTGGTAACCGGCCCGGCCCACGGCACGGTGACCCTCAATGCCGATGGTTCGTTCTCCTACGTGCCCACGACCAACTATAACGGTGAAGACAGCTTCAGCTACAAGCCGAACGACGGCATCACCAATGGTGCCCCCATCGTCGTCAAGATCACCGTCGGTTCGGTCCTTGACCAAGTCTTCACCAACAATGGCGAAACGGTCAATCTGCACAACTTCGCAGCCGACCAGACGATGACCAGCCCGAACAATCCTTACTTCGAGGACGGCAACTATCTCAACGCCAAGGGTGGCGACGACACGGTCTATCTGCCTGACGCAAAAGACGGTCTCGGCAAGACCTACGCCGATCTCTATGCTGCAGGCGGCACCTTCAACGCCGGCGACGGCAACGACAAGATCATCGGTGGCGATCTCAACGATCGCATCGACGGCGGTGCTGGCGATGACGACATTTCGGGCGGTCTCGGAGCGGACAATCTCTCCGGAGGCACCGGCGACGACACCTTCCGCCTCGGCGCCGATCTGGTTGCCTCCGGCACGCGCTACATCGAGCTCGGCGACGGCACGAAGCAGGCGATCGACATCACCGGCTACGCCGGCACCATGGATGTCGTCCAGGGCGGCGACGGCACGGACAAGATCGTGCTCGACAGCGGCGACCTGACGAAGGGCTTCGCCTATGACGCCTATAGCGCACCGAGCTACATCAACAGCGTCGAGGAAATCGACGGCACCGCGAAGGATGACATCATCCTCGTTGGCGCAGACTACCACAGCGGTCTTGAAAACGGCGGCATCACGATCGAAGGCGGCGCCGGCAACGACATCATCGGCGGCGGCGCAGGCGACGATACGCTGCGCGGCGGAACCGGCGACGACCTGATCTCTGGCCTCGGCGGCAATGACACGATCGAAGGTGGCGACGGCAAGGATACGCTTTACGGCGGTGCTGGCGACGACACGATCGACGGCGGCGACGGCGACGACACGATCATCGGTGGAGCCGGAGCCGATCACATCCAGGGCGGTGCGGGCAACGACACCATCATCTACACCATCGGCGACGGCGCCGATGTCATCGATGGCGGCGAGGGCGATGACACGCTGAAGGTCACAACACCTGATGGCGGCCCGACCGTGACCGAGTACATCAAGGCTGTGGACGGAAACCTGCTGATCGCGCCTAGCGACGGTACCGACGCCAGCCTGCCGGAAGAACAGGTGCTGACGGTCAAGAACGTCGAGACCCTGGACATTGATGTGAAGGGTTATAACTGGCTGGTCTTTGGCCAGGGAGGCTCCGATCTCCATTCTGCAGGCATCGAGACGGTCAGGATCACCGGCGATGACAACGGCAATACTGTTTACTTCTCTAATGTCTCCTCGGCGACAGCCCTCGAAGCCAATCTGAACGGTGGCAACGATCTGTTCGTTTCCGGCGGTCAGGCGGCTGCGCAGCACGTCGATGGCGGCGATGGCGTCGACAAGTTCGACTTCACGCAGATCAGCGAGCAACTGAATATCGATCTCCAAAGCGGAGTGGCGATCCGCTCGTCGCTCGACGGCAAGACTGTCATTGCAACGGATTCGATTACGAATTTTGAAGATGTGTCCGGCAGCACCGGCAACGACACGATCCTCGGTACCTCCGGCGCCAACGTCATCGATGGCGGCAACGGCAATGATATCATCGACGGCCGCGGTGGTGCCGACACGCTATCGGGCGGCGAAGGCAACGACCGCATTACAGCCGGCAGCGAACTGATCGCCAACGGCGGCTTCAAGGGCGATGCCGAGGTGATGGTCAGCAATGGTTCCGACGCGATCGATCTCGGCGGCGGCTGGAATGTCACCGACGGCAGCGTCGATCTGCTTTTCGTTCCCGGTGCTCTCAACGCCAAGTTCCCGGCGGGTGTGAACGCCGTCGACATGCAGGGCGTGTCGCAGGGCACGATCGCGCAAACCTTCGCGACGGTTGCGGGTCAGACCTACACCGTCACCTTCCTGCAGGCGACCAATCCGGATGCGCTCACTCATGGCCTGACGTCATCGTCTGTCACCGTGACCGTCGGCAACGTATCGCAAGAGTTTGTCGATCAGGCGGACGCCGGAACGACATGGCAGACGGTCGGCGGCACCTTCATCGAGCGCACTGTTACCTTCACGGCAACGGGCGACTCGACCACGCTGCAATTCGTGGCGGGCGGCAGCTCGGCTTACGGCTCGCTGATCGCCGAAGTCTCGGTCACCAGCGATGCTGCAAGCGCAGGTGCAACGCTCAACGGCGGCGGCGGCAATGACATCATCACCGGCGGCACCGGCAACGACATCATCGATGGCGGCACCGGCGACGACCTGATCCGCGGCGGTGCCGGCAACGACACCATCCACGGCGGCGACGGCGACGACTTCATCTCCGGCGGCAAGGGTAACGACACGATCTTCGGCGATGCCGGCAACGATACCTTCTCCTACAGCACAGGCGACGGCGCCGATAAGATCGACGGTGGCGACGGCAACGACACCCTGCATATTGCAGGCAGCGACACCGGCTCGACCTTCAACATCAACGACGTGTTGATCGACGGCGTGAAAAACCTCGCCGTCAACATCGAAGAAGGCTCCACGGCCAACGCGGCAACGGCCGGCAACTACGAAGTTGCCACGACCAATGTCGAAGAATGGGTCGTCGAGGGCGGCAAGGGCGACGACACCTTCGTCGTCAGCGGCGACCTCTCGGGCACCGGCCTGGCAACCTCGACGATCACCATCAATGGTGGTGCGGGTAGCGACACGCTTGACGTGCGCAACTTTGCGTCCAGCCAGCATATCGTCTTCAATGGCGGCGAAGGCGGCCAGGACACGATCATCTTCAACGCTGACTGGAAGGATGCAACGGTTACGCAGACCGCCACCGGCTTCGAAATCAAGATCGGCGACAACGTCTACGACGTTAACGGCACCGAGCAGTTCAAGTTCAACAACGGTACCGCAACGGTTCAGACCCTCATGGAAGCCGCGCCCACGGGCGTCGAGGGAACGCTGACCGTCGCCGAAAACTCCGTAGCAGGAACGAGCGTCGGAACGCTTGCCGGCACGGATGTCAACGGCGGTCTGGACAAGCTGACCTACGCATTCGTCGATGCCAACGGCCATGCGTCGCAGACCTCGGCCGACGGCAAGTTCGTCATTGATGCAAACACCGGCGCCGTGACGGTCGCCGCCAATACGTCGATCGACTACGAAACGACGCCTTCGCTGACGGAAACCGTGCGCGTCACGGATGTTCATAACAACTTCACCGACAAGTCCGTCTCGATCGCAGTCACGGACGTCAACGAGGCGCCGCGTATCACCGGCGAACTTTCATCGACCGTAGCCGAAGGCGGGCAGCATATGCTCACCTTGGCCGAGCTCGGCGCGAGCGATCCGGATGCTTCGGACACCGGCGCTGCGCTGACCTTTACGGCAAGCTCGATCACCAACGGCACGATCCTGGTCAACAACCAGGCCTCGTCCACCTTCACTGCGGCTGATGTGGCAGGCGGCAAGGTCGTCTTCGTTCACGACGGAAGCGAAACCAGCTCCGCAGGCTTCAACGTTTCGCTGGCCGATGGCGGCGAGAACGGCGTTGGTCCCGATACCGGACATTTCAGCTTCAACGTGACGCCCGTCGATGATGGGAAGGCCACGCTATCGATCACCGACAGCACGCAGCAGTCGGCAGCACCGAAGGTCGGCGACGTCATTCAGGCCGGCATCGCGACGCATGATCCTGACAAGGGAGAAGGCACGGTTACCTACCACTGGCTGCGCGGCACGACCGAAATCAGCGGTGCGACCGGCTCGAGCTATACGCTGACATCGGCAGATGTCGGCTCGAAGATCTCTGTCTATGCGACTTATACGGATGGCCAGGGCTTTGCGACAACGACGGATGCGGTGGGTCTGCCCACGGCGGTTGTATCGCCGAACCACGCGCCGGTCGCAGCCGACGATATCGTCATCACCAATGTATCAAACATCTCCATCCCGGATTGGGCTCTGCTGCTGAACGACAAGGATCAGGACGGCGATAGCCTTCAGATCACCAGCGCAAACGGTTTGTCAGGCGATGCGGCAAGTCACGCTGCTGGAGCAGTATCGTTTAGCGACCAGGTGACCTGGACGTGGCCTTTCCCTGACGGTGGTTCGTTCAACTATACGACCTCCGACGGCGCTTCCCCGACCGCGGGAACGGACGCCGCCAAGGTCAGCGTCGCTTGGCAGTTTAGTGACCTCTCGGGCAGCGATAAATCCGAAATCTTCGTCGGCAGCGACTACGCTGAAACCATCGACGCCAAGGGCGGAGATGACGTCCTCCTCGGAAACGGCGGTGACGATACGCTGAAGGGCGGCGCTGGCGCCGACTGGCTCTACGGCGGATCGGGCAACGATAGCCTTTACGGCGACCAGAGCGATGTCGTTCTGGATGGCGGTACCGGCACCGATACCCTCTATGTCGCAGGCGGCTTCAACAGCACCAGCGATGCGCAGATCGTTGCTGTCGAAAAGGTCGTGATGACCTCGGCAGGCACGCTCGACCTGTCGAAGCAGACCGAAGGCTTCATCATCAGCGGCTCCTCCGGCAATGATACCATCAAGGCTGGTAGCGGCGACGACACGATCAACTACGACATCGGCGACGGCGCCGACAACGTGGATGGTGGCGCCGGTAACGACACTCTCGCAATCCTCGGCGGCAGCGCCAGCGAGACGTTGGGTGTGACCGTTAGCGGCGGCAAGATCACGACGGTGGCAGGCGGTAATATCGCCAATGTCGAGCATATCACGCTGAACATGGACGGCGGTGGCGATGACGTGCTGACCTACGCCGGTACGGTGCAGGATGTCGCCGTAAACCTGTCGAACGGCACCGCAACTGGCTTCGACTCGATCGCTGGGGTGGATGATGTTACCGGCGGCTCTGGCAACGACAGCCTCACCGGCAACAGCAGCGCCAATACCCTGATTGGCGGCGCTGGCGACGATACGCTGACTGGTGGTGGCGGCAACGACACGCTGACAGGCGGCACGGGCAACGACACGTTCAATGTCGATAGCGGCACCGACGCTGTGACGGATCTGTCGGGCGGCGACATCCTGAAGGTTTCGCAGGGCGCCACGGCAAATGTGATCGCCACTGGCGACTGGACGGCGGCAAGCTCGAGCGTCAACAATGGCAGCGCAACGATCGCAGCGAATGGCAACGACATCAACCTCGCAGCTGCTACCGGCAGCAACGGTTGGACGCTGACCAATAGCGGCAGCTCGACGGGTGTCACGTTGACGGGTTCGGCCAAGTCTGACTCGATCACCGGCGGTAGCGGCAATGACATCATCAACTATGTCGTTGGATCTGGCGCCGACACCGTAAATGGTGGCAGCGGTACCGACAAACTCGTCGTTACCGGCACTGCAAACAACGACACGCTTTCGGTCATTGTCTCGAGCGACAAGATCACCCAGCTTGCCGGCGGTTCGATCAGCAGCATCGAGCAGGTCACGGCCGATCTTGGCGGCGGCACGAGCGATACTCTGAGCTATGCCGGAACCAGCCAGGCTGTTACGATCGATCTGTCGGCAGGCACTGCGACCGGCTTCACGTCGATTGCCGGTATCGAGAACTTCGTCGGCGGCAACAGCAGCAACGACGTTCTGAAGGTGGGCGCTGGTTTCACCAGCACCGGCGACGGTCAGCTATCGAGCATCGAAAATGTCGCGCTGACCTCTGCTGGCAAGATCGACCTGTCGAACCAGACGGAAAGCATCAACATCACCGGCACATCCAGCAGTGATACGATTATTGCCAGCACTGGCGGCGGCACCATCAATGCCGGCTTTGGTGGCGACACCGTCGTGATCAATGCGGGAACGCTTTCTGACAAGACCTGGATTGTCAATCTAGGCTCTGGCGACTCGGCCTCGGATACGCTGGTATTCAAGCATGATACAATCGCAAGCGGCCGGGACACTTTTGTCACCGTCAACGATTTTGGAACGAGTACGCCTGACAAGATCGCGCTTGTCGTCGGCGGTACGAGCGTAAGCGGCACGCTTCAAATTATTGATAGCCAAAATGAGGATGTTACATCCAGCAAGGTGCTGGAATTCTACAAGGCGAGCGGAAGCGTCGGGGCCTATATCACCAACAATCTGAATGACGATACCAATAATGGGGACGTCAAGACGATGATCGCCAATGGCATTCGTAGTATAGCCGCTGGTGTTTATGAGGTGGTTATCTATTCGGATGCTGGCAATAAGGCCGACGCTGGTATCTACTTGATGAATGTCACATCTTCGACAGGCGATCTGAGGACCAGCGGATTTACGCTCGATCACGTCATGACTATCGCCAATGTCGGTTATGGCAACCTGAGCGCCGCTAACTTTACGACCGCTCCTTCCGCAATCGACCCCATCATCCTCGACCTCGATCACAACGGCGTCGCACTCACCTCGCTCGATCAGGGCGTGGAGTTCGATATCAATGCCGACGGTCACAAGGATCAGATTGCCTGGACGGCCGGTAGCGATGGCATTCTGGCGCTGGATGTCGATGGCAATGGCAAGATCGACAATGGCAGCGAGATCTTCTCGCCGCACTTTGCCGGCGGCAATTATGCCACGGGCCTCGCGGCTCTGGCAACGCTCGACAGCAACCATGACGGCAAGATCGATGCGGCTGACGAGGCCTTCTCGAAGCTCACCGTCTGGCAGGATCTGAACCATAACGGCGTGACCGATGCCGGCGAGCTTTCGAGCCTTGCCGACCAGCACATCACCAGCATCAGCCTGGACGCTGCGGCATCGAACACCTCGATCAACGGCCAGACGATCCTCTCGGAAGGCAGCTACCAGACGGCTGACGGCGGTCATGGCAGCTTCGTCGAAGTCGCCTTCGATACGACGCTCGGCGGCAGCGAAGACGGCGCCCATGCTTACTCGCTGATCGGCAGCAACGGTGACGACGTGCTCTCTGGCGCCGGCGGCATGTACACCATCACCGGCGGGGCAGGGGCCGATACGTTCGTCCTCGATACCGACGCGCTGAAGGATGTGAAGCTTGCTGACGTGATCACCGACTACAAGGCCAGCGAAGGCGACACGCTCGATGTGTCGAAGCTTCTCGATACCTTGCTCGGTCACCAGGCGACGGAAGCCGAAGCCCTTGCCAGCGTCAAGACGACGGTCAGCGGTTCGGATACCGTGGTCAGCGTCAACGCAAACGGCGGCTGGCACGATGTGGCAGTTCTCCAGAACACCACCGAGGCGGTCAAGATCCTGTTCGACGACAAGCACGACACGACGACCGCGCCGCACGTCGGCTAAGCTGTCCTCATCTCAGACCATTGGAAAAGGCGCGAAAGCGCCTTTTCTGCTTTCAAGCGGCCGGCAACCGCCCGATCGAGATCGGCTCGTCGTCGCCACCCGCATCCATCGCCAGCTCTCCGGCCATCTGCCTAATCCGATTGAACTCCGCAGGGCCGTCGAAGATCGCGCCACCGAGCTTCAGGTCGATGGAGAGCGGGTTCTCGTCGGCGGCGAAGGCGGCGGCGGAGACGCGCTCGCGGATGCGGTTGGCGATGTCGACGGCGCTTTCGGGGGCGGCGCCCGGCAGGAAGATGCCGAGCTCGTTGGTGGCGAGCCGCGCCACGAGATCGCCGCTGCGCACCGAAGACTGAATGATGGCGGCGAGCGACTGCATCACGGTATCGGCCCATTGCGGCCCGTAGCGGCGGCTGATCGCGTCCAGCGGATCGACGACGGCGGCGATCATGATGCCGCCTGAGTCGGTGGCGATCCGCTTGCGCCGGTCGATGTAATGCTCGACGGATGCTGCAAAGGCGGTGCCGTTGAGAGCGCCCGTCGCCGCGTCGTGGCGGGCCGAGTAATTAATCCGTTCGTGTAGCTTCCGGATTTCAGCGTTTTTGCTTCCGATTGCTGCAAGCAGCGGAAATGCAACAAACAGAGAAATTGAGCATGTACTGATTAAACCTACCAAAAATGGTCGGTCCGGCATAAGAAGGTTTAAGATAAGTAAAACCCCAGCGGACCCAACGAGGCATCCTGATGCTCCGAATGCGGCCGTCCGCAGGGCTTTTACTGAGGGCAGGGAGTAATTCTTTCGGAAATTCATGGCGCGCAATATCCGTTTCCAGTACGGATAGAGCTAATCAGCTGCGGGAAAATTGGGGATTAAAAAATCCTGTAAAATTGTTCCTTTAGTGTGTGATCTCTGTGAATTAACTGTCTTCGAAGGAATGTCCCGCTCTACAGTTGGAGTGTGGAAATGTTGGTGATACTTGTTTGCCGAAGAACAGCTTCGGTATATGGGTTTCGCCCGGTGAATCTGAGATGTTGAGGGGCATCAGTCTTGTTTAAAGGCAAAAGAATTTTTGCGGCTCTGTCCGCTACCGTTGCTTTCAGCTTCGCGTTTTCGATTAACGCCGATGCAATGACCTTGCAGCAGGCGATCGAAAAGACGATGAAGACGAACCCGCAGATCTTGCAGGCTGCCAAGGATCGTGAAGCTGTCGAATTTGAACTGCGCCAAGCACGCGGCCTTTACTTGCCGTCCGTGGATCTTGAAGCTGGTGTCGGCCGCCGCAGGCTGTCCAATTCCAGCACAGGTACACTGACGTCGGACCATGATTACCTGAAGCCGGGCGAAGTTGGTCTTACCGTTACGCAGACGTTGTTTGACGGCGGCAGCCGCCGCTCGCAGGTCGAGCAGCAGGCCGCCCGCGTCGATGGCGCCTCGTTCCGCGTTCTCGAACGCTCGGAAGCGCTCGCCCTCGAAGTCACGCAGGATTATCTGGAATACATCCTCCAGAACCAGATCGTGAAGGCGGCGCAGGATAACGTCGGCTTCCACAACCAGATCCTCGGCAATATCGAGCAGAGCATCAAGGGCGGCACGCTCACCGATGCCGACCGTCTGCAGGGCGTCGAGCGCCAGCAGGCTGCTCAGGCCCGCCTCCAGGAAGCCAAGGAAGAGCTGGAAGCGACCCGCATCCGCTTCCTCCAGGCCGTCGGCGAGCCGATCACCAATGCGTCCACCCCGCCTTCGGTCAGCAAGTTCCTGCCGAAGACGCTGAATGACGCGGTCTTCGTCGCTGCTAAGAACAGCCCGCGCATCTACTCGGCCAATGCCGATGTCGATGCCGCCGATGCCGGCGTTCGCGGTTCGCGCGCCAACTACCTGCCGAAGGTCGATCTCGAAGGCACCGCCCGCGTCGGCGATGACATCGATGGCGACGAAGGCAACACCAACGACTACCAGGTTCGTGTCGTTGCCCGCTGGAACCTCTATCGCGGCGGTATCGATACGGCCCGCGAGCAGGAACAGATCCGCCGCGCCGGCGAGCAGCGTTATGCGCTGGCTCAGGTGCAGCGCGAAGTCGAGCAGTCGGTCCGTTCCGCCTGGAACGAGCGCACCAGCCGCGGTACCCTTGCCGGTATCCTCGGTAAGCAGGCGCAGACCAACGCCCAGCTCGTTTCGTCCTACCGTCAGCAGTTCGGTGTCGGCCAGCGTTCGCTGCTCGACGTGCTGGACGCGCAGAACACCAATTTCAACACCAGAGTTCTGGCAGACACGGCGCGCGTTGCCTCGCTGTTTGCCGAATACAAGATCCTGGCTGCCTCCGGTAACCTGCTTCAGACCATGAAGCTGCGTCCGGTCGAGCAGGCCAAGGCTTATGCGCGGGAAGAGTTTGTTGTCCCCGCGGGCGTCGCTGATCCGGGTTATGTCGAGCTGCAGTCCACGCAGAAGGCTGGCATGCCACTGGACCTCCTAGCGCCAATTCGACAGCAGTAGTCGACACGGCCATGGAACAATGCTGAACGTAGCGCTCGAAACTTCCAGCGGCACGCCGCTGCAAACATTCAAAGCCGCTTTCAAGTCTGTGGCTGCGTTCTATGGCCGTCCATCCTCGGACACGGTGCTCTTTTCCGGCCTGCCGGATGAGATCACCGAGTCACTCGAGGTTGACGATGTCGAGCGCATGGCCGAGCGTATCGGTCTGCAGGTCATCAAGCACGAAGAGCGCGATTGCCGCACCGGCAATTTCGACTGTCCGGCGATCGTCGCGTTCGCCGATGGCGGCGTGCTGCCACTGCTCGAGATCGCCGAAGACGGCTCCTACGTTACCGATATCGTCGCGATCCCGGGTGCGCCGATCCGCATCACGCGGCAGGAGCTCGCGGCGCTGAAGCCGCATACGGCTTTCGCCTTCACGCTCTATTATCAGAACGCTTCGGAAGAGGCGCTTGTCGGCAATGCCGTCGAGATCGAGAAGCGTCATTGGCTGGCAACGACGCTGGCGCCCTACTGGCGCACCTATGTCCGCGTCATGGTCGCGGCGCTGTTCATCAACCTCATCGCGCTCGGCTCGCCGCTGTTCACGATGAACGTCTATGACCGCGTGCTGCCGAACAAGGCGATCCCGACGCTCTGGGTTCTCTCGGCCGGTATCTCGCTCGCCTATCTCTTCGATTTCCTGCTGAAGACCGCGCGCTCCTCGCTGATCGACTATGCCGGCCGCAAGGCGGATCTGCGCCTGTCGCAGATGATCTTCGACAAGGTGCTGAACTCGACGCTCGCCTCGCGGCCGATGTCGACGGGCGAATATGCCAACCGCGTCACGCAATATGAGTTCGTCCGCGAATTCTTCACCTCGAACACGATCGGCGTCCTCATCGACAGCCTTTTCGTGTTCATCTTCCTGTTCGTGATCTATCTGATCTCCGGCTGGCTCGTCGTCATTCCTGCCGTCGCTCTGGTCGCCTCCGTCGCCATCGGCCTCTGGGCGCAGGCGGCGATCGGCAAGCGCATGGCAACGGCGGCGAATGAGGCCTCGCGCCGCCAGTCGCTGCTGGTCGAGACGATCTCGACCATCGAAACGCTGAAGAGCCTGCGCGCCGAAGCCACGATGCTGCGCCGCTGGCAGGAACTGACGAAATATTCGAGCCGCACCAGCGAAGACATCAAGCATATCTCCACCAATGCGATCAACACGACGATGCTGATCCAGCAGATGGTCAGCGTCTTCATCGTCATTGCCGGCACTTACGAATTCTCCGAGGGCCGCATCGCCATGGGCGCTATCGTCGCCACCGTGATGCTGGCAAGCCGCGCCGGTGCGCCGCTCGGCCAGATCGCCATGACGCTGGCGCGTTTCCGCCAGGCCACCATGTCGCTGCGCATCCTCGACAAGATCATGGAACAGCCTGATGACCGCCCGTCCACAGTCGGCTTCGTCAACCGCCAGATCGCCCATGGCGGCTTCAGCTTCCAGAACGTGTCGTTCCAGTATCCGGGCTCGGATCACCCTGTCATCAACGGCCTGTCCTTCAATGTCCGCCCCGGCGAAAAGATCGGCATTATCGGCCGCATCGGCTCCGGCAAGACGACACTCGGACGCCTGCTCGATGGCCTCTTTGCGCCGGCTGCCGGCCGCGTGCTGATCGATGGCGTCGATATCCGCCAGTATCATATGGCGGAAGTCCGTTCCGCCGTTGCTGTTGCCGGCCAGTCCTCGGATCTGTTTTCCGGCACCGTCAAGGAAAACCTGCTGATCGGCCGCGCAGATGCCACCGATGAAGAGCTGCTGCAGGTCGCCCGCATCACCGGTGTCGATGAATTCGTCGGCAATCATCCGCGCGGCTTCGACATGCCGGTCGGCGAGCGCGGCACCAATCTGTCGAGCGGCCAGAAGCAGGCGCTGACCATTGCCCGCCTGCTGCTGACCAAGCCAAAGATCGTCTTCCTCGACGAGCCCTCCGGCGCCATGGACCTTGCGACCGAACGCCACCTGATCTCGCGCCTGTCGAATGCCTTCGGCCCCGAGACGACGCTGCTGATCGCCACGCATCGCCACAGCATGCTGGAACTCGTCGACCGCCTGATCGTCATCGACAAGGGCAAGATTATCGCCGATGGCCCGAAGCAGGCCGTCATCCAGGCCATGCAGCAGCCGCGTCCGGCCGCCGCTGCCCCGGCAGCTTCGGCTGCCGCAGGAGTTGCCCGATGAGCCGCGCCCAGATCGACAATCCGCCGCTCTTTGCCCGTGCCATCCTGGCGCTCTGCGCCCTGCTGATCGCGAGCTTCCTTGCTTGGGCAGCTTTCGCCAGCATCGATGAGATCGCCCGCGGCGAGGGGAAGGTCATCCCGGTCTCGAAGACGCAGATCATCCAGTCGTCGGAACCCGGCGTCGTCCAGCAGATCGCCGTCACCCTCGGCCAGGTCGTCCGCAAGGGCCAGTTGCTGGTGCAGCTCGACAATACGACGACCGCCTCGACACTCGGTGAATCCGTTGCCAAGGCCCGCGCGCTCGGCGCCAAGGTTGCCCGCCTGAAGCTCGAGGAAGCCGGTCTCTACGACACGAAATTCGTCTGCCCTGCTGAGATTCTCTCCGTTGCCAAACCGGTCTGTGACAACGAGGAAAATCTCTTTGCCGCCGACCGTGCGAGCTATGAGAACAAGCTCGGCGTTCTCCAGGAGCGCGTCAAGCAGCGCGAGAACGAGCTCAACGAGGCTCATGCCAATATCGCCCGCTTGACCGACAATATCGACGGCGCCAAGCGCCAGTACGACCTGATCAAGCCGCTGAGCGACAAGAAGCTGGTTGCCCAGACCGAAATGCTCAAGGTCGAGCGCGATCTCACCGACCAGCAGGGGCAGCTCAAGGTCTATCAGGAGAGCATCGATCGCCTCGAAGCTGCCGTTCAGGAAGCCAAGCTGCAGGTTGGCGATCTGGCGCTGGAGCTGCGTCAGCAGGCGCTTACCGAAAAGGCCACGACGCTGGCAGAGCTCTCCGTTGTCGACGAGACGATCCGCGGCGCTTCGGACCGCGTCAAGCGCACCGATATCCGCTCGCCGGTCGATGGCATCGTCAACACGCTCGAGGTCAACACGATCGGTGCCTATGTCGATCCCGGCCGCGTCATCGCCGGCATCGTGCCGACCTCCGATACGCTGCTGATCGAGGCGAAGATCTCGCCGCGCGACGTCGCTTTCGTGCGCCGCGGCCAGCCGGCCGTCGTCAAGATCACCGCCTACGACTTCTCGATCTTCGGCGGCCTCGAAGGCGTCGTCGAGAACATCTCGGCGGACAGCCTCGTCGAGAAGGAAAAGGGCGAAACCTATTATCTCGTGCAGGTGAAGACCGAAAAGTCCGAGCTCTCGCGCAACGGCAAGGCCTATCCGATCATCCCAGGCATGGTCGCCTCGGTCGAAATCATGACCGGCAACAAGACCGTTCTGAGCTACCTCCTGAAGCCGATCAACAAGGCGCGCTCCGAAGCGCTGACGGAGCGGTAGATGCTGATCAGCAAGGCCGCCGCAACAGATCTCGCCAATGCCGAGCCCGTCGAGGAGCAGCTGCCGGCGATCGACGCCGAAGAGATCGAGCCGCGTTTCCGCGCCGTTGCCGGCCGCGGCGGGGAGCGCCGTGGCATTCGTCTTGAGCGGATCTATTGGGACGGCCTCGGCCGCATGTCGTCGGCCGGGAAGATGACGACTGCCGATCTCGTGCATCACACCGCGGCACAGATGCCGGAGACGGGCAACCTCGCCTCGCTGCTGCGCGTGCTCAGCTTCAAATGGGCGCTGAAGCGTCTCGATACGGTCGAGGATGTCTCCTCGATGGCCAATCTGAATGCGCTGATCCAGGCCTCGCCGTCACCCACCATCCTGCTGACGCTGGACAAGAAGATCCAGCTCTTCAACGATGCCTTCCTGTCGATGCTGCGCCACCGCCTGCCGATGGGCGATGCGGCGCAGCTGACCAAGAGCCTGCGTTTCTCGATCGATACGCAGATCGAGGATGCGATGGCAACGCTTGCGATGAACAAGGGCAAGACGCTGAACACCGGCTTCAGCATTGCCGCCGGTTCGCAGGCGATGAAGGGCCAGATCAACCTGGCACTGGCGCCGACCCACGAAAAGCCGATGCTGGTCGGCTATATCTCCCGCTACTGATCTAACTATTTGATTTCGGTGTGATCGTCAGATCCGAGCCATGGGCTGCGCGCAGTTCTGTTGCGGCTTCCGGCGTGCGGTCATCGGCCTTGTGCAGCAGCATTGAGCTGTAACCTTCGGCATGCGTGCCCTCGATCAGCGTCACGTCGGCATTGCCAGGGTTGTCGGAGTGTTCGAACCAGTCGATGCCGTGATGCAGGAAGTTCATCTCGAAGGCCCGGTTGGTGACGCCGTGGCCGACGATGATGGCGGTATCGTTGCCGCGGCCGATATCGTGCATGACCGTCAGCAGGAAGAGCCGCACGCGCTGCGCCACATCGGCCCGGCTCTCGCCATCCGGCGGGCGGGCATAGAACTTGCCGCTATTGTTGCGCAGCCGCGCCCATTTCTCGAATTCCTCCGGAAATTTCCGCCGCTGCTCGGCGCGATCGTAGATCTCGGTGAACAGCCCGAAATCCTGTTCGCGCAGCAGGTAGTCCTCAAGCACCGCGCCGACGGCGGCCGCAGGCAGCGCTTCCAGGATCGCATCCTTGGTCTGGCGGGTGCGCAGATAGGGCGAATGCCAGACGGTGGCTTTTGGCGCGGCGTCGGTGAGACCGGCGAGATAGGCCGCGATGCTCTGCCCTGCTGCGAGCGCCTGCCGGTAACCCCACTCCGTCAGCGGGACGTTGTGATCGCCGAACTGGCGATAGGCGCTGTCGCTGAGATTGCCGAGAGATTCGCCGTGTCGAACGAGAAAGATGCGCATGTGATGCCATGGTGTTGCGGATGGCCGCTATCATACGGGGGTAGAAGTGGGGTGCAAGGTTCCTCCACTTCCCTCATTCGTGTTGCAAGCACAGGGATGGGGAGTGACGTTCGGAAACAAAAAGCCGGCCTCAAAGGCCGGCTCCTGCACTCCGCTCGATATCGCCTGAGGCTCAGTAGGGGACACCTTCGCCAGGGGCGACTTTTTCGAGCGGCATGGCGGAAGCCACCTGTTTGTTGCCGGCGCGCAGGCCGTGGAGATAGCCCTTGCCCGATGTGATCGAGTAGAGCGGCTGGTAGTCGGGCAGGCGATTGTCGGTCAGAACCTGGTCGCGCATGTTGTCGAGGATGAAGTAGTTGCCGTTGACGGCGACCGAGAGCACGGCGTGGTAGAAGTGGCGCTTCTGGTCGAAGAGAACCACGATCGACATATCCTTCATGTCGACGCCCTCTGCCTTCAGCGCCGCCATCTTCAGGATCGCGAAATCTTCGCAGTCGCCCTGCTGGCGGGCGAGCGTTTCCGATGGCGTCGCCCAGTAATCGGCAACCTTGTAGGTCTCGATGTCCTTGCGGTAGCGGATCGCGTGGTTGACGGCGGCGTTGACAGTGTTCAGCTTGTCGCGGATCGAGGCCTGCGATGCCTGGCCGAGGGCGGCCTTGATCACCTGCGCGGCATTGGTGCAGCCCTTGGCGTTGCAGTTGATCGCCGCACCACTTTCCATTTCGGCCAGCGACGGCGCAAAGCGCTTCACGGCGGCGAGCCGCTTGAAGGGAATGGTTACCGAACCGAACACCGCATCTTTCGAGGCCGCGGGCTTGGCCGGCATGTCGGGCTTAATCGAGGCGGTCGTCTGCGGCTCGCCCACCTGTTGCGGCCGTGCAATGGCGGCAAGATCAATGCGCTGGAAGCGTGCCGTGATACCGCTGTAAGCGGTCTCTACCATGCCGTAGAGGCCGGATATACTTGCGGCACTTGCAAGTGCAGCCAGCGTATTTTCCGAAGCAACGCTGGCATATGTCGTTGCAGAAATCTGCGGGGAAACCAACAATCCGGCATTCGCAGGCGCCGAACCAAGAAGAGATGCGAAAGATGCAAAAGTAAAAGCTGCAAGTATTTTTGATTTTGTGCTGCGCTTCATCGGATTTCTCTCTCACTGTTTGAGAGTAATGTACCGATGAGCTATAAATATGCGGTGTGGAAGCTTAGGAAATGCAAGTATAAATATTCCGGTCAAAGACGCATAAAAGTTTAGCGTTTGCGTCAACCAAGTTTGGGGGAATGGTTTGATTTTCGCGCCCGCCCGGTGCAGAAATAAGCCCATTCTAAAAAGGCCGCCAAAGGCCGCGACATCGCATCCTCGGGGGAAACAGTGACGCCGCATCTGAATGTGAACACCGGGCGCCCGCATGGTTTACGCCAGGCGGCTCTCAAGACGTCTGGTGCGATGCGCCGCATGGTTCCGGTTCTGGCGCTCTTGGCCGGCGGCTTTCTTGCCGGTTGCCAGGCGGATGGCGATGGTCTCTCCAACACGGTCAAGAACACCGATATCAAGGCGCCGTCCAGCGATGTTGAGGAAAGCTTCGGCGAGACCGGCGCCGAGATCACCCTGCTGATCCCGAAGGGCGCAAGTGGCATCTATGAAGGCGAAGCCCGCGATATCCGCGATGGCGCAGCGCTCGGCACCGGCGAAGTCGGCAACGGCCAGGTCTTCGTCAAGGTGATCGATGTCGGCAGCGGCCCGGCCGCGGTGGCGTCCGCAGTTTCCGCCGCCAAGGCGCGCAATTCGGCGTTGCTCGTCAGCTTTGCGCCGCAGGCGACGGCCGCCGCTGTCGCAGCCATCCCCTCGGCCGAGCGTCCGCCGCTGATCAATCTCGGCGCCCCGGTCCCGACGGCGACGGGCAATGTCTATAATTTCGTCTCCGACGAGACCGACAGCGCCGCCGAAGGCGCGCGCACGGCTGTTGCCAGCGGGCACAAGAAGGTTTTCGTCTTTGCGACGACCGAGTTGACGGGGATGGGTGAGGCGGAGATTTCGAATGCCGTTCGCGCCGGCGGCGGCACCTATCTCGGCTCGGCGCGCTATGCGCTCTCGGATGCCTCGGCCGCCGATGCTGTCGCCAAGAGCAAGGCGCAGATGCAGGGCGCCGATACCGTCGTCGTGCTCGGCAAGTCGGTGATCGTCACCACGGTCGCCGGCGCCATCAAGGCCGCTGGCTTCAACAATATCACGCTGGTCGGCACCAGCGGCTGGCCGCAGCAGTCCTATACCAGCCCGTCGGTGCAGGGCGCGCTGATCGCCATGGTCGATCCCGAGGGCGCCTCGATGATCTCGGAGCGCTACCAGCGCCACTACCGCCGCCCGCTGACGGCCAACGCAGCCTATGGTTACGACGCCGTGGCGATCGCCTCTGGCATCATCCGCACCAAGGATGCCAAGGCGCTGACCGCGGAGAACCTGACGAGCAAGACCGGCTTCCGCGGCATCACCGGCCTCTTCCGCTTGAACGCTTCGGGCGGTGTCGAGCGCAAGCTCAGCCTGTTCACGCTGACGGGCGGCAAGCCCAATCTGTTCGTGGCGGCCCCCAAGGCATTCTGAAGCCATCCGACGGTTTGCCCGGCGGCGGTTTTGGAGCCTGCCCCTGTCTGCAAACCAAGGAGATGGCCATGAAACGCCTGGCATCCTGTTCCTGCGGCAAGCTCTCGGCCACTGCCGAAGGCGATCCGCTGACGATATCCGTTTGTCACTGCACCGCCTGCCGTCAGCGAACCGGCAGCGCCTTCGGCGTCGCCGTCTTCTTCGACAAGGAGATGGTGGAATGCGCGGGTATCTCGCAGACCTACAGCCGCCTCGGCCGGAGCGGCAAATCGATCACTTTCCACCTTTGCCCCTCCTGCGGCTCGACGGTCTATTGGCTGCCCGAATTTCGCGACCAGTTGATCGCCATTGCGCTCGGATGTTTCGAGGAGCCTGAAACGCTGACGCCAAGGCAGAGCGTCTTCAATGAAAACTCCTTGCCCTGGGTCACACTCGATATCCCTGCTTGAGCTCACTGCCCGTGCGGCAGGGGTGCCTCGGGGTTGATGACGCCGGCCTTGCGCAGGTCCCGCCAGAACTCGGCAGGAACCGTCTCGTTCAGCGCCGCGCTGTCTTCGGCGATACGATCCGGCTTGCTGGCGCCCGGGATGACGGCGGCGACGGCCGGATGGGCGAGCGAGAATTGCAGGCCTGCTGCCTTCATGCTGACGCCGTGGCGGTCGGCAATCGCCTTGATGCGCGCCACCTTGTCGAGGATAGCAGGCGTGGCCGGGGCATATTCGAAATTCGGCCCGCCGACCAGCGCGCCGGAGCTGTAGGGACCGCCGGCGACGATGCCGAGCCCGCGTTCGGCAACCAGCGGCATCACCCGCTGCAGCGCGCGGTCATGGTCGAGCAGCGTATAGCGCCCGGCAAGCAGGAAGCCGTCGGGGCGTGGCCCCTGTAAGCCGAGCAGCAGCTCGATCGGCTCGACACGATTCACCCCGAGACCCCAGGCCTTGATCACGCCCTCGTCGCGCAGCCGATCGAGCGCCTTGAAGGCACCCTTGCGGGCAGTCTCGAAGACATCGAGCCATTCGTCGCCGTAGAAATCCTGGGCGACGTCATGCACGAAGGCGATATCGATCCGGTCGGTCTTCAGCCGCTTCAGGCTGTCCTCGATCGAGCGCAGGGTGGCGTCCGCCGAGTAGTCGTTGACGATCTTGTTCGGGCGGCCGTACTTGAAGACCTCGCCCTTCTCGCCAAGATCGCGGGCGCTGACATCCTCGATCTCGTCGAGGATGACGCGGCCGACCTTGGTGCTGATCACGTAGTCGTCGCGCTTCTTGCCGGCCAGCGCGTCGCCCATGCGGATTTCCGCAAGACCGGCGCCATAGAAGGGCGCGTTGTCGAAATAGCGGATGCCGTCGTTCCAGGCGGCATCGACTGTTGCCTGTGCTTCCGCTTCCGGAATGTCGCGGAACATGTTGCCGAGCGGGGCGGCGCCGAAGCCGAGCTTGCTCGGCAGAATATCCTTGAGTGCCATGGGTCTGTCCTCTCCTTGTTGTCAGGGTCAGCCGATATCGGCGGGATCAAGCACGAGCGCGGTGCGTTCGGCGAGATCGTTGATCTTTGCGAGATAGGCCTTGAAATGCGGGGTCTGGCGGTGGGCGGCCACCGCCTCATTATCCTGGTAGAGTTCATCAAGCGCGAAGCGCGTGGCATCGGCCTGATCGCGCCAGATGTCCCAGCGCAGATTGCCCGGCTCCGCCCGGCAGGCGGGTGCCATGCCGGAAAGGAGCGCTTCCAGTTCCTCGGCCTTGCCAGGCCGGGCGGCGAGGATCGCCATGATCTTCACGGGATGCGGCATGGCTGTCTTCCCCCAGTCTCAGGCCGCCGTCGCGCGGTCGAGAGCCTCGACCAGCCTGGCGGCGAGCGGATGGTCGGAACGCGGGTTCTGGCCGGTGATCAGTTCGCGATCGACGATGACGTGCGGTTCGAAATCGACCGCTGTCGTCACCACCTTGCCCCCGGCCGTCTGCAGCGCATCGACCACGTTGAAATAGAGCTTGGCGTGAAGAATGTAGTCCTCGACGATCTTTTCTTCGCTGTTGGAGAAGACGGTCATCCGGTAGCCTTCATATTGCCAGCCCTTGGCCCACTCGGCAGCCTTGGCGGGATCGCCGGCAACCAGTGCAGCGCGGAATTCGCGGGCATGCGGCATGGCCGAGGCAACGGCAATCGGGCCGTGGCAGAGGAGGGCGGTCGGCTTGGCCTTTTCGTGGAAGTGCCGCAGGATTTCGCCGAGATCGGCATCCTGCATCAGGTCGACCACGGGTGCCTGACCACCAGGCACGAAGACACCGGCGTACTCGTCCAGTCCTTCGGCGATAACCGTCGCCAGCGTCTTGAGGTTGTTCATCGACGGGTCCTCGGCATAGAAGGCCTTGGCCTGGCGATAGGCGGCCTCATCACCACCGAAGTGATCGGCCTTGTCGGACGCTTCGTCGATATGCGGCTTGGTACCGTTAGGCGTGGCGAGAACCACCTCATAGCCGGCAGCGATCACCGCCATCGCCGGAACCACGGTTTCGTTCAGATACTGGCCGGTTGCGCCGGTGCGGCCGCCCCTGGTTTCGATGCGCGTTGCATTCGAACCGACTACGAGAACTCTACCCTTGCTCATTGTCATCTCCTTGGCCCTCTGGCCTCGTTTCGATGACTGGATGATGCCGTTTCTCAACGTATTTCGGAAATTTATTTGTTCTATTCCAGATATTCGCATGGCATTATAACTGGATGCGATACGACCTGAACCTGATGCCCGTCTTCCTCGCCCTCATGGAGGAGCGCAACGTCACCCGCGCCGCCGAGCGTCTGGGGATTACCCAGCCGGCGCTGTCGAATGCGCTGAACCGCTTGCGCGACACGCTGCGCGATCCGCTGTTCATCCGCGAGCGCTACGGCATGCGCCCGACGCAGCTCGCCGAAGAGATGGCCCCGGTGATCCGCACGGCGCTGGCGCAGTTCGACGAGCTGATCCTCGGCCAGCAGGAATTCGATCCGGAAAAGGCATCGCGTCTCTTCACAGTCGCGCCGAACAGCTATGTCGAATTCGTGCTGATGCCTGAAGTGGTCGCTCGCCTCCGGGAGCGCGCCGATGGCATCAAGCTCCGCCTCATCCCCTTCGGCAGCGATCTCTCCGAAACCGGTGCCGTCTCGGGCACGACGGAGATGGTGCTCGGCCGCATCACCGATCCGCCGGACAATATGGTCGTGCAGCACCTGATGGATGACGGGCTCGCCTGCGTCGTCCGCGCCGATCATCCCGAGATCGGCGACAGTATCTCGAAGGAAGATTACGAGCGGCTGAAGCATGTCAACGTGCTGCCGCCTGGGCGTCTGCGCGCCGGCCTGTTCCAGGCACTGGAGCAGCGTGGCCTGCGCCGCGAAGTCGCCGTATCCGTCACCCATTTTTTGGCGGTGCCGGAAATGATCGCCGCCACCGACTATTGCACCACGCTGCCGCGCCAGATCTGCCGGCGGCTCGCCCGCGACACCCGCCTGAAGATCCTGCCCGCCCCCGCCGATCTCGGCACCTTCCCCGTCGAGATCGCCTGGCACGTCCGCTACCGTCACGACCCCGCGCACCGCTGGCTGCGCTCGCTGATATCGGAGGTGGCGAAGGAGATTGCCGGGCAGGCTGACGCCTAATCCGACCAGGGATCGTCCTGCAGCTCCATCCCCTCCTGCAAACCATGCAGGATGTCGATCAGCCGTGGCGCCAGGTCGCGGATTTCGGTGAGGTGAATGGCGGTCAGCCGCTTGAGCACGGTTTCGGCCTTGGCAGTCAGCGCCAACGTCTGGCGGCGCTTGTCGTTCGGGTCGGCGGTGCGCGACCTGGCGCCGCTGCTGATCTTCGGCGGCGCGCTCGGCTGGCTGGTCGGCCTGGTGTTGCCCGGCGATCCCGGCTTCTGGGCGCTGCTCGGCATGGCCGCGATGATGGGCGGCACGATGCGCGCGCCGCTGACCGGCACCTTCTTCGCCGTAGAGCTGACCGGCGACGTCTCCGCTCTGCTGCCGCTGCTGGCGGCGACGGTTTCGGCCTATGCCGTCACCGTGCTGCTGCTGCGCCGCTCGATCCTCACCGAAAACATCGCCCGCCGCGGCCAGCACATCACCCGCGAATACGGCATCGATCCCTTCGAATTCTCCCGCGCCCGCGACATCATGATCTCTGACGTCGACAGCTTCCGGGCCGACATGACGGTCGCCGAGGCGATCGGCCATTTCACGACTAAGGAGAAAACGCACCGCGTCTATCCCGTTGTCGACGGGCTCGGCATTCTCAAGGGGCTGGTCTCGCGTGGCGATGTCTTGCGCTGGCAGCAGGAGAGGGCGGAGCTCGATCAGCCGCTCGCCGATCTCGTCTCCGATGCTTCCCTGCCGCTCGCCCATCCCGACGACACGGTCGGCTATGTCGCCGACCTGATGCTGGCGACGGATGCGGGCCGCATTCCGATCGTCGATCCCGAGAGCGGCCAGCTCGCCGGCCTCGTCGCCCGGAAGGATCTGCTGCGGCTTCGCCACTCCCTGCAAGCCAACGAAACGCAACGCCAGCCCTATTTCGGGCGAAGCGCCAAGGCGCTGCCCTGAAGCCATCAGCCAGTCGCGGCCGCTGAGGCCGCGACTGCCCTCTAAGCTTAGTCCGCTCCCGCAGCCGCCGCCGCGGCAAAGAACCCTTCGGGGCTCTCCACCTCCACCAGCCGTTTGCGCTCGATCTGCCAGAAGCGGTTGCCGGTGGCGCGCACGAAGCTGCGGTCGTGGGAGACGAGCAGGCAGCTTGCCTGATGCGCCATCAGCTCGCCCTCCAGCGCTTCCTGTCCGTCGATGTCGAGATGGTTGGTCGGCTCGTCCAGCAGGTAGAAGTTCGGCTCCGTCAGCCGCAGAACCAGCATGCCGAGGCGCGCCTTCTGCCCGCCGGAAAGGCGCTTGAGCGGCTTCGCCTGCATGTCGATCGTCATGCCCGCACCGGCGAGCAAGGCGCGCGCGCGCTGGTCGCCGACATCGAAGCGGCGGATGATCGTCTCCATCGGCGTGTCGGCATCCCTGAGATCGGCCAGCGCCTGATCGGCATAGCCGAGCACCAGCGACGGCGTCGCCTTGATGCCGTCCTGCGCGGCCTCGGGGTTGCCGATCGCCTTCCGCAGCATGGCGATGAAGCGCGACTTGCCGGCTCCGTTCTCCCCAAGCAGCACGATCCGGTCGCCCTGGCAGATGAACTGCTTGCCGGTCTTGAACAGCACGGTTCCATCCGGTGTGCGCACCTCGGCATCCTCGAGAGTAACGAGCACCTTGGCATGCGTGCCGCGATTGCCGAGCTTGATGGCGCCTGCCGAGCGTTCCAGATGCGCCGGTTTTGCCGCGTCCTCCAGCTTCTCCGCCCGCTGCTTCAGCTGCTTGGTCTTGACCACCAGCAGGTCGCTACCGGAATTGACGCCGATATTGTGAAGCTTGGCCGCCTGCCTGCGCAGCTGATCGGCCGCCTTCATGTCGCGCTCGTAGCGCTTGGCATCGGCGGCATCCGTCTCGTCGAGTGCTGCGCGTGCCTGCGAATAGGGCAGCGCAAAGAGCTGCGAATTCTCGGGCCGCAGGAACAGGGTCCGGTTGCTGACGGCATCGAGAAAGGCGCGGTCGTGGCTGGCAATCACCACCGCGGTGTCGCGCGGCAGGGCATTGAGCCAGGTCTCGAGCATGGCGATCTTGCCGAGATCGAGATGGTTGGTCGGCTCGTCCAGCATCAGCACATCGGGCTCGGTCACCGCGACGCGCGCCAGCATCGCCAGCCGCTGCCAGCCGCCGCTCAGCGCCGAAAGCGCGCGAATGCGGAATTCCTCCGGCACCTCCAGCCCTTCAAGCACGACATCGACGCGCCAGCTTTCGCTTTCGGCCTGTTCCGGCGGCAGGGCATCGAGCACCGCCTCGTAGAAGGAGAGGGGAAGGAGCGGGCCGGGCACATTCTGCTCGACATAGCCGATGGTCGCCCCGCGGGCGCGAGTGATCTCGCCCTCGGTTGCCTCCAGCGCGCCGGCCATGCAGCGAAACAGGGTCGATTTCCCCCGCCCGTTGGCGGCCACGAGCCCGATCCGGTCGCCGGCATTTACGGCGAAGTTGAGCCTGGAAAACAGCGGCGACGACAGGGTGATGCCGAGATTGCGGATATTGATGAGGGTCATGTCAGAAACTCTCTGGTCGGTCCGCGCGCCGGATTCATCGAGGGCATCAGGCCATCATCGATGAATGCGTCAGCGGCGGTGGATAGATGATAGCAGCCGCAAACCACACGGGGGTTCAGGCGCTGCATGCCACAAGGGGCAGACCAGGAAGAGGTGTCTCGAGAAACGGTCTCTGGTCAGCCCTGCAAACGCATCTGCAGGGCGTTGACGGGGCCACGCTGCCGGTAATACCGGAAATAGAAATTCTGCACGTGACCCTCCTTTCTCTTTGAGCGCACGCCAATGAAATAGCATCGCGCCGCCCGCTTCGCAACTGTACGCTGCGGGCACACCGGTCTTGCCGCCGCCCTCCCGCTCCTGTAAGCGCCGGTCTCATACTGACATTCATTGCAAGGAGAGCGGCCGATGGCAGCCGGTGACGACGATTACGTTTACGACGAAGCAACAGGCGAATGGCGCCCGGCATCCGAACTGGCAGCCGCCGCCGCTGCCGCCGCAGAAGTCCGCGACGCCTCTGGCAACGTGCTTCAGGACGGCGATTCCGTGACGCTGATCAAGGACCTGAAGGTCAAGGGTGCCGGCCAGACGCTGAAGCAGGGCACGGTGATCCGCTCGATCCGGCTGACGGATAATCCTGAGGAAATCGACTGCCGCCATGATGCGATCAAGGGGCTGGTGCTGCGGACGGAGTTTGTTCGGAAGCGGTGATTAGGGCTTCACTACCCTTTTGCGTCGAGTCTTTCTGATGTGGCCAGCCTCCAATGTAGGTTGGGCTGGTCTCATTTTGCCAAGAGGGGTGTGCCCGCTAGCATTGATGCGCCGAGGACGTCGCATTTCGGTAATCGTAAGAACGGCACTAACTTCCGATGCCCAATCTTTTACGTTCTGCGGATGCATGACTTTCTGCCCCGATTTTTGATCGAAAGATTTTGACGATTGGCTTCTGTCCACCATCATAGCTTGTTACCGTCCAAGTGTCCGCCCCGACAGTAGCAACAATCACACTATATTTCACGACGTCGTCCACGACAGCCTCCTTTGAGCTAATATTGCAGTAGCGAGAGGCGCTATTTCGAGGAGAGCGACCGTCGCTCTACCGAACGGTCGCCTCTAATTTCTACGATGAACGCACGAGCCGGAAATTAGAGGACTAAACCGCCCGAAAATCCTACCGCTTCAAACTCCCCAAAATCCCGCGCACCAGCGCCCGGCCGACCTGCGTCGCCACCGTCCGCGCCACACTCTTCATCGCCGCTTCCACCACCGTCTCGCGCTGGTAGCCCGACGAACGTCCGCGACCCTGACTGCTCTGCTTGTCGTCGTCACCCCCGCCGAAGCCCGGCAGGCTCCAGCCGGAAGTCGTCCCGGCTTCCGTCGGCTGAGCCTCCTGCGCCTGCTTGGCGGCCTCGGAATCGGCCGCTTTCTTGGCGCGGGCCGCGAGGATTTCGAAGGCGGATTCGCGGTCGACGTCTTCGTCATAGACGCCGAGGACAGGGCTGTGGTCCATCACCTGCTGGCGCTCTGCATCGGTGAGCGGGCCGACGCGGCCGGACGGCGGGCGGATCAGCGTGCGCTCGACGATCGACGGCGCGCCCTTGGCCTCCAGCGTCGAGACCAGCGCCTCGCCGGTGCCAAGCGTGGTGATCACGGTGGCGCAATCGAAGGCCGGGTTGGGGCGGAACGTGTCGGCGGCGGTCTTCACCGCCTTCTGCTCGCGCGGCGAATAGGCGCGCAGGGCGTGCTGCACGCGGTTGCCGAGCTGGGCGAGCACCGTCTCCGGCACATCGAGCGGGTTCTGCGTGACGAAATAGACGCCGACGCCCTTCGAGCGGATCAGGCGCACCACCTGCTCGACACGCTCGGTCAGAACCTTCGGCGCGTCGTTGAACAGCAGATGCGCCTCATCGAAAAAGAAGACAAGCTTCGGCTTGTCGGGGTCGCCGACTTCAGGGAGTTCTTCGAAGAGTTCGGAGAGCAGCCACAGCAGGAAGGTGGCGTAAAGCCTGGGGTTCATCATCAGCTTGTCGGCGGCGAGCACCGAAATCTGCCCGTAGCCGCTATTATCGGTGCGCATGATGTCGGAGATCTTCAGCGCCGGTTCGCCGAAGAAATGCTCGGCACCCTGCTGTTCGAGCACCAGCATGGCGCGCTGGATCGAGCCGACCGAGGCCTTGGAGATCAGGCCGAACTGGTTGGAAAGCTCGGTGGCGTTCTCGGCCATGTAGTTCAGCAGCGAGGAGAAATCCTTGAGGTCGAGCAGCGGCAGGCCGGCTTTGTCGGCGATCTTGAAGGCGATGTTGATGACGCCTTCCTGCGGCTCGGAGGCATCCATCAGCCGCGCCAGAAGCAGCGGCCCCATCTCGGCGATGGTGGTGCGGACGCGATGGCCCTTCTCGCCGAAGAGATCCCAAAAGATGACCGGAAACTGGTCGAACTCGTAATCGGTAAAGCCGATCTGTTCGGCGCGCTTGGTCAGGAAATCCTTGGCCTCGCCCTTGGCAGCGATGCCCGAAAGGTCGCCCTTGATGTCGCCGCAGAAGACGGGCACGCCGGCCTTCGAAAAGCCTTCGGCCAGCACCTGCAGCGTTACCGTCTTGCCGGTGCCGGTCGCACCGGTGACGAGGCCGTGCCGATTGCCGAATTTCAGGTCCAGATATTCCGGCTTGTTGATGCTATCATCAGGATTGCGGCTGGCGCCGATGAAAATCTTGCCGTCTTCAAGCATTGCGAAATCTCCCGTGGGCCAAGGCCGCCGCTACAGCTGGAATGCGAAGATCAGCCGCATTCATTTTCCTATCTTGTACCTGTTATAAGCAGGGAGTGTGATGGCAGCAACTGTTTGCATTAAAAGCAATTCTGGACGATACGCGGTCCTGCCGAAGGCCGCTTGAGTTGCGGAACAAGTTCGATTAACGTTGACGTTAACGTCAAATAACAGGAGGCTGACGATGAATGAAGTTGTGACCCAGATTGCCGACCGTGTAGGCATTGCGCCCGACCTCGCCGAAAAGGCGCTCGGCATGATGCTCGGTTTCCTGCAGCGCGAAGCCGATGACGGTCCAGTGGCCAAGATGATCGAAGCGATTCCCGGCGGCGCCGATCTCGTCGCCCAGTTCAACGGCGAGGGCGCCGGTGGTGGCGGCGGCCTGCTCGGCGGCCTGATGAGCGCGCTCGGCGGCGGCGGCGGAATCATGGGCCTCGGACAGCAGCTGATGAGCGAAGGCCTCGGCATGAGCGAGATCACCGCGCTCGCCAAGGAAACCATCGCCGTCGCCAAGCAATATGCCGGCGACGAGATCGTCGACCAGGTGGTGGCCTCGGTGCCGGGTCTCAGCCAGTTCGTCTGAGCTAGATTGCTTTCTTAAGATGAAAGCCTCGCGCATCGCGCGGGGCTTCGGCCCACCGCATCCCCAAGGGAGAAGGTGAAATCAGGCGGGTGCCGCAGCGTCCCTTCTCCCCACGGGGAGAAGGTGCCCGAAGGGCGGATGAGGGGGCTCCGGCCTCAGCGCCCACCGTCCCAAAACCCACCACCACGAACCGCCGCTTAACCCCCCGTTTCCAATCGCCCAAATTTGATCGAACCGGCCTTCCGCCGCCGCGGAACAAAACGCCCATTTCCACTGTTTCCGTCGCGATGATCACACCGGAAGGATAACGATCATGCGTAAGCTCATTTCAGTGACATCCATAGTGCTTCTCATTGCAGCTCCGGCCTTCGCTCAGTCGAGCATGGGCGTCGATACCAACGGCCGTTTCGACGGCAGCCCGCCTCCCGGCACATCGCCGGAATATGACGCCCAGCAGAGCGGTCTTGAAATCCCGCTCGACCCGATCGAAACCGGCACGATCACCATCGTCCGGCCGTCGAGCTGGACGGCGCCGTGCGAGCGCGAGAACACCCGCACCAGCCGCCACGACGGCACCGTCAACGCGGCCTGCCCGGACCGCGCCAACTAGGGCTGGTGGTCAATCTAGAGCCCAAGCGGCCGCCCGCGGTGTTGCGGGCGGGCAGGGGTGATGTATGCTTACCGTTGAGGCCGCTTGAGTTGCTTCAGGCGCACATAGGGGTTCTGGGGATCGTATGATGCGATCGGAACGCCCTTGCCCGCTCTGACCAATCCTGGAGCAAGATGCCCTTCAGGGCCGAACAGATAGTCGGTGCCGGCACAGAGATGCGCGAGTGCTCCGAAATTGAAATACTTGAAGCTGTCGTCGGCCAGAAATGCTGCGTCGTCATAGGCCTTGCCTTTTATTCCGGCATAGCCCGTCGACTTCTTGTAGGCTCGCATCGCTTTGCTGTTGAGCGCGGCGCCGCGGCATTGCGTACCGGCGACATTGGCGAGCTGGACGACGCGCAGCGTCTGCGCATCGCTGCTGCCAAGCGGCTTCATCGACTGGGCAACGAAGTAATTCGTCGCCGGATCGTTGGTCATTGTCTTTTGCCAGTAGGAAGGAAATTTGGCGGCGTCGCAGGTTCCATGGGATAATGCCGTCAAGATGATAGCCAGAATGCCGACTTCGATTTTCATTTCATCCTCTCCCAGGTTGCGACGGTGTCAGGGCTTTATTCCAGCCATCAGCTGCAACTCGCCCCTGGCGCCATCAAACTCCATGTATGTCTTCGGGCACCAGGCCAGCGCCTTGGCAAAATGATCTCTGGCCACGTCGCGCTTGCCGTGAAGGAGATACCACTCGCCCACGTAGAACGTCGCCTCGCATCTTTGGTTGTCGTTTCCGGCTGCTGCGATGGTGGCCTCTTCGCTTGCCTCGCCGAGCAGCAATTTCGAGACCGGCTTCGGCCAGATGTCGGGTGCGGCCGCGAATGCATTTCGCAGATTGCTGCTCGCCTGTGGATCTGCGCCGCGAACCTGAGCGAGGTATCGCCAGAGAAGGTAATAGGGCGCCGGCTCTCCGCCCTTCTCCGATTTCTCCATGAATATCGAGGCCGCCTCCGTGTAGCGGCCGGCAAAGAAATTCAGGAAGGGATCTGCGACAATATCCTGCCTGGCAACGAGAATGGGGAAGAGCGCCAGCAACAGGACCAGACAGTAGGCGCCGCCGAGCAAAGAGGCGACCCGAGGAAACCGCGGGATATTTGCCTCCAGAGGCCAGATCCTGAGCAGGGCAAACATCGCGATTGCGCCGGCAATCGCGCCGCCGGTATGGCTGGCGTAGTCGATCTGGTTTCCGTCTCTGGCCGCATGGATGAGCGGCAGGAGCGAAGGGATGAGAACTCGGGCGGCCGAAATCTGCAATCCGCTTCGCGTCGCGCCTGCGGGAAATCGGAAGCTGGCGACAATCAGGGCGCTGAACAGACCGACAATGCCGCCGGACGCGCCGATTCCGACGAGGTTCGGCGGGTTGAAGAGAATGGAGGCCACGGAGCCGCCCAGCGCGCTGACCAGGAACAGCGCTGTAAACCAGCGGCGCCCGACGAGCGGCTCAAGTCGGCGCCCCGCCAGCCACAGGCCGACCAGATTGAACAGGATGTGGAGAAAGTCGGCATGCAGGAACGGGGCGGTAAACAGGCGCCAATAGTTGTGATCGATGAAGATGCTGTCGTGCATCGTGCCGCCGAAGACGAACAGCGTTCGTATCGATGGCGCCCCGTGGTCTCCCGCATCGACGCCGAACACCACCTCGCAGGTGTAGATGGCGCTCAGCAACACCATCAGAAGGTAGGTGATCAGCGGGCGATCGCGCTCCAGTCTTCCGGACATCGCCTGTTCCGCCGCCGCCTGCGCCTGCTCGACCGGCGACAGTGGACGGGTCACCTGCGCCCTTGCGAGATAGGCATTGGCTTCGCGCACGATGACATCCGGCTCTGCCCGCATATGTGCGATCATGACGGTGGCCTTGTTGCGTGACCTGCCGAGGCACCGCTGCATCAGCCCTTTCAGGCCAGCGAGCCGGAGGGTCTTTGCGACGTCGCGGTCGAGCTCGAAAATGAGATTGTCAGCGTGTCTTGAGCGGTGCCTCACGGCATCACGCACGGCCGTCCAGGGAACCCGGTCTTCAGAAAATTCGGCGAGCCTGAAGCCCTCGGCATCCATCGTCAGAGCAGGTTCACGCTGCAGCAATCGTCTCGTCCAGACCACGACGGCCAGCGCGAAAAACCCGGCGCAGGCATAGGCGAGGTAGGCGAATGCAGCCGCTTCGCTATGGGATCGGAATCCTGCCAGGCCGAGGCCGACGGCGAGGGCAAGGCCAATGAGAAGCGGCTTGGCAACTTTGCCGCGATTATAGAAATAGTGCTGAGGCTCACGCCGTTCATCCGCCAGGGGTGCGTCTGTCAGCCAACCTTCGTTTCCTGGAATCCGGGTCTCTGCGGCCTCGGCCAAGGTCGCCCTATCCGTGCCAAATGCGGTCGCAATCGAGCGCCAGTCACTGTCGGGCCCCGTGCGCACCTTTGTCCCCGGCGTCAGTTGACCGCTTTCGAGCAGGATACGAATTTCGGTTTCTGAGACCGGGCCGACTTCCCCGTTGAGATGCTTGTAGAACCAGGCTGTCAATTCAGTCCCCGTCGTTTGGTCCAACCGTCTCGCGCGATCGATTCGCTGATCGGTTGCCGCGGGCAGCATATGCATGGTTGTTTATACAACGCTAACGGTCATTTTATACTCCTGAAATTTCGGGAGGACCAACCGGTGACCGCGGCGCTCGGTCGCGATTGTGGGCCGATGCCGTTATGCTATTGTCCGGTTGCGGAGGGCGCGAACATGTCTCAGCAGATGGATGCCAGAAATATCGTGCTCTCCGAATTGCAGCCGGGCGAGGTCCTGCGATGGAGCGGCCAGCCGACTGCGTTGGCGATGCTCTTGAGCAATGCCATGAACATCGGTTTCGGCATTGTTTTTGCGATCGTTGGGGGTACCCCGCTAGGCCCGTTCCTGCTGGACGGCAGCCGGCCCGATAGTATTCCTCTGGCCCTTTTCTCCTCTCTTTTCGTTTTCGTCGGGCTTGGAATAGCCAGCAAGGCGATCATGGAAGCCATCGCTGCGCCGTGGACGGGCTATGCCATTACAGATCGGCGCGTTCTCATCGTGTCCAAGCTTTTCCGGAAGCGCGTCCTGACTTTTGGACCAAACGCAATCAACGCCATCGAGTTTCGCGAAAATCTTCTCGGATGGGGCAACGTCGTCTTCCGCCAGGAGTTTCAGGACACATCCGATGGCAAGACCATGCTGAGACTGGCTTTTGTTGGCATTGAAGACACAGTCACTGCGATGCGCGAGCTTCAGAGCCTGAGAGATCGGACAAGCCCGACTGCAAGAGCGTGAGGTGCCCGAACAGCAACGGCACTCGTATCGCCATCGCCGCACGGGTGCCCTAACCATCAAGCCAAGATCGCTCGCGGCTCCAGAAACGCCTCCAGCCCGAAGACCCCGAACTCGCGCCCGATACCCGACTGCTTGAAGCCGCCGAAAGGCGCCAGCGGCTCGTGCGGCGCGCCGTTGATGACGACGCGGCCGGATTCCATCTGTTCGGCGACGCGTTTGGCGCGGGCCGGATCGCTGGAATGGACATAGGCCTGCAGGCCGTAGCTCGTGTCGTTGGCGATCCGGATGGCGTCTTCCTCGTCCCTGTAGGGAATGACCGAGAGAACCGGCCCGAAGATTTCCTCGCGGGCGATCCGCATGCCGTTATGGACATTGGCGAAGATCGTCGGGCGTACGAACCAGCCGCGCTCCAGCCCCTCCGGCCTGCCGGGACCGCCGATCAGCAGTTCGGCGCCTTCCTCCTCGCCGAGGCGGATATAGGATTGCACGCGGTCATATTGCTTCTGGCTCACCATCGGCCCGACCTTGACCTCCGGATCACTGGGATCACCTGTCTTGATCGCTTCGGCCCCGGCCTTCAGTCGCGGCAGGATTTCGGCCATCCGGCTTTCCGGCGCCAGAATGCGCGTGCCGGCGATGCAGGCCTGGCCGCTATTGGCGAGCCCCATCATCAGCACGGTCGGGATCGCACTGTCGAGATCGGCATCGTCGAGAATGATGTTCGGCCCCTTGCCGCCGAGCTCCAGCGTCACCCGCTTCAGCGTCTCGGCGCCGGATCGCAGGATCTGCTTGCCGACCGCGGTGGAGCCAGTGAAGCTCACCTTGGCGATGTCGGGATGCGCGCTGAACTCGGCGCCGACGACATCGCCGCGGCCGTTGACGATGTTGAACACGCCCTTCGGCAGTCCCGCCTCGTGCAGGCATTCGGTGATCAGCTGCGTCTGGATGGCGCTCATCTCGCTCGGCTTGATGACCACGGTGCAGCCGGCGGCGAGTGCCGTGGCGAGCTTGGCGCAGATGAAGCCGTAATTGCTGTTCCACGGGGTGATCGCCGCGACGACGCCGAGCGGCTGCATGGTCACCTCAGCGCGGCCGATCACGCGGGTGAAATCATAGGTTTCCAGCACCTCGGCCATCTTCAGGAAGGCGGAAGCGGCATAGGGAACGGAGAAGCCGGTGAAATATTGCGGCGCTCCATATTCTTCGGCCATCGCCGCCGTCATCTCCCCGGCACGGGCCGAAACGGCTGCCGCCAGCCGCTGCAGCATGTCGATCCGCTCCGCCTTGCTGGTGCGCGAAAAGGCCGGGAAGGCCCGCTTGGCGGCGGCAATCGCCGCTTGCGCGTCTTCGCGGTCGCCAAGCCGGACGGTGCCGATCTTCTCCTCGGTCGAGGGGTTGAAGAGCTCGGCGATCTCCTCGCCATGCGGCGTCACGAAGGCGCCGTCGATATAGATCTCGGTAATGTTGCGCATCGCTTTTCTCCTGTCTGCGATACGCCCTATCTGGCATCGGCCGATTGCTCTGATAAGCTGTCGAATGAAGGACAAGCTGATAAGGAAATCCGGACAATGATGCGCGGCACCCTGGCGGAGCTGGAAGCGGTGGTGACGGTGGCGGCAAAGGGCGGCTTCCGCGCCGCCGCCCGCGAGCTCGGGATATCCTCTTCGGCGCTCAGCCAGCAGATCGCCGCGCTCGAGGCCCGGCTCGGCGTGCGCCTGTTCAATCGCACGACCCGCAGCGTCACGCTCTCATCGGCGGGTGAGCAGTTCGTCGCCGAGATCACCCCGGCGCTGACAGCCATCCGCAATGCCATCGATCTCACCGACGAGCACCGCTCGGAACCCTCGGGCATGCTGCGCATCAACACGTCCGTCGGCGCCGCACGCATGGTGCTGGCGCCGCTGGCGCTGGAATATCTGCGGCGCTATCCCCGCATGCAGCTGGAGATCGTCACCGAGGGCGCGCTGGTCGATATAAACGCCCAGGGCTTCGACGCCGGCATCCGCATTCTCGAAGCCGTACCTCCTGATATGATCTCGGTGCCGATCAACCGCCTGATCCGCCCGGCGATCGTCGGCTCGCCCGCCTATTTCAGCACCCGCCCGCAGCCGAAGACGCCTGCCGACCTCGAAACCCATCGCTGCATCCGCGCCCGCATGGCCAGCGGCACCATCTACCGCTGGGAATTCGAAAGGCGCGGCGACGCCTTCACGATGGATGTGCCCGGCAATCTCATTCTCGACGAAAGCGACCTCATCCTGCGCGCCGCCCGCGAAGGCGCAGGGCTCGCCTATCTCAGCGAATGGCAGCTCGTCGAAGATTTGGCCGCCGGCCGCCTGATCCGCGTGCTCGAGGACTGGACGGCGCCCTATCCCGGCTTGTGCCTCTACTATCCCGGCAGGCGGCATATTCCGGCGAAGCTGAGGGCGTTTGTCGAGGTGGTGAAGGAGATGCGGTGGGATTGAAGGGCAACGGCGGGGCGAGCGCCATGGCCTCACCTAGTCTAGCGCCGCGCCCGGCGGCGATAGCTTGGTGGGCACTCTTACCAGGGCGACCAACTTCGAGATCACAACGGGAAGATATCTCATTGCCAGCTTCTGCGCCTCGCCGATCACGCCACAGCCGATCGCGGTGATCAGCATCACGGGGATGAAAGAGCTGATATTCAGCATACCCAACTTCGCGATGTAATAGGCAACGACGATGATGATCGTCTGGTGGACCACATAATAGGTCATCATCGACCTGTTCAGGAAGGTGATCACCGGGTTGGAGCGGTTGGCGATCCTGGCCGCAAATCCCAGCAGCGCCAGTATGGCGCACCATTGGAAGATCGATCTGACGATCCGCATCGGGATGACGAGGCTATCCGGCCGACAGTCCTGCGGAACAGCGATAACGACCGTGGCGATGATGAGGAACGACAGGATGGCAAGGCCGCCGCTCACCCATCGTTGCCGGTCGACCTCACGCCAGAACGACGGCTCGTTCATTAGCAGCGAGCCCGCCAGAAACATCGAGAAATAGACGATATGCGCGTAGAAGTCGGTGTTGAGGACCAGCGTCTCGCCGAAGATCGGGTAGAGCCAGACCCTGAGGACGGAAAGGAAGATGATCGGGATCAGCAGCAGCTTCCTGCCCCGGAGCAGGTTTGCAAAGGCGGCCGGTAGGTTCGGCAAAAATCGCTGGACGCATGGCCATAGCAGCGACCACAGGAACATGTAGATCCAGAGATAGGCCAGGAACCACAGATGTTCGAACCTCAGCCCGGACACGATGTACGCTTTCCAGAATTCCCAGTAAGACAGGTCGGGAAAGGGATTGTGCTGCGATAAATAGAATTGCGGGGGGACGATCAGCAAGACGCCCAGCACAAACGGCAGTAGCAATTGCCGCGTGCGCGCCGTGCGAACCTCGCTGATCGACCTGTTGCGCAGCAGCGACTGCGTGACGAGGCCCGAGATGAAGAAAAGCAGACTCATCCGCCACGGATGGGAACCCGCCGCAATGAGATCGATGAGGCGGCTACCGTCACTTGCGTTGAGCAGCCATGTTCGCGTGCCGTATGCGAGGCTCGTATGATAGATAATAAGTGTACCGAAGCATAAAACGCGCAACGCATCGAGATCGTGGCGCCGCCCGCTCAATTTGATGTCCGTCATGATGTTTTGCCCCAACCAAGGCAATACAATCATAAGATTATTTAACGGACGTTAATTTTTCTTCTGAGGTTGCATTAGCTGTTCGTGAGCGGCCGTCTTTATTGCCGCCGGAAACCCGCATAGAGCCGGTGTTCAGCCCGGCCCGGACGTCCCATCTCCTCTACCAAGATCGGCAGATGGAGGAGTAGCGATTGCCTTATCCTTGAAATACCGGGAAACGACCGATCGCAGCATTCTGGCATCTTCAGGTGAAATTTCACGCGGCTTGAAGGTGACATCCGTCACCTCACGCTTCGAGAAATAGCCGTAGAACATCAGCGCCGAGAGATAGCTGCCATAGATCGACGGATGGTTGCAGTCGTCATAGAGGGTGAAGGATTGCGGACGGCTCTGCAGGTCTTCCCAGACAAGGCCGACATTGACGAGATCGACCCCGGTCAATGCGGCCAGGCGCGCATGCTGCTCCTGGATGTTGCGGTGCATGTTGGCATAGCCCGAAGGCGATACGCCGGCTGCCGATTTCGGCATGCCTTGATTGTCCTTGCACTGATCGGTGTAGCGCCAGGTGACGAACATCGCGGGCGTGGACCCTTTCGCCTGCGCTTCGCGGATCAGATCGGCGGCGACCTCCCATGTCCGGCCGGCGCGCTCGGCGCTGTACTGGTCGCTGCTCAGGACCTGCAGGACCACATGGTCCCAGCGCTGCGCCAGCAAAGCCTGCGTATTCGGGTCGTCCATATGCGTTTCCAGGCTGACGCCCGGCTCAGCGTCCATGACGACCTGCAGCATGTTGGGATAGCCGGCGGAGTCGGCGATCGAGCGCACCATGCCGGGCATGTTGTGATAGAACGTCCGGCTGTTGCCGATAAACAGCGCGGTCTCGCGCGGCCTCTTGTCGAAGAAGTCCACCGTATCGCGCACATAGCCGTTGAACGGCGGCAAATACAGGAGCGATCCGATCAAAATCGCTGACAGAACACCTGCCCGGGCGAATTTAAACAACTGCGGCCTCACACAATCGTGGCAATCCCGCACGAGGTAACCATCGATATGTAAAGGATAAGTTGAATAAACGAGGCGGTTTTTAGTGCTGGGGGTGATGTTGCGCAATCGTATCGCTGATACCAGAAATCTATCGCCCCGGCCGCTTTCCCGCCAGCCCCGCTATCCCGGCCCCGAGCAAAAGCGTCCCTGCCGCCGCGAAAAACACCAGCATCGGTGGCCCCGCATCAGCCCACAAGCCGCCCAGCGCCATTCCTGCCGCCCCACCAGCCGTCAGCATTGCATTGAGCAGCGCCTGGCCCTCCGATGTCCGTCCGGGCGGCAGTATCTGATCGATCATTTGCTGCATGACGAGCAGGCCAGAGGAGATGAAGAGCCCGGCAAGTGTCAGAATGGGCAGCAACAGAAGCGGCGGGAGTGCCAGCCATAGGCCAAGTCCGGCGGCGGCGAGTCCAAGGCCGAAGCCGCCGAGTGATGCGGCAAGCAGGCGATAGGCGGAAAAGCGCCATTCCCTTGCGCCGAAGAACAGGCCGCCGCCAATGCTGCCGATGGCGACGGCGGCAAACATCAGGCCGAGCATCAGGGCGTGGGTGGAGATCGCCTGCGCCGCGGACGTCAGCGCGACGTCCATCTGGCCGAAGCCGACCGCCATGGTGGCTGCAATGATTGCGACAAGCAGGATGCCCGGCTGCAGAATGATGGCACCGGGAGCGTCGCCCGCCGGCTGGCCGTCCGTCTCGCCGCTGACGCGTCCCGCCGGAGAGGCAGCATAACCCACGCCACCGGCCGCAAGCAGGATGCAGGTGGCGATCACAGGAAGCGTCGGGCCGCCGCCATAGAGGCCGCCGACCACCAGTGGTCCAAGGACGAACAGCGTTTCAACCGCTACCGCGTCGAGTGCATAGGCTGGCGCCAACAGGCCGGAACCGTCAGGGACCAGACGCCGCCAGGCGACGCGCATCGCCGGGGTGACCGGCGGAAAGAACAGGCCGACGCCGAGCGATAGTCCCGCGATGGCGGGCAGGCTCCAGTGCTGCGCGGTGCCGATCAGCGCGAGGGCGAGGAAGGCGGCCGAGGTGAGCGAGGTTCCCGCTATGACGCGCCGGTGGGAGCCTCTATCAAGAGCCCGTCCCCAGAAGGGCACGGACAAGGCGCTGCCGAGCGCAAAGGCGCCAGAGACGAGGCCGCCATGCGCGTAGGAGCCCGTCGCTGCCTCGACGAGGATCAGCAGGCTGAGCGGCACCATGGCGATCGGCAGCCGCGCGACGAAGGCGGCGATATAGGACCAGCGGGCTGCGGGCATGGCGAGAATGGCAAGATAGGCTTTCACGATGCAGGCCGTCCTGTCTGGCCAACGTCACTCGTCATCCCGATCACAAATCCATCCCCGAATCGGCGCGTTGCCGCCTATAGAAGCGGGGCTGGAACGAAATGGCAACATCTGGCCATCAGGCGGGAGGAGCCACCCTTTCAAACAAATGCTCATAAAACACCACCAGCCCCCGCTCATCCACCCTGAGATCCGCCTCGAAGCCAATCGATAACCCGAGATCGACGTAGCGCACGCGCCCCGGCCCCTGCCGGTCGTAGCGCTGTTTCGAGCGGGTGACGGTCATGGCCGGGCCGTCGATGAAGGCGGTGTCGAGGGGGAGGGTGCTGCCTGGTGTTTCCGGCGTGCGGCGGATCGGGAAGGTGTTGCAGAAGGGGGTAACGGAGAGGTCGGGTTCGTCTGCGCCGTCGAGATCGGGGCGGGGCAGGCCGTCGACTTCCCAGCCGCCGGGCACGCGCTCCAGCGTCAGCTTCCTGTGGTCGCGGCCGTTCCAGCGCTCGACGGTGACCGATTGCGCGCTCCAGCCGCCGTCGAGCCGCCAATGGTGGTCGAGGCGGAAACCGCCGTCTTCGAGACAGAGAACGGTCGACGATGCTGTCACGCTCTCGGCGCCGACGCTGAGCGTCAGGCGCTCGAACCCTTCGATATCGGTGCGGCGCCAGAACAGAACTGAAGTCTGCATGCGAATGCCTCCCTTTTTGGCGCGCGTACGCGCATTGCGGAGGCGGGCAAAGGGGGCGTCAGCCGGGCTCCGGGTCTTTTTGGTTTTGGACCGATCGGCATTCAGCCATGCTGGATGACGGTCGACTGGTCCTGAGGGAACCTAGCATTTCTGCCGCGTGGGTTGAACCGTGCGGTTACGTCTTCTTGGCGATCGCGCCGATATCGTGCCAGTGGCGGTTGTCGCGCTCGATGAGCTCGTCGGCGCAGGCCGGGCCCATCGTGCCCGGCGCATAGGCTTCCGGCTCGCCCTCCTTGGCCCAGAGATCGAGGAAGGGCTGGACGGCGGCCCAGCCGGCCTCGATGCCGTCAGCGCGCTGGAACAGCGTCTGGTCGCCAATCATCAGGTCGTAGATCAGCGACTCGTAGCCGGTCATCTTGCCGATATCGAACTTGTCGGCGTAGCGGAAGTCGAGCGACACCGGCACGGTATCGACCGAGAGGCCGGGCGACTTGATGGAGATTTCCATGCTCATACCTTCATCCGGCTGTACCTGGATGATCAGCCGGTTCGGTGGCAGGCGGCGGTTGACCTCGGTCTCGCGGAACTGCGCGAAGGGCACCGGCTGGAAGGTGACGACGATCTCGGTATCGCGCGCCGTCATCGCCTTGCCGGTGCGGAGATAGAAGGGCACGCCCGCCCAGCGCCAGGTATCGGCATAGAGCTTCAGCGCCACGAAGGTCTCGGTCTTGCTGCCGGGCGCTACTTGCGGCGTGTCGTGATAGGCGGTGATATCGGCGCCGTTGAGCTTGCCCGCGGTATAGACGCCGCGCACGCCATGGGTCTTCGCCTCCTCCGGCGTATAGACGCGCAGCGCCTTCAAAACCTTGCTTTTCTCGTTGCGGATCGCCTCGGCGTCAAAGCTGTTCGGCGGCTCCATGGCGATCATCGCCAGGAGCTGGAAGAGGTGGTTCGGCACCATGTCGCGCAGCGCGCCGGTCGCGTCGTAGAAGGCGCCGCGCGAGCCGACATCGACGATCTCGGCGGCGGTGATCTGCACGTTGTCGATATAGCGGTTGTTCCACAGCGCCTCGATCATCATGTTGGCAAAGCGCGCCGTCATCAGGTTCTGCACCGTTTCCTTGCCGAGGAAATGGTCGAGCCGGTAAACTTGGCTTTCCGCAACCTTGGAGAGGATCTGCGCGTTCAGCGCCTTAGCAGAGGCGAGATCGGTGCCGAAAGGCTTTTCGATAGCGATGCGGCGGAAGCAGTTCTCACTCTCGCCGGTCAGCTTGTTGGCCGCCAGACGCTCGACGATCTCGCCGAAGAAGCGCGGCGGCACGGCGAGATAGAAGGCGGCGTTGCCATTCAGCCGCTTGCCGATCTCGCCATAGATTTCGTCCCTGGTGAAATCGCCGGCGAGATAGGAGATGCGCTTGCGCAGCCTCAGCCACGCCTCGTCCTTGGAGAGCGGCTGGTCGCCGCCGAGGCTCGCGAGAAAGTCGTCGAGCTTGCCCCGCAGCATCTCGTCATCGCCCTGGTCGATGCCGATGCCGAGAATGTGCAAGTCGTCGCCGACAAGGCCGCTGCGCGTCAGGTTGATGATCGCCGGAATGAGCAGGCGCCGCGTCAGGTCGCCCGTGGCGCCGAAGATGACAAGCGTTGCGGGCGGGGTGGGCACGGCATCGGTCATGGCGTCTCGCTCCTTGGCTGGTCAGGCGAATATAAGCGGCGGCGCGGCGCGGGCAAGCGGGCGGCGTGACGCAGACGCCGCCACCCGCGGATCGGCTCAGGCCTCCTGCGGTGCTGGCGCCAGAATGCCCTGCTCGACGGCGAGCGCGATCAGCCGGGCGCTGAGATCACCAAGCGTATCGGAGGCCATGCCGATCGGCTGCATGCGGCGCTCGACGCTTTTGGCCGTGATCCCGCCCGCGCTCCAGGTGCCGCCTTCGGTGAAGAAATTGTGCAGCAGCGGCTGCAGCCGGTCCATGGCATTGGCGAAGCGGGATTCGGCCGAAGCCTTCGCCTCGAACTCATCCCAGAGTGACCGGACTTCCTTCGCCTGATCTTCCGGCAGCAGCGCGAAGATCCGCTCGGCGGCCTTCAGTTCGCGTTCAGCCTGGCTGGCGGCAAGCACGGTGTCATAGGCGAAGGTGTCGCCGGCATCGATCTCGACGATGTCGTGGATCAGCAGCATCTTCAGAACGCGGACGAGCTCGACCTTCTCGCGCGAATGCTCCGAAAGCACCATCGCCATCAGCGCCAGCTGCCAGGTGTGCTCGGCATCGTTTTCGACCCGCGAGCGATCGAGAAGCAGCGTTCGGCGCAGCACCGTCTTCAGTTTCTCGACTTCGAGGATGAAGGCAATCTGCTGGCTGAGGCGGCGATTGCCGAGAAAGCTTTCCAGATGATCGGCGGTGGGGCTGGGCATGTCGAACTCCTTGGGATGCAGGCGGGATGCTGCGGGCGGGCGAGGCCACCGGCCTATCACCGAAGCCATGCGAGCGCCATATCGCCATCGCCGCCTGAAGCCGCATCCGGACTGGAGAAATTCGAGGCGGCCCTTATGTCTCCAGGCAATGGCAAGCGAATGGGAGAAAACGCATCATGGCCAAGAACACCGTCTGCCTGTGGTATAACGGAGATGCCGAGGAGGCTGCCGGCTTCTACGCGGCGACCTTTCCCGACAGCGCCGTGACCGCTGTGGTCCGGGCGCCGGGCAATTATCCGGATGGCAAGGAGGGCGATGTCCTGGTCGTCGAGTTCACTGTCGCCGGCATCGACTGTATCGGCCTCAACGGCGGCCCGGCCTTCAAGCACAGCGAGGCCTTCTCCTTCCAGATTGCCACCGAGAACCAGGAAGAAACCGACCGTTACTGGAACGCCATCGTCGGCAATGGCGGCAAGGAAAGCGATTGCGGCTGGTGCAAGGATAAGTGGGGCCTGTCATGGCAGATCACGCCGCGGGCGCTGAGCGAAGCGCTGAAGGCAAACCCCGCGGAAGCCAAGCGCGCCTTCGATGCGATGATGACGATGCAGAAGATCGACATCGCCAAGATCGAGGCGGCACGGCGGGGGTAGGGTGCCTTATTCTTCCACCTCGGGCGGCCACTGCCGGGAGGTGTGGACAAGCGCGAGGATCCAGACGGCGTTCTGCGCGATTTCATAGACGATGCGGTAGCTGCGATGCGGAATAAGCTCCCGCGTACCCTCGATGAGGCCGGGCCTCCCGGAACGTGGGAAGTCCGTCAGGCGCGCAATTGCTTCGGCAAACCGTTCGTCGATCGAGATGGCGGCGTCGATATTTTCGGCGGCCAGGTGCTGGAAGATCGTCAGGCGGTCGAGCTCGGCCTGCGGCGTCCAGAGGATTCTCATCGCGCGGCTTTTTGAATTGCCTTGCGCATGTCGCTGAACAGCGCCTCCACCTCGGAGGATGGCCGGCCCTCGCCGGCGGCTACGGATTTCCGTGCACGATCGACCTTTTTCTGCAGGAAATCTGCATAGCTGGCGGCGTCACCCTGCTGGTCCACGAACTCCTGCACCAACTCGGCGATCAGCTCCTCCGGCTCGCGCTGGGCGGATTTCGCGGCGTTCAGAAATGCGTCGGAGAGGTCAGTATCGAGTTCGAATTGAAATGCGCTGCGCTTTGCCATCGAAGTCTCCTGGCGGCCGGTTTCGAGTATAGCTCACACCAGCCGCCGGGCAAGCGCGCCCTAAGCCTTCACCGCCACCATGAAAATCCGCGGGAAGCGCAGCAGCACGCGGCCATCGGCCATTTTCGGATGGGCCTTTTCGATACGCGCGAGGTAATCGGCGAGGAAGGCCTCGCGATGCTCTTCGCCCGCCTGCGCGAGATAGGGCATCAGGCCGGTTCCTTTCAGCCATTCGACGATCGCAGCCGCATCGGCCATCGGATGATTGTAGATCGTGTGCCAGATATCGACGCGGGCTGCCTTGGTGGAGAGGCGGCTGTAATAGGTCGACGCCGGCGGCAGCGGGGTGCGGCGGACGCTCTTCTTTTCGAAATTGGCCTTCCACGGCCCGGCGTGGGCGGTCTCTTCCATCGCAAGATGCGTCGGCTCGGCGAGATTATCGGGCATCTGAACCGCGAGAACGCCGCCCGGCGCCAGGCCATCCAACAGGCGCTCGAAGATGTCGAGGTGATGGGGCAGCCACTGGAAGACGGCGTTGGCAAACAGCAGGTCGGGCTGGCCGGAGGGCTGCCAGGCCGAGAGATCGGCCTTGTCGAAGCGCGTCTGCGGCAGGCGCTTGCGGGCGGCTTCCAGCATGTTGTCGTCGCTGTCGAGGCCGGAAACATTCTCGACGCCGTAGCGGTCGATGATCAGCTCCGTCGAATTGCCGGGTCCGCAGCCGAGGTCGATGGCGTTCCTGACGGATGCCAGCGGCACCTGCGCCAGAAGATCGCGCGCCGGGCGCGTCCGCTCATCCTCGAATTTGACGTATTGGCTGGCAGACCATGCCATGGGGAACCTCCTGCTTGGCTTTCTCTCTGCGGATCGCCGGCTGGCGCGCCGCGGCTCTTCTCTATCAGCAAATCACCGGGGCTTATATGCGCTGCCTGATGACATCCCAGTGAACTGCAATGAAAAAGGCGCCTGCAATGAGGCGCCTTTTCAAGGGTTTATGCGGCACGGATGGTTGTGCCGTCGCTGTTTGCGGCAGTCCCGATCCGTTGGATCGGGCCGGCAATGCGGGTGTCTCGCCTGCGGTGACCAGAGCCTCGCCGCTGGCGCTGTCGATGGTGGCGGAAAACATCGTCTCGACGCTATCGGGATTGGCATAGCCATAGGCCTGATGCGCGGCGATCGAAACGATATCGCCGGCGAGTGCCGCGATCTCTTCGCGCCGTCCATCGGCCATCCGCCAGATCGACAGGCGTCCCTCGATGATGCGCAGCACCTGCGGGCTGTCGATCACCTCGGGCGTGGCGCTGCCGCCGGCCGGAACGGTGACGTCGACGATGCTCAGCCAGGAGCCCTGCAGCCGGACTTGCCGCTCGATGCGGTCGCCGGCCACGAAATAGACCTTCGCGCCCGTCTGCGCCAAAGTCTTAACACTGGAGTTGGACATTAACGTCCCTTTCATTCTTTTTCTTACGGCACGCCCGTTAGACCTTCGCGGCGCGTTTGGCAACGGCCGAGATGTCGCGTGCTACGGTCGCGAAGCGATCGGCGATCTCGGCGAGCGCCGTTCTTTGGACCGTCTCGGCCGGGATCACGCCGCCCAGCGGGTCCGGCAGGTCGCGTGTCGCGGTGGCCGAGGCGATGACCGTCGATTTGAAGCCGAGATCGAGTGCGGCGCGCGCCGTGGCGCCGACGCACATGTGGGTCATGAAGCCGGTGAGCACAAGTTCGCTCCTGCCGGTTTTCTCGGCGATTCCGCTCAGGACGGCATGGAGGTCCGTTCCGGCAAACGCATTCGGCAGTGTCTTTTCGACCACGCGTTCGTCGTTGACGGGCGCAAGCGCAGCAATGATTTCGGCGCCGTGCGAGCCGGGGTCAAAGAGCCAGCTTCCCGCTCCCGACTTATGGATGACATGAACGACGGGAACGCCGTCTTCGCGCGCCAGATCGAGCAGGTTGCGAATTTCGGCGACGGCCGCTTCAATGCCGGTCAGCGGCAGGCTTCCATCGACATAGTCGTTCTGTGCGTCGATCACGACGATGACGGCTTTCTGCCAGTCGGCGGCTTCGGCGGTGGCGCCGCTGCGCTGAAGAAGGGTGAGGGGAGCCATGGATCTATCTCCTGTTTCGGTTTGCAGCACAGGAGTAGCGGCTTCCATCATGAGCGAATATTCGCTATTTCAGCGCAATGGCTGAGCAGAAACGCACAGATATAGACTGGGAAGACCTGCGCTTCTTTGCGGCGCTCGCCCGCCATGGCAGCCTGTCGGCAGCGGCCCGCGCGCTCAAGGTCAATCACGCCACCGTTGCCCGCCGGATATCGGCGCTGGAAATGACGCTCGGCGTGCAGCTCTTCGAGCGCCGCCCGGATGGATATGTCCTGACCGTGCAGGGGCAGTCGATATCGGCGGAGACGACGTCGATGGCGACCGCGGCCTCCGTCATCCGCGATCGGCTCGTGTTGCCGGAGGGGCCGAGCGGGCGCGTGCGGCTGACGACCATCCGCTCGGTTGCCGATCTGCTTCTGGCGCCGCATCTTGGCAAAATCCTCGATGGGCTTCCAGGCATCGAGCTTGAGATCCTGACCGATGTCCGCGTCCATAGTCTTGCCCATCGCGAGGCCGATATCGCGCTGCGGCTCGGCCGCCCCGGGGATAGCGATCTCACCGGCAAGCGTGTCGCCACGATCACTCACGGTTTCTATGCCAGCGAGGCGGTGGCTGCCCGCTGGAGGAATGGCGAAGCCGTGCCGTTGATCGGATTCGACCTCGACAGCGACCTGCTGATCGCCGAAGCCCGCTGGCTGGAGACCCACCATGCGTGCCATCCCTATTCGGTGCGCTCCGGCAGCGCCATTACGCAGGCCGTCGCTGCCGCGGGCGGCATGGGTGTCGCGATGCTCCAGCGGTTCCAGGCACGGCAATATCCCTCGCTCACCGAGATCGATTTCGGTGCCGTCATGCCTGACCGCGAACTCTGGATGCTCGCGCCACCCGGCCTCAGGGATGTGCCGAGGGTCAGCGCCATCTGGGAGCGTCTCTCGATCCTGTTCGCGGGTATGGAGACCCTCTAGATCTTCTTCTCCGTCTTGATCCGGCCCACCACCGCGTCGAGCACGGCGCCGTTGTCGGCAATGAACCGTTCGGCCACGGTCCTCAACTGCTCGATATTCGTGGCACTGGCATCGTCCAGATCGTCATTGGCGCCCTGCAGCCTCCCGTCGATGCGGAAATAGGCGAGCGTTTCGGGCTTGGCAAAGCTCATATCGGTGGAGCCCTCGGCGTTCAGCTTGGCGCCCTTCGGGTTGAGCAGCTTGTTTGCCTGATAGGCCGCCGTGCTCGCCTGTCCCTGCATCAGCACGGAGATCAGCGGCGTGCCGTTCTGCGGGTTGATCCAGCCAAAGGCGCCCCAATCCTTGGCCTGCTGATAGGGGATCTTGCGGTTCTGCCGCCCGGTGCCGAGTGAGAGCACGACAAAGCTATCGCTCGCCGCCTGCCAGAGCTTGCGGGCCTCGACATAGGCGGCCAGAACCGGATCATTGGCGAAGACGCCGCCGTCGATCAGCGGGATCTTCCGCTGTTCGTCACCGGCGGGCTTTGCCAGGTTCTCGACCAGCGCCGGCTCGAAATAGGTGGGTGCCGCCGAGGAGCCGCGTGCCGCTTCCCAGAAGCGGAACTTGGCATTCTCCATATCGCAATTGGTCATGAACACCGCTTCGCGCTGGTGGATGTCGTAGGCGGTGATCAGCACCTTCGTCAGCCCGTCGGCGATCAGCGTGTTGGCGCCGAGCCGTGCCTGCAGCTTTTCTTCCAGGGTCGCCGCGCTGTAGCGTTCTTCCTGCCAGCCGCCGATATTGATGATCCGCGAGATCAGTTTGGAGTAGAAGATATCCTTGCCTTCGTCGGCATAGAGCTTGACGAGATCGCCGGGCGTGCAGGCGGCGGTCTTCTTGTTCTTCGGGTTCGGGCAGGTGAGCCCTGCCGCGATGATGCCGCCGGTCGAGGTGCCGCCGATCAGGTCGAAAACCTCGTGCATCGCCGGCCCCTTCAGGCGCCTGGCGAGTTCCTCGATGATGATTGCTGGAATGAGGCCGCGAATGCCGCCGCCATCGATCGACAGGATGAATCGAACTGTCATGGTCCCCTCCACGCCGGATTCATTCCGGGCGAGCGGGATTATGCCTCATGTATTATAAATTGCAATTCGACTAAATACACCAATAAATAGTTAACGATTGCGCCTCGACTGTCCCGATCCCGGACATCGAGGCTGAAGATCAGAATTGCGTGATGACGCTGATGCCGAGTCCTTCTGAGCGCTCCATCGCCACCAGCGCCGGTACTCCCTCCTCGAGACTGATGCGCTTGCCGATTAGCTTCTGCGGCGCGATCTTGCCGGCCGAAAGCATGGAGAGCATCGCGTCGTAGCGCCAGGCCTGCATGCCGTGGCTGCCATAGATCTCCAGCTCGTGGCCGATCACCTGCGCCATCGGGATCTGCGGCGTCGAGTGATCGCCGAGCATCAGGCCAATCTGCACATGGCGCCCGCGGCGGCGCAGGTTCTTGATCGAGTTGAAGCAGGTGACGGGATGGCCGAGCGCGTCGATCGAGACATGCGCACCACCGTTGGTGATCTCGCGCACCGCCTCCGGCACGTCGCCGACGGTCGCCGCATTGATCGTCGCCACCGCGCCGCATTCGCGGGCAAAGGCGAGCTTCTCGTCTGAGATGTCGATGGCAACAGGATTGGCGCCGAGTGCCGCGGCGATCATGATCGCCGACAGGCCGACGCCGCCGCAGCCGTGAATGGCGATCCATTCGCCGGGGCCGGTGCGCGCCTGGTCCGCCACGGCGCGGAACGAGGTGGCGAAGCGGCAGCCGAGGCTCGCCGCAGTTGCGTCGTCGATCTCCTCGGGCAGATGCACGAGATTGGTCTCGGCATAATCGATCGCCACATATTCGGCGAACGAACCCCAATGGGTGAAGCCAGGCTGGAACTGGTTGGGGCAGACCTGCTGGTTGCCCGAATGGCACTCGCCGCAATGGCCGCAGCCGGAAACGAAGGGTACGGTGACGCGGTCGCCGACCTTGAAGCGCATCACGCCCTTGCCCGTTGCCACCACCTTGCCGGCAAGCTCGTGGCCCGGCACATGCGGCAGGCGGATGTCAGGGTCGTGACCCATCCAGCCGTGCCAGTCGCTGCGGCAGAGCCCGGTGGCGCCGACGGCGATGACGACGCCGTCTTCCGAAGGCGAGGGATCGGCCACGGTGCGGATCTCCGGTGTCTTGCCGAAGGCGTCGTAATACATGGCTTTCATCGGGCTCTCCTTTGTCTGCGATTCCGCCCGTATCATCGCACGCGGACGCGACAGGATTCCATCATTTTTGCTGATAGACCCATCGCATCCGCGTGAAGCGCGGCGATGGATTGTTGCGGCTTGTGATGCGCCCGCGTCATTTTCTTGCGTCCGGTTTTGGCGCGCCAGTTTCTCCTTGACCCTGCCAACGGGGAAGGATTTTGCTGCTGCAACTTGTTTGAGGAGAAGAAAAATGGCCGTCAACACAGCGCCCCGCTCGACCACATGGACCTATGTCGATGGTGAGTGGCTTTCCGGCAATCCGCCGCTGATCGGCCCGACCTCGCATGCGATGTGGCTCGCCTCCACCGTCTTCGACGGCGCCCGCTGGTTCGATGGCATCGCCCCGGATCTCGACCAGCACTGCCAGCGCATCAACCGCTCGGCGCTCAACATGGGCCTGAAGCCGACCAAGACGCCCGAGGAAATCGAGGCTCTCGCGTGGGAAGGCATCAAGAAGTTCGACGGCAAGACGCCGATCTACATCAAGCCGATGTACTGGGCCGAACACGGCGCCCCCTTCAGCGTCGTCACCGCCGATCCGGAATCGACCCGTTTCGTCCTCTGCCTTTTCGAAGCGCCGATGGGCGGCCACGGCGGCTCGTCGCTGACCGTCTCGCCCTTCCGCCGCCCGACGCCCGAAACGGCGATGACCGACGCAAAGGCCGGCTCGCTCTACCCGAATTCCGGCCGCGCCATCGCCGAGGCCCGCTCGCGCGGCTTCGACAATGCGCTGATGCGCGACACCAACGGCAATGTCGTCGAAACAGCATCCTCGAATGTCTTCATGGTCAAGGACGGCGTGGTCTTCACCCCCGTCGCCAACCGCACCTTCCTCGCCGGCATCACCCGCGCCCGCGTCATGGGCCTGTTGCGCCAGGCCGGTTTCGAGGTGCGCGAGGCAACGCTCTCCGTCGAAGACTTCATGGGTGCCGACGAAATCTTCACCTCCGGCAACTACTCCAAGGTCGTCGGCGTCAACCGCCTGGATGGCCGCGATTTCCAGGAAGGCCCGGTCACCCGCAAGGCGCTCGAGCTTTATATGAACTGGGCTTATGGGCGGACTGCAAGCGGGGAGTGACATCTCTTCTCCCTCATTCCTGTGCTTGTCACAGGAATCCAGCCACCGCGCGTCTACGCGGTGAATGACTCATATGCCTAGTCAGTAAGTCTTCCGCGCCCCAAGACTGGGGCGCACTGGATTCCTGTGACAAGCACAGGAATGAGGGAAGGAGGGGTTGCGCCAAGCTAAACCCGCAACTGCGCCCTCACACCGCCAGCATCCGCGCACGCTCATCCTGCGTGATCCCATAATCCTTGCAGGGCAAGCCATCCGAGACCTCGTCGCTCAGGAACTTCATCCCGAGCTTCTCCGCCACCTTGATCGAAGCATCGTTGCCGGCGAAGATATTCGCGACGATCCGCGGCAGGTTCAGCGTGTCGAAGCCGTGGTCGAGTACCGGGCGGGCGGCCTCCGTTGCATAGCCCTGGCCCCAGGCGTGACGGTTCAGCCGCCAGCCGATTTCGATATCCGGGCCGATCGTGTCGTAGGGGATCAGCATGATCCAGCCGAGAAACTGCTTCGGCGCCGTCTTGGAAAAGATCGACCAGTAGCCGAGGCCTTCGCCGAAATCGCTTTCCATGCGGTTGATGACGAAGCGGCGATGCGCTTCCGGATCGGCCCAGGGGCCGGGGATGTAGCGTGTCACCTCGGGGTCGCGGTCCATCGCCATACAGTCATCGAGATCAGCCAGCGTGCGCGGGCGCAAGATGAGACGATCGGTGACGAATATCTGCTGCAAACTCCGTTTCCCCCGTTGCATGCGGTTTCGTTCTGAAACGCAATCATAGCGGCGGGAGTTGCAAACGATAGTCTCAGTTTTCGTCTTTTGGCTTCACAATCCACGTGAAGACCGCGCCGCCGGCCAGCAGCACGCAGGTTCCAAGGAATACCGAGGACATGCCGATATGGCCGCCGACGAAGCCGCCGAGCACGGGACCGGCGACCTGGCCGACATATTGCGACGAGACCGAGAGACCGAGAATGCTGCCTGCCGCGCTGTCGGGAACGCTATGGCGAATGACGGCGGAAATACACGGAAGCAAGCCGCCGAGCGCGATCCCCATCAGGAAGCGCAGGATGATCAGCTGCCAGGAGCTGGTGACGAACGCCTGCGGGATCAGCAGCACCACGGCGACGGCGAGTGCCCCGGCGATAACCGGCCAGTGGCCGATCCGGTCGGCGAGCTTGCCGAGCCGCGAGGCCGACAGGATGCTGCCGAGCGCCGCCGCCGACATGACGACGCCTGATATCATCGTCACCTGCGACTGGTCCTTGGCGAGCTGCGCCACATAGACGGTGATGATCGGCTCGATCGACATATTGGCGAGCATCAGCAGCATGCCGGTCAACAGCATGGCGATCACCGGCCCCTTGTCGGAGATCGAGCTCCAGCCGCCGCTCGCCTTCGCCGCCTGCTTGCGGGAGGGAGATTTCTCTTCCTTGATCAGGAAGGCTGTCGCCAGGAAGGCGAGGAAGATGATGCCGCCGGCCGCCAGAAACGTGCCGCGAATGCCGATGATGGGTGGAAGCACGCCGCCGATCAGGGGGCCGACGAGATTGCCGGCCATGATGCCCGAGGAGAGCATGCCGAGCGCCCAGGCCGAACGGTCCTTCGGCGTCTGCGTCGCGACCAGCACCATCGAGCCCGAGGAGTAACCACCCGCGAGGCCGACGAAGAGGCGCAGCGCCACCAGCTGCCAGACGTCACCCGCCATGCCCATCAGCGAGATGGCGATGGTCATGCCCAGGCTGGCGCGCACCAGCATCAGCTTGCGGCCGTAGATATCGCCGAGCCTGCCCCAGAGCGGCGCCACGAAGGCGGCGGCAAAGAAGGTCGCCCCATAGGCGATGCCCGACCACTGCACGATAGCGGCGTGATCGCTGACGCCGAGCTCCTCGACATAGAGCGGCAGGAAGGGAAGCAGCAGCGTCATCGCCACGATCGTGGTGAAGGAGCCGATCAGCGAGATCGTCAGGTTGCGCTTCCAGTAGAGGGACCCGGCCGCGGCATTTGCTGCGTCCATCGGGGTGTCGGTCATATCAGGGGCTCGTGCATTGCAATCTTGGGGGAGGGCCAGGTTACGCCGGGCTTGGAGCCCTGCCAAGGACGGTTCGGCCCCGAACCGTCGGCTGGTTTGCCCTAAAGGTCGATTTTTGCTATAAACCAATTGCGAAATGCAATCAGAAAACGGAGGTTGCAATGAGCAGCAACGAGCACGAAGCCATCATCCGTGGCCTGTTCGCCGCCTATGTCCAGGGGCGCAAGGATCTGGTGCGGCCGATGCTGGCAGATGACTTCACCTTTTCGAGCCCGCGTGACGACCATATCGGCCGTGAGGACTATTTCGAGCGCTGCTGGCCCGAGAAGCCGCCGTTCAGCACCATCGAGATCGAGTGTCTCTCGGTCGAAGGCGACGAGGCGGCCGTCCGCTACCGCGCCGTCAAGCACGACGGCACGGCTTTCCGCAACATGGAAAGCTTCCGCTTCAAGGACGGCAAGGTCGCTTCGGTGGACGTCTATTTCGGCCGCGAAGCCTAGCGCTCGATGACGATCTCAGGGGCCGATCGCGTCGCTGGCCCGTGATAGACGGCCTCGATATTGTTGCCATCGGGGTCGAGCAGGAAGGAGGCATAGTAGCCGGCATGATAATGCCGCTCGCCCGGCGCGCCGTGTTCCCGCCCGCCATGCGCCAGTCCCGCCTCGTAGAAGCGCTGGACCGCGTCCTGATCCGCCGCCTGGAAGGCGAGGTGCAGGTGGCTGACATAGTTCTCGGCGGCATCGACATAGAGTTCGTCCGAGGAAAAGAAATTCTCGCCCTCATGCGTGAAGCGCCGTCCGAGCGCGCTGAGGACCGCCTGGTAGAACACCCGGCTCTTTTCCAGATCCCGCACTCTCAGATGCACATGATCGATCAATCGTCCCTGGTGATACTGCATCGTTTTGCCCTCCCTAGAACAAGCGGATCGCCGACGTCGCAATGATGATGATCGAGACGGCGATCATCAAGGGCTTTACCGGCAGCCGCTTGACGAGCAGCGCGCCGAAGGGGGCGGCGATCACGCCGCCGATGATCAGCCCGATCGCCGAATCCAGCTCCGACCAGCCGAGCGTCAGCACGAAAGTCAGCGAGATCACCAGCGTCACGGCAAATTCGGTCAGATTGGTCGAGCCGATCACCTTCTTCGGATCATGGCCGCGCCCGACCAGCGTGCTTGTCACGATCGGCCCCCATCCGCCACCGCCGATCGCATCGAGCACGCCGCCGCAAAGCCCGACCGGCGGCACCGCCCAGTCATGCACATCGCGCGGCCAGCGCGGCCGGAAGGCCTTGTAGAGAATGATGAGGCCGATGGCGATCAGATAGGCGGAGACGAAGGGCTCGATCACCTTGCCGTCGACATTGGCGAGAATATAGGCGCCGACCGCGCCCCCGATCATCCCTGCCGGCGCCAGCCGCACCACGAGCTTCCAGTCGACATTGCGCTGATAGGCATGAGACGCGCCGGAGGCAGCGGTGGTGAACATCTCCGCCACATGCGTCATGGCACTGGCGTTTGCCGCCGGCACGCCCAGCGCCAGAAGGCTCGTCGTCGACAGCACCCCGAAAGCCATGCCGAGCGCCCCATCGACGATCTGCGCACAGAAGCCCACCAGCACGAAAAACAGGAAATCGAGCGTCATGAAATTTCCCCGAAACCGACGTTCGGGAAACAACACGCGGGGGCTGAGAAAAGTTCCGGATGAACCCGGATCGTGCCCCTTCATCCCCGCGCTGTTCCTTAACGGGAAAAACACGTGGGTTTAACCATGTTGCTTAGGCTTTGATTCATCCTCCCGGAGCAGTTTGCGCGCCAGGGTGGCTGGGAACCAACCCCGAAGGATCGAAGCTCATGACCTATGCACTCGTGCTCTTCTCGGCCGTAACGGCAATCGTTGTCTCCATCTCGGCGATGGGCAGCGCACCTGCGCCCAACAGCAACTGGCCGCAAATCCATCCGGAAAAGACCTCCAGGCTGGTGCAGACGCATCAGCAGTGAACTGCCTTATTTCAGATGAACGTCAGGTTCATCACCGGTTCAGCGCGATCGGCAGAAGCTCCATCCTGGCTGGAAATTTTGGAGATTCGCAATGAAGATCATCACGCTGGCAGCAGCGCTCGTTATCGGAGGCCTCTCGGCGATATCCGCTGAAGCGATGCCGGTTGCGCCGCTTACTGCAAACACGACTGTCACGTCCGACGTGACCAAGGTCGACTATGCCTGCGGCCGCGGCTGGCACATGACCCGCTGGGGCGAATGCCGCCGCAACGAGTATCGCCGCTACGCACCGCCGGTCCGCTACTGGCGCCGTCCTCCGCCGCCGCGCTGGGGCTGGGGTGGCGGCTGGGAACGCCCGCGCCCCTATTACCGTGAGCGCGGCTGGGGCGGCTACGATCGCTACTGAGCCGAACGGCTGGAGAAGGAAACCGGGGCATCCGCCCCGGTTTTTGTTTGCGCTCAGGAGAAAGCCGATCCGGCTCACTTCGTCTTCATCGCCGCCGCGGTCACCTTCGCCGGTCCCGTCACCAGCGCGAATTCCTTCATCTCCTCGGGCTTCAGGTAGTAGAGGCGGTCGGGCGGCGTCTCCATCGCGTGGATCCAGAGGCCGGGCTTGATGCCCATCTCGTCAAGATGACGGGTGACGTCGGCGGTGGTGCGCTGCGCATCCGACATGGCGCGTTCCGGCGAGAGCTTCTCCTTCGAGCCGTTGAAGACCTGATGGACGCCGATGACGGCGCCGTCCTCGGCGCTGCGGGTAACACCGCCGGCGAGCACGATCGGGCAGGAGGAGGCGCAGAGCGCGCCCTTGACGACCGTCGTAACGATCTTCTTCTCACGGATCAGCTTCGACATGGCGAGCGCATCGCCAACGGCGCCGCCGGGCGAATCCAGCGATACCGTCTTCACATATTCGCCGCGGGCCTCGATCTCCTTCTGGAAACGGCCGGCTGCGCCATAGTCGATTGCGCCGCGTGCCAGCAGGACGCCGCCGGGCTGGAGCTCGAAGGTGATCGGCTGTTTCAGCAGCTCGACGCTGGTGGTGATCTCGGATGGCGCGTTGTCGGGCTCGCCATCGGTCAGCACGGGCGGCAGCACCGGCATGCTGTCGGGGGCCGCCGGATCGAAGACCGGAAGCTCGGCATTGGCAATCATCAGGTTGCGGAAGTCGATGACGAGGAAGGCGACGGCGGCGGCGATCAGCGCATGCAGCACCAGCCGCGGCAGCGTCGAATCGTCGATCGTAAGCAGCTTGCGTTTCAGCTGGTCTCCCGCCGCCTCGATCTTCATGCCTGCGGTCCCTTGCGCGGCGGCTTGCCCGGCAGGTCGAGGTTGGTGACGTTGGAAGGCTCCGTCTCATGCGCATCGGCGGCATGCGCTTCGGACGCCGCTTCCGCGTGACCCTCCGCCTTCGCTTCTGCCCGGGCAACGACCGCCTCGATATCGATGCCGCGCGCCTGCAATGCACGCTGCACCTCGATGGCCTCAAGAAGTTCGGCGGCGGTTATCCGCTCGGCAAACGGCATCTTCTGCTCCTGCCGCCGCAGCGCCCCATGCGCTACCGACAGCATCAGCACGAGGACGCCCGGCAGAAGGTCGATCGAGATCGCACCCGCCCAGCTGGGGATGAAGTCGGACGCATAGCGCAGCACGGCTTCTGCCGAGGACAGCGGCACGAAGCGCCGCTCGCCCACGGGCTCGCGCGCCAGAATCTGATCAGCCGCCTGCGACAGCACCTTGGATTGTGCGGCGACGGAAGAGCGGATCGTCTCCATCACCTGATCCTGGCGGTTGGCAAGTTCCGCCTCGCGGCCATCGGCAACGGGCGCGATGAAACCGAGCGACAGGTCTTCGGCGGCGCGCTTGACCGAGGGCGCGATTGAAGTCTGCTCCAGCGAGGTGATGACGCCGGTCAGCGTCACGACCTCGGAAGCGAACTGGTCGGCGCGCTGATCGATCGCGCCGGGCGCCGAAACCAGCGTGCGCATCGTTTCCAGATGCTTGCGGCCATCGTCGAAGAGGGTGGTGACCCGTTCGCGAGAGGCATTGATGTTGTTCTGCAGCTCGGTCAGCTGCGAGGCCATCTGCGAGAGAAGCTGCACGACGCTGCCGGCGCCGGTCGTACCGGTCAGCGCTCCGGTTTCGCGTTCCTGATCGGCAAGCCGCTGGAAGCGCTCCTGCGTGCGCTGGATATCCGGCAGCAGGCTCTGCGCCGCCAGCGCATTCTGATGCGCCCGGTCGAGGTCGCCGGTGTAGTCTTCCAGCGTTTCGGCCAAGTGCTGCTCGAGTGCGGCCGAGCCTGCGAGCGCCGCCGCATTCAGCCAGCTCGCCATGGCGATGATCATCGCGCAGCCGAGCGCCATGATGCCGAGCAGGGCGGTGCGCGCCGCCACCGTCGTCACATGCGGATAGAAGCGGGCGAGATAGGTCCAGAAGGCATAGATCGCCACCGAGACGGCGGCCGAATAGATCAACGCTGCGAAGAAGGTGGAGGTCGGCGAGCCGTCGAGCAGACTGCGCACGCCGAGATAGGTATAGACGCCGGAAGCGAGCGCGAGGACCGCGAGCGCAAAGCGCGTCATCGTTTCGACGGCTTCGATGCCGTCGTGCAGGCGGTGAGATGCGCCGAGCGCCATGGTTTTCCTCCGGTCGGTATCCTCTTAAGAAACCCTTAAAATCCCGGCGAAAACAAGGCCTTCAAAATGAGCGTGCCGCTTACTCCGCAGGCGGTACGCGCATCGGCTCGCCGGGCATTTCCCGTTCGCCAGCAAAACCATCGGCAGCGGAGCGCAGCGACTTCTCGGAAATATCGATCAGCGGCGAGTAGGTGGCCGCAGGCATGCGCAGCTCTTCCGCTTCTTCCATGACCGGCGCCGAAGGCCTGTCGCCGCGGGCGACTTCCAGCTGGCCGTTGAGGATGGCGCGTTCGGCGCGCAGCTGGCGGATCTCCGACTTGGCGATCTCCAGACTGGTTCTGAGCTGGCCGATCTCGTGGCGGTCGCTGTCCATGCGGGTGTCGAGGTCGCGCTTCATTGCATCGGCCTCGCGGTCGCGGCGGGTGCGCAGCGTTTCGGCTTCGCGCAGCTTCGCGGTCAGCTCGTTGTTATAGGCGGAGAGTTCGCGACGGGCCGTCTCGTTCTCGGTGCCGGTCACGCGGTGCGGCGCAGCTCGTCCTCGACGCGCTCGGCGCGCGAAATGGTTGCCGCCAGCTCCGATTTCAGCCGCTTCATCTCCCCGCGCGCCGACTGCAGTTCCTCGTCGGTCATCTTGTTGCGGCCGTTGGCGGTGATCAGCAGCTTTTCGACAAGCTCCGCCTTGGAGCCGACAGCGTCGCTCTTCGTCGTCAGATGGGCGATCTCGAGTGCCGAGGAGGTGGTGATCGTGTGCAGCTCGACCTCGGCGCGCTTGTGGCGCTCCTCGACCAGCGATAGTTCCTGCTTCAGCTTGGCGATCGCCGTCTGCAGGTTGGAAACCAGGCCTTCCTGCTCCATCAGGCCGGCCTTCAGGTGGCCGCGCTCTTCCGTCAGCCGGGCGATGTCGCGTGCCTGCGAGGCGCTTTCGCGCCGCGAGGTTTCGGTCAGAAGCTGCAGCGCGGTGGTCTCGCTGTCCAGCTTGTCGCGGGTGGCGGAAAGTTCGCGGCTGCGGCTGTCCAGATCCTGCTGGGCGCGCTTTAGCAGCGTCGTGGCCTCGTCATACTGCATGGCGCGAGCGGCAAGCTCGCGCTCCGCGTCGATCAGCCGGCTTTCGATGATCGAGAATTCCTCGCAGGTCACGCCATGGACGTTCTGCAGCTTGGTCAGCTCGTCGCGCACCGCCTCGATCTCGATGCGGTACTGGCCGTTGGCGGTGCGGATGTCCTTGTTTTCAGAGGCGAGCCGGGCATTGTCCGCATCGGCCTTGCGCCGCGCGCTGCTTTCGTAATCGAGCAGCGAGCTGATACGGGCGCATTCGGCCTGCAGCCTGCCGGTATCGTTGAGGGACTGGTCATGGGCGCCGATCAGCGCCGAGACGCGATCCTGCAAGGCCGAAAGGCCGGCGACGAGTTCCTTGGAATTGCGCTGGTTTTCTTCGAGCACCGAGCCGAAAGCCTGGAAATCATCGATCTCCGGCATCTGGTAGGGTTGCGGGGCTGCCGGCTGCGGCGTCATCGGCTGCTCGGTGATGGAGGCCGGCCGGTAGGCCTGGCCAGTGCTGCGAATATCCGTCTTGCCCGGCTCTTCGCCCCGGCGGAAAAAACTCATGACCATCAAGCGCCCCAGAAAATGAATGTCAAAAAGCAGTCTGAAACTATCAATTCACGCTAATTAAGTTGATCCTATCAAAGGTTGCTCTAACGATCTTTGCCCGGATAACTTGTAGACGCATCTAGGCCGCGAAAACCCGCGCCTGTCAAAGCATCGTTCCATGAAATCAACAGTTTTTTAAGATTCGTTACCGCCGCTGCCAGTCTTCATTCGTCGGGCAGCAGGTCGAGCTCGTCGGTCTTCAGTTCGGTGCCGATCTCGGCCGCCTTCGACTGCTTGTCGTAGACGCAGATATGGGTGACGAAGCCATTGCCGCCCTTCGGCTTGCCCGTTACCAGCGCCAGCCCGTAATGCTCGCTGCCGAAGGGATCGACGACGGCTCTGGCAAATTCGAGCGAGGGTGTCGCCGCCTCCTTGCATTTCGCCGCAACGTCATCGGCAAAATCCTTCCAGGCGTCGTCCGAGGAGGCGGAGACGCTGCCGGCGGCAAAAGTCAGGAGGAGGGCGGGGAGAAAGCGGATTTTATTCCTCTGCATCATGGCCTCGTTCAGTTCGCTGTTGCGGATCCTGCCGGTTTTGCATCGGCATCATCGGTGATTTGGGGCAGAAAGCCAAGCCCGCAATCAAGGCAATTTTTCCTCTGACGCTCCGTTTTTTGATCGTTCCGCCGTTGCCACGCCCTGCTTCGGCTCCTATGTTCCGCCTCACCTGCCGATCACGCAACCCATTGCCAAGAGGAGACTTACAATGGCTTTCGAATTGCCCGCACTCCCGTACGACTACGAAGCGCTTTCGCCCTTCATGTCGAAGGAAACGCTGGAGTTCCATCACGACAAGCACCACAAGGCTTACGTCGACAACGGCAACAAGCTGGCTGCTGAAGCAGGCATGGCCGACCTTTCGCTCGAGGAAGTCGTCAAGAAGTCCTTCGGCACCAATGCCGGCCTCTTCAACAATGCTGCCCAGCACTACAACCATGTCCACTTCTGGAAGTGGATGAAGAAGGGCGGCGGCGGCAACAAGCTGCCGGGCAAGCTGGAAACGGCCTTCAACTCCGACCTCGGCGGCTACGACAAGTTCAAGGCCGATTTCGCCAATGCCGGCGCAACGCAGTTCGGCTCCGGCTGGGCCTGGGTTTCCGTCAAGAACGGCAAGCTCGAAATCTCCAAGACCCCGAACGGCGAAAACCCGCTCGTCCACGGCGCCACCCCGATCCTCGGCGTCGACGTATGGGAACACTCCTATTACATCGACTACCGCAACGCCCGCCCGAAGTACCTCGAAGCCTTCGTCGATAGCCTGATCAACTGGGACTACGTCCTGGAGCGCTACGAAGAAGCCACGAAGTAATCGGTTCGGACAGAACGGATTTGCTGACACCCGGTGCGAGAGCGCCGGGTGTTTTCGTTTGGGCTGGTGCCCTCCGGCACACAGGGAGCTCGGCTTGATCGCAAACCGCGTTTGGTGTATCCAGTAAATGAGGTACGTACATCAGATTTGTTGCCGTGAGGAGGAGAGGTACTATGATGAAGGGGTTTGAACTCGATCCTGCATTTGCAATAGCGGACGAACAGGCCCTGCGCGGTCTGTTCGAAGCAACGCATGCCCTGGCGATCCAGAAGTGCCGCGACACGCTCGGCCCGCACGCGCAGGATTTCATCCGCCGTTCGCCTTTCCTCTGCATCGGCACGCAGAACATGGATGGAAAAGCGGATGTCAGCCCACGCGGCGATCCCGCCGGTTTCGTCCGGATTCTCGATGAGCGGACGCTGGCGATACCCGACCGGCCCGGAAACAACCGTCTCGACACGCTGGTCAACATACTCGCCAATCCCAGCGTCGGCCTGCTCTTCATCATCCCCGGCTTCGACGACACGCTCCGCGTCAACGGCCGCGCGAGACTGACGACGGAGCCCGCGCTTATCGAGAGCATGGCGGTAAACGGCCGCGCGCCGAAGCTCGCCATCGTCATCGAAGTCGACGAGGTCTTCATGCATTGCGCCAAGGCCTTCCGCCGCTCCCATCTCTGGGACCCGGACCACCGGCAGGACCGCAGCGAAATGCCGTCGCTGGTCAAGATCATCCTTGACGAAACAACCGGCGCGCCGAGCGACGAACGCGAGATGCGCGACATCGACGACCAGCTGGAAGCGGACTATAAGCGAACGCTTTATTGAGGCGTCTTAACGGGCGACTTTATGCCGCCGCCAAAATCACATGGGCCTGGATCTTCGCGGCCACCGCGCCGTCGCCGTGCTTCCGGGCGAGCTCCAGCGCTACATAATCCTTGACCGCCTGAAGCTCGCCCGGCTTTCTCGCCTCGATCTCGGTTCGCAGCAGCGTGCCCTGGCAATAGGCGAGCGCGACGATGCGCACCGAGGCGGCGTGGCTTTCCTCGGCTCGCGTCTCGATCGCGATGGAAGAGAAGCCGGCGGCTTCGAGGTCGCGGCGGATCAGCGCCTTGTCGTGATAGCCGTGCGGCGTGCGGGCCAGAAAACGCGGCGGGTCGTCCGGGAAGATATCGGCGAGCTCCTCGGTGACGTCATTGGCGAAGACGTTTTCCTCGATCCGGTCCCAGACGCTGAAGAGGAAGTGGCCGCCGGGCTTCAGCACCCGCCTTGCCTCGCGATAGGTGGCCGGCCGGTCGGGGAAGAACATCGCCCCGAACTGGCAGCAGACGAGATCGAAGCTCGCATCCTCGAAGGGCAGCGCCAGCGCATCCGCCTGGCGCCATTCGACGGCGCTGCCACCGGGCTGCTGCGAAGCGGCATAGTCGAGCATCGACTGGTTCAGATCGCTGGCGACATAGCGCGTCCCGACGGGCAGCTCCGGCGCCAAGGCCCGCGTCACCACCCCGGTCCCCGCTGCCGTCTCCAGCACCGCGTGCGGCGAAAGCGCCACCGCTCGCCGCGCCAGATCCGCCGCGAAGGGCGCGAAGATCAGCGGCACCATATGGCGGTCGTAATTCTCGGGAATCGAGCCCGCGAAGACGTCGTCGCCTTCCCGCATCGCCATGCCCTCCATCGGCTGATGGGCCCAGATTAGCACGGGCAGCGATTTTGCGTCAGGAGAGGGTTCACGCTCTTGCTATTTTCGTCGAATGGGATGCTAGCTAGGCCTTCAACCGGAGGAGACGATCATGGCTAAGGGGCAGGTTCGCAGCAACAAGGAGGCACGCAAGCCGAAGAAGGACAAGGCGGCGCCAAAGGCTGCCCCCACTCTCGGCTCGCAGGTGAAATCGAGCGAAAGCGACACCAGGAAGAAGTAGACTGGCGACAGCCTCGCCATATGCGGCGGGGCGCAGGCTGGATGGAATGAGAGCAAACGGCGCCCCGAGAACCGGCGCCGTTTTTTATTGCCGGGGCGGGGATGATTCGCCGCCGCTCAGCCCATTGAAAAACCTGGCAAGATTGTGCCTTGATGCCATCGGGCCGGACCTTTTTTGGCATTTGGCCAGAGGTTTTGACCTCGGTCCTGTGCCGCTTTGAAACTAATCAAGCTCTTGAGCACGTTCTTGCCGAGGCTGCGGCGGCGCAGGTTGCGGCGAATATTAGCGCAGAAATTGCGCTAATACAGCAACCTTTTGTGTAATTCATACTGAATTGCAACCATGTTGACATGCCCTTTTCGCCTTGCTCGAAAGCAGCCTGGCCGCGCGTTTGTGTGTGGCCGCAAGTTGGGGATGCGTAGTTTATTTCCTTTTTAAGCTATTGAAAAAGCAGGGTGAGCTTTTTGACAATGATGAAGAAAATTAAAGATCGGACGGCCGCCGGATTTGGGCGGCGTCTTCTGGAAACCTCGGCGCTGACGCTGGTTTTCTCGGCGGGATTGCTTGCAGCTGGCATGGGCGTCGCGCGGGCGGGTGAAGCGGGAAATAGTGAGTTGTGGGACCCTATTCCCGGATCTGACGGGATTGCCAGCTCAGGGATCAGTGGCAACGGCAAGGTTATCGTTGGCACCATAGATGAAGAGCGCGCCTTCTACTGGAGCACCGTCGACCGCGAATGGATCGCCCTTCATGCGCTTCCCATCTATTCGTTGATGGCTACGAGCAGCTCCGTGAGCAGCTTGACGGAAGCTTTGGCGGTCAACGAAGATGGTTCGGTTATCGTCGGTACGTCACAAAGCTGGGATGGTATGCATGCCGTGAGCTGGACGAATGGAGACATCAACGACCTCGGCGGGCTGGATGATGCAACCGGATCCTACGCGACTGGCGTCAGCGGAGACGGTTCGGTCGTTGTCGGCTATTCGAACTTCAGCAGCACGGTCAACTCTGCAAGCCGGCAGGCTTTCCGCTGGAAGAATTACCAGATCCAAGGTCTCGACGGGCTGAACGGCGACGGATTCTCGCAGGCATTCGGCGTCAGCGGCGATGGAAAGGTCATCGTCGGCGTCGCGGCCGATGGCGCAAATGCCGGTATAAGCCGTGCAGTCCGCTGGACCAACGACGGTCAGGATATCGAGGATCTCGGCCACCTTGAGGGTGGACAGTGGTCAAGCGCAAAGGCCGCCAGTGAGGACGGCTCCGTCATTATTGGCAACGCTGGCGTTGGCAGTGCCAATCATGCTTTCCGCTGGACGGCCAGTGGGATGAAAGACATCAACGGGTTGGACAGCGATTTCTCTGTCGCCAATGCCGTCAGCGGCGATGGATCGGTCGTGGTCGGTCAAGTGGGTCTTCTCAACGCCTCCCATGCATTCCGCTGGACGGAAGCCTTTGGCATGGAGACCGTCGAGGACTGGCTGAGCCGGCAAGGTGAGGACATCGGCGACGACGTGACGAAGACGGCAACCGGCATCTCCGCCGACGGCACCGTCATAGTCGGTGACTTGGATAATGGAGGCGTCTTTATCGCTCGCGGCGGCTCCGGCATCATCGACGTCGACCAGTACAACACCACCATCGCCGCCAAGCCCTCGGCACAGGTCGGTCTCGGCTACGCCAATACGGTTCTCCAGGGCGCCCATGGCGAGCCTATGCGCGACCTTCTTGGCCTCGGCCAACGCTCTGTCGCCTTCACAGCCGACATCGGCTATGACGACAGCCGTGTTTCCAACGGCGGCGTCGGCATCGGCGACGTGACCTTCGGCTACGGCCTTGCCGAAGGTGTCACTGCCCGCTTTGCCGGCGGTGGTCTCTACACCAAGCAGGACATCGAAACCGGCGGCGACTTCCATCAGGCGGCTTTCTACATGGCGCCTGAAGCCACCATCGCGCTCGGGAGCAGCAACGTCTATGCCACGATCGGCGGCTACTACTCGACCGGCCGGATGAACGTTCACCGCGGCTATATGAACGGCGCCGCCATGGATTATTCGCATGGCGAAACCGACGTCGACACCTATGGCGCCAAGATCCGCTTCGACTGGCTGAATGCTGCGACGATCGCGGGCACCAAGCTGACGCCCTATGCCAGCTTGACCTATGCGCACTCGCATATGGACGGCTACACGGAAGAGGGCGGTTCGTTCCCATCGGCCTTCGATTCCGTCAACGACCACTCGACCGTCGCCCGTATCGGCGTCGACTTCCTCCACGAGCTGACGGACACTGTCCGCCTAACGGCCCGTACCGAAGTCGATTACCGCTTCGAGAAGAACACGGCTGGCATCAGCGGCGAAATCGTCGGCCTCTCGGCCTTCGACTTCGCGGGTGAAGACGTCAAGCAGCTTTGGCTGCGCGGTGCCGTCGGTACCGAGTTCGACGTCGCAGGCGGCACCGCCTCGCTCGGCCTCAATGTTACCACGGAGGGTGATGATCCCAATGTATGGCTGCGCTCCGGCTGGAACGTCAAGTTCTGATTGTCACCAGTCTGGCCAGTATCCAGACTGCAAGATCAAAGGACCCGCCGGTCATGCCGGCGGGTCTTTTTCGTCTGAGCCTTACCCTTCCGCCGCTGCCCGCAGATAGGCTGCAGCCAGCAGTCGCGCCTCGTCGCGCAACCTCTCCAGAACCTCGGGACCCGCCACCAGGCCGGCGAAGCTGCCGCGCGAGAGGCCGGCGAGGGCTGAGAGGAGGGTGAAGGATGCACGGGCGGGGTCGCGGAACGAGGCGTCGGCCGCGTTTGCGAGTGCGCGCGTCACTGCCGCTTCCAGCCTTTTGAAGACGTCGGTCGAGAGGCGGAACTGGTCGATGGCGCCGGCAACGCGGTAGAGCGCGGTCGTTGCTTCAGGGCGGGCGGTTTTCACCGAGACATAGGCGTCGGCGATCGCGTGGGCGATGGCGCTGAGCGGTTGCCGGTCGCAGGTCAGCGGAATGCCTTCCAGCGCTGCGGCGATCTCTTCGAAGTGGCGGCTGAGGATGGCAAACAGCAGCGCCTGCTTGTTGGGGAAATACTGGTAGAGCGTGCCGACCGAGACCCCGGCGCGATCGGCCACCCGGGTCGTCGTGAATTTCGCCAGTCCATCCGCCAGCAAAACCTGAATCGCGGCTTCGTGAACGGCTTCGACGGTCGCGCCCGAGCGCGCCTGGATCGGGCTTTTGCGGGGTTTCAGGCTCTGAGGAACGGGGTCATTCAAATGCGAATACCGAACTGAAGGATTGTTCAGGTATATTTTTGAGCAGCATCCCGGTCAAGCAAGGGGCCGGGCGAGGCATCGATATGAGAGGTGAGACGATGAGCGAGGCAGACAGCATGACAGCAAATACCGGCATGAGCCGCAGGCTCTTTCTCGCTTCCGCCGCCGGAGCCGCCGCCTGCGCGGCGCTGCCGTCGGAGGCGGCCGCGCAGCCGCGCGTCCTCAAGTTCAGCGATCACGAACCGCTCGGCGGCATGCGCACGCGCTTTCTGCGCGATGTCGTGTTTCCGGCGATCGAGCGGGAATCTCATGGACGCCTGAAGATCGAAGCTCACTGGAATGGCGAGATCGCTGCCGCCTATGACGCGCTGGGCGCGGTCAGCGAGTCCGGCGCCGATATGGCGACCGTCGTGCCTGAGTATACCGCCAAGGAATTGCCGTTGCACCAGATTTTCAAGAGCTTTCCCGTGGGTCCGGCCGGTGGCCGGCAGATCGATTTCTTCAGTCGCGTCTATGACGAGGTTCCGGCCTTTGCGGCGGAGCTGGAGCACAACAACATCGTGCCGGTCTTCTTCGGGACCGGCTATCCGGTCGCCTTCTTCAGCACGGCGCCGATGGCCGGTCTTGATGGTCTGAAGGGCGGCAAATGGCGCTCGGCGAGCTTCTGGCATCTCGATTTCCTGCGCAATGCCGGTGCGACGCCCGTGACCATGCATTGGGGGCCGGAGATTTACGAAGCAATGAAGCAGAAGACGCTCGATGGCCTGATGGTCAATGTCGATAGCGGCTTCATGCTTGGGGTTCACGAGGCGGCACCGCATGTTCTGGTGTCCGACGACCTGTGGCTCGGTCACGTCTACCTGCTGGCGATCAACAAGACCGTCTGGGATAGCCTTACGGCGGAGGACCGGGATGCCATCCGCCGAGCGGCTCGCAGCTCCTACCCGACGCTCGGTGCCGTGATGGCGTCAAGCTTGGAGGCGCAACTCGATGATCTCCGCAAGGCAGGTGCGACCGTGCGTATTCTTGAGCCCGGCGAAGTCTCCCGCTGGAGCGACGCTACGCGATATCGGGAAGTCCAGTCCGCCTGGGCCAAGGACCAGATGAGCAAGGGTGTCGCCGGGGCTGGTCCGGCACTGGACGCTGTTACGGCCATCATGACCGACCTGATGGGCTAATGGAAAATGCCCGGGGCGAGCCCGGGCATTCTGCTTTCAGATTGCCTCGAGCGCGGTCAGCGCCTCCGGGGGCAGGGCAATATCCGCCACCGCGAGATTTTCGCGCAGATGCGCCCGCGACGATGTGCCGGGGATCAGCAGGATATTCGGCGCTCTCTGCAACAGCCAGGCGAGCGCCACCTGCAGCGGCGTGGCGCCAAGGCGCGCGGCGACGTCGGAAAGCGTTGTCGACTGCAGCGGCGAAAAGCCGCCGAGCGGGAAGAACGGCACATAGGCGGTGCCGGCCGCCGCCAGCGCATCGACCAGCGCGTCATCGCCGCGATGGGCGAGGTTGTACTGGTTCTGGACGCAGACGATCTCGGTGATCTTGCGCCCATCAGCCACCTGCTTTGCGGTCACGTTGGAGAGGCCGATATGCTTGATCAGCCCCTGGCGCTGAAGATCGGCCAGCACCGTCAGCGGTTCTTCCATCGATCCCTCGGCCGGTCCATGCACATCGAACATGGCGCGCAGGTTGACCACCTCGATCGCATCGAGGCCGAGGTTGCGCAGATTATCATGCACGGCCTGGGTCAGCTCTTCCTTCGAAAAGGCCGGGTTCCACGAGGCATCCGGCCCGCGCCTGGCGCCGATCTTGGTGACGATCACCAGATCGTCTCCGTAAGGATGCAGCGCTTCCTTGATGATCTGATTGGTGACGTGCGGGCCATAGAAATCGCTGGTGTCGATGTGGTTGACGCCGCTTTCGACGGCTTCACGCAGAACGGCGACTGCCTCGGCGCGGTCCTTCGGCGGGCCGAAGACACCCTTGCCTGCGAGCTGCATGGCGCCGTAGCCGAGCCGGTTCACCGTGCGGCTACCGAGCGTAAATGTTCCTGCTTTTGCGAGATTGGACATGGTCTGCCTCCGTTTCAGGATAGACGAGAAATAGGCCGGTTTGGTTCCCGGCATAAGCGGCGACAATCCGCACGGGCTGTACGAAAAACCGGACAATCGCATCGGCCACGGTGCCGAATGGTCTGAAAAGACAATCAAAAGCTGTCTTCAGGTGCGGCTTTCAGGCCATATCGCCCTCTCCGCCGTGTATTTTCTAATTGAGATTGCAGCCGATCGATGCTCCTATGCGCCCCCACGTAACTGAGTTTCTCGTCCTATCTCGATCCCTCACACGAGCGAGCCATGTCGATTTCAGATACGATCTACCGTCCCTTCGAGCGCCTCATAAGGCCGCTCGACATTCCCTACAGGCCGCTGCCCGCCAAGGGGCCGGTGACGGTTCTGCTGCATTTCATCGCAATGTTCCGTGGCGTGCTGTTTTCGCTGGCCGCCGCCTCGATGGCAATGGAGGCGATCAACCTGTCGGTCGTCTGGGGGCTGTCCGTCATCGTCGATGGCGTCACGCAGAAGGGGGCCGTGGCCTTTCTGGAAGACGAGTGGCTGCTCTTGACCTTCCTCGGCCTGCTGATCTTTCCGGCGATGCCGGTCGCCTCGTTCCTGGTCAATACTTTCACGTCGCACACGCTGGGCATCGGTATGCCCGCTGCCATCCAGTGGCAGGGGCACAAGGCCGTGGAGCGGCAGGATCTGGCCTTCTTTCACGATCTCTATGCCGGGCAGGTGGCGTCGCGCCTGTCGCAGGTCGCCTCCGCCGTGCAGCAGCAGATCATCGCCGCCTTCCAGACCGTCCCGCGCTTCCTGCTGCAGCTGGCCGGCTCCGTCATTCTCCTGTTGACGCTCTCCTGGCAGATGGCGCTGCCCGTCGTCATCTGGATCGCGCTCAACGTGCTGCTCGCCATCCGCATGGCGCCGGTCTTTGCCGAGCGCTCGCGCCGCTCAGCCAAACAGCGCAGCATCGTCGCCGGCGCCATCACCGATCTCTACACCAACATGCAGATGATCAAGCAGTTTGCCGCCGAAGACAGCGAGGCCGGCGCCATCCGCCGCATCATCGGCAAGTCGGTGCGCATCCAGCACGAGGAACAGCGGATCTACCGCACCTCGGAGCTGATCGTCGTCGCGCTCAACATGGCGCTCTGGCTGACGGTGCTGGCGATCGGCTTTTCCGGTCTCGTCAGGGGCTTCATCAGCATCGGCCAGTTTGCCGCCGCCGTCTATATTCTGCAGCGGCTCTCCGGCCACACCTACACCTTCCTGCAGATGGGCGAGCAGATCTTCCGGGCGGTCGGCACGATCAAGGATGCCATGCCCGTCATGACGACGCCGCCTGATATCATCGACCGGCCGGATGCCGCGGAGCTGAAGGTCGAGCGCGGCGAAATCCGCATCGAGAATGTCAGCTTCGCCTACAAATCGGGACCTTCCGTGATCGATGGGCTCTCGCTGACGGTTCGGCCCGGGGAGAAGCTTGGTCTCGTCGGTCTGTCGGGTGCCGGCAAGACGACGCTCGCAAACCTGCTGCTGCGCTTCTACGATATTCCCGATGGCCGCATCCTGATCGACGGTCAGGATATCCGCGCGGTGACGCAGATGAGTCTGCGCCGCAATATCGGCGTCATCGCCCAGGATGTCGCGCTGCTGCATCGCTCGGTCGGCGACAATATCCGCTATGGCCGCCCGGAGGCAGAGCAGGCCGAGATCGAGGAAGCGGCGCGTATGGCCAAGGCCGATGCCTTTATCGCCGACCTTGCCGATAGCGACGGCCGCAAGGGCTACGAGGCCTTTGTCGGCGACCGCGGCATCAGGCTGTCCGGGGGACAGCGCCAGCGCGTTGCGATCGCCCGCGTGCTCCTGAAGAATGCGCCGATCCTTGTGCTCGACGAGGCGACCTCGGCACTCGACAGCGAATCCGAGGCGGCGATCCAGGAGCGGCTCAATCTGGTGATGCAGGGCAAGACGGTGATCGCCATTGCCCACCGCCTCTCGACCATTGCCAGCATGGACCGGATCGTGGTGCTCGATCAGGGCCGGATCATCGAGGAGGGCGCGCCCGTTGAACTCGCCGAACGCGACGGTCTCTTCGCCCGTCTCTGGCGCCGCCAGACCGGCGGTTTCATTCCGGAGGACCTGGATTGAGAGGTGCCGCTGGACCATTTTTGGGCAGATGGCGCGAAACCGGCATCGCGATGCGAAACATCCTGATTTCCATTAACTGAGCTGCGCTATGGCTTGTTGCCCCCAACTCCCATAGAGGACACCATACTATGAAATTCTTGCTTGCAGGCGCCGTTATCGCCGCGCTGCTGCCCGGTATCGCTCAGGCCAAGACGCTGCAATTCCCGGGCGACGCGCCGATCGCCGAAATCGCCATTCCCGACAGCTGGAACCCTGAGGAAACCGATACCGGCATCCAGGCGACCTCTGAAGATTCCGCCATCTACCTGTCGATCGATGTTGCCGACGAGAAGACCACCGACAAGGTCATCGACGACGCCATCGCCTTCCTCCAGAAGAACGGCGTGAAGATCGACGGCTCGACGCAGAAGAAATCTGACGAGCAGATCAACGGCATGGACATGACCAATTTCGACTGGACCGGCAAGGACGACGACGGCGACGTCAATGTCGGCCTCTCGCTGCTCTCGCCAAAGGCCGGCAAGCTGCTGGTCATCACCTATTGGGGCTCGCAGGGCACGCAGGAAGCCCACGGCGCCGAGCTGCAGGGCATCATTTCCTCGCTGAAGGCTGCCGAATAAGTGGAACGGGCGGGTGCTTCGGGTATGAGGCATCCGCCCGCTTCGCGGGATTGGCTTAGACCAGCCTGGTGGGCGAACGCTGCGACAAATACAAACTACATTTTGTAGATCGCGAAATCGGCACAGCGGCCCAGAGTATCGCGCATGAAGATCACTGCGTTGTCCACCAGCGGATCGTGGTCGCGAATGATATTTCTCTCCCGCGCCCACCCCCAGATGGAGAGAATTGGCGGGAAAGTCGGCCGGCCAAAATGCACCTTAAGATGATATCTGATCAGGGTGCGTCTCTCCGCCTCAACAAGAAACAGGGCAAATGGACCATCTCTACCCTGCGGCCTTAGGCCAGGCTCGGGCAAGGGTTATCCGGCGAGAGATCTAAAAGGAGATATCGAGCCGGAATTATCCGGCTGCGCTGGAGTTTTTCCGGGTAGGCCTCGACGGGCAGAGCTGTCGTGCTGCAGCTTAGGCTGTAAAAGTCCTGCGCCGCCACGTAATCCGATGTTTTGACCAACATTGTTTCCGGAAGGGCAGGCGGTAGCGCTTGCCTTGCCAGGGCATTGACGTCAGCCTGATAGGCTTTCTCTGCCCTCTCCGTTGCGATGCCCGCTTGATACCAGATAAGGATCGGGATGCCGGCATAGACAGAAAAGAGTAGCGCTAGGGCCATTGGATGCCACGCCCGTACGCAATAAGCTGCTATCGGAGCAAATACGCAGAAGAGCACAGTCGGCAAATAAGCAAAGAATCCGGCGATCAATAGAAATGCGATTACGAAGGCAGAGAAAATCAGTCCGCTCATTGGTTACCCGTACTTATCGTTCGCCACGCTCTTCCGGTTGGAACTGTGCAACGTAAATCGGAATAGAAATCTTTATATCCTGAGTTGCAATTTAGCTAATTTCAACTTCATTGTCGCGACCATTTTCAATAGGTCGATAAGATTAGGTCGTCGGACTTGAGAGAGGCCGCACACTTTACCTTTAGGCAACCGCCTGAAACGGCATCGCCTTGATCTCGGTGACATCCCGCTTCGGCGGCGTGCCGAAAGTGCGGGAATATTCGCGGCTGAACTGCGAGGCGCTTTCATAGCCCACCTGATAGGCGGCGCTTGCGACGCTCGCGCCATCGGCCACCATCAGGCGGCGTGCCTCCAGCAGCCGCAGGTTCTTCTGATATTGCAGCGGCGTCATCGCCGTCATGTCCTTGAAATGCTGGTGGAAGGAGGAGGGGCTCATGCGGGCTGCCGCCGCCAGCCGCTCGATGCGAACAGGTGCGGTGAAATTGTCGCGCAGCAGGTTGATCGCGTCGGTCATCCGCCTCGCATGGCTGCCAGGCAGCGCCAGCTTGCAGACCTCGCGGCCGTTCGGCCCGGTCAAGAGCCAGTAGCAGATCTCGCGCATGATCGCGGGATAGAGAACCGGGATCGCCTTCGGCGTCTCCGTCAGCTTCACCAGCCGCAGCACGCAATCGGCCAGCACCCCGTCGAAATCCTGCACGAAGACGCCGGCCGCCCCTTCGCCTGCCGGGCGCGGCGGCTCTTCCATCGCCTCCATCACCTCGCGCAGGATCGCCACATCGAAATCGATGTTGAGGCCGATATAGGGCGCCTCCCTGCTGGCCTCAGTGATCTGCCCGAGCGCCGGCACCTCGAAGGTAACGACCAGCGACTGCATCTCGCGATAGCCGAACACCCGGTCGCCGACCATGATCTGCTTGGCGCCCTGCACCACGATGCAGATCGTCGGCCGGTAGATCATGTGGCGGGGCATGACCGGCTGGCTGACGCGCGAGACCGACAGCGCCTTCACGGGCGTCTCGAAACGCCCTTCGGCATCGCCGGCGAGCCTGTCGATATAGTCGAGGATGGCGTGTCTCAATGGTGTCAGCATGGCCTGGAACTCCTTGCCCAAGCTATGCGCCGCTGCGCGCCATCCCGCAAGGAGGCTGGAGGAATAGGCAAGAAATTCGAGAGTTCCGGCATCAACAAGAGGCGGCCTCGGGCCTACCGTCTAGGCATCCACTCCAACAAGGGAATGCCAGGATGTCCAGTGAAAACCAAGTGAATTCAAAGCATAAGATCGCGATCGTCACCGGCGGCAGCCGCGGCATCGGCCGCAACACGGTCGAGGCGCTGGCAAGCCGCGGCGTCGACGTGATCTTCACTTACCGCGCAAATCAAGCAGAAGCCGAAGCCGCCGTCGCTGCCATCGAGGAGCATGGCGCAAAGGCCGTCGCCATCCAGCTCGATACCGGTCGTATCGCCGATTTCGACGCCTTCGTCGGCAAGGCGAAAGAGGCGCTGCGGGCGCTTGGCGCCGATCGCTTCGACTACCTCGTCAACAATGCCGGCAACAGCTATCACGCGCCGATATCAGAGACGACGGAAGAGGCTTTCGACGAGCTCGTCAACGTCCACTTCAAGGGCGTTTATTTCCTGACGCAGAAGCTTCTGCCGCTGATCAACGACGGCGGCCGCATCATCAACATCTCCAGCGGTCTTGCCCGCTTCACCGTTCCCGGCATTTCCGCCTATGCTTCGGTGAAGGGCGCGATCGAGGTCTTCACCCGCTATCTCGCCAAGGAGCTCGGCCCGCGCGGCATCACCGCCAACACGGTGGCGCCTGGCGCCGTCCAGACCGATTTCAGCGGCGGCATCGTGCGCGACAACCCCGTCTACAACAAGATGGTCTCCGACCAGACGGCGCTCGGCCGCCCGGGCCTAGCAGAAGACCTTGGCCCGATGATCGCCTCGCTGCTCTCGGCCGAAAACCGCTGGGTCAACGGCCAGCGCATCGAAGTCTCCGGCGGCGCCAATCTCTGAAAACGGAAGGCGCGGCAGCTCAGCCGCGCGCCGCCCACAAGAGGCCGCGGCGCAGGATTTCGCGCATATGCGGATGCTCGTATTCGGCCGCCACATGGCCGAGTGCGGAATAGAACACCCGGCCGCTGCCGAAATGGCGCTTGAAGACGACGGGCATCACGACATTGCGGGCCGCCTCGTCGTATTCGCCGGAAAAGGTCGTCGTCGCCAGCACGTCGACGGTCGGGTCGTAATGCAGGTAATATTGCTCCGAGCGGTAGTCGAAATCCGGAATGCCGGAGACGAGGGGATCGCTCTGTCTGGTGATGTTGACGCGGAAATCGATGATGTTGCCGGGATGCGAAACCCAGGTAACGCCGGAGACATAGCGGAAGGGCGCGCTTTCCTTGAAGGAGGTCGCCAGCGCCCCATGCGGGCCGCCGAGCCCCAGCCCGCCGCGCACCGCCTCGACCAGCGCATCGGCATGCGCCTTTTCCAGCTTCTCGCCGGTGATGATGGGCACCAGCAGGTCGGCTCTGGCGATGTCAGGCGAGCCGAAAATGCCGAGATCGCCGGTCACTTCGGTCGAAAAACCCTCCCGGCGCAGCATGTCGCCGACAATTGCGGCGCATTCCTCCGGCTCGTGACCCTTCCATCCGCCCCAGACGACGATTGCCTTGCGCATTCCTCCACTCCCATGCTGATTCCTCGGGGATAACCGCAACATAGGGCGAAGATTGCCCGATGTCAGGCCGGAGGATTGGCCCAGCCGCTCATCCAGTCGGCGCGCAGCCTGTTGCCATCGCCGCGGAAGAAGGCGTCGCCAGCCTCGCAATGGGCGATGCGGTCGCTGCGGAAATTGCGGATCGCCTGGCGCAGCTCGCACCAGCCGACCAGATTGGCATAATGCGAATAGTAGATCAGCGCGATCGGCCGGATGACGCGCTCGGTGGCGCGGCCGAGTTCGTCGCGATAGTCGAGCACCAGTTTCTGCTCGTCGCGGATCGCCCGGCGCGCCAGGCCGAGGTCGAAGCTTGCGGGCGGCGGCGCCACCGTGCCCCAGGCGTAGAGCGCCTTGTTTTCCATCGTCTGGCGCAGCGGCGCCGGGACCGCGCCCGCGATTTTCTGGTTCACCCGCCGCGCCGCCTGCTTCAGCTCCTCGTCGCCGGTCCGCTCGAGCAGCGCCAGCGACAAGACGATCGCCTCGGTCTCCTCGATCGAGAACATCAGCGGCGGCAGGTCGAAGCCGGGCCGCATGATATAACCGATGCCGCGCCCGCCCTCGATCGGCACGCGCATCGCCTGAAGTGCTGCGATATCGCGGTAGATCGAGCGCACCGTCACTTCCAGACGGTCGGCCATCGCCTGCGCCGTCATCGGCTTCTTCGAAAGCCGCAGAATCTGGATGATCTCGAAAAGCCGCGATGCCTTGCGCATTTTGCCCGCCCGTTGAAACGCTCCTGACAATACACTGTCAGTTGCCCACGCGTATAGCACCTGCCTATCAGATTGAAATCACAGGCGGAGAACAGCAATACGCCGCCTGACATCGAATGGGCAACTGACATGACCTACAGCGAAAACCTCTGGCTCTACTTCACCCTTCTTTTCGGCATCATCATCGTTCCCGGCATGGACATGCTCTTCGTTCTCGCCAATGCGCTGACCGGGGGCAGGGGCCGCGGCATGGCGGCGACGGCGGGCATCATGGCGGGCGGGGCGGTGCATTCGCTCTACGGCGCGATCGGCGTCGGCATTCTCGCCAGCCTGCTGCCGTCGCTCTTCGCGCCGCTGCTCTTCATCGGCGCCGCCTATATGGTCTGGATCGGCTTCACGCTGATCCGCTCTTCGATCCGGGTGGAAACCGTCGGCGACGGCGCCGTGCGCACCGACTGGCGCGCCTTCCGCCAGGGCGCCATCACCTGCCTCATCAATCCCAAGGCCTATCTCTTCATGCTGGCGGTCTATCCGCAATTCCTGAAGCCCGTTTATGGCCCGATCTGGATGCAAGGCGTCATCATGGGGGCCATGACACTCGCCACCCAGTTCGCCATCTACGGCGCCGTCGCCTTCACCGCCGACCGCAGCCGCACGCTGCTGATCGCCAACCCCGCCGCGACGATCCTGATCGGACGTGTCGCCGGTGCGCTGCTGATCTTGGTTGCGGTGCTGACGGCCTGGCATGGATGGCAGACGGAAGTGTCATTCTCGGCGAGCGGCAATTGAGCTATCATCTGATTCTGGCGCCGCCCGTGCCTCCCCCCTCCATTGGGAAAGTATCGATCATGCAGGGCATCTGACCATCGAACCCACTGTTCGGGCATGACGCATAAGGAGGGAATGCAGCATTTGCTCGCATCAGGAGGTTTTGATGAAACTGTCTGCACCTGTCTATCGCCTGAAACGCAAGGCAAGACTGCTTTCCCGCAAAGAGAAGATCCCGCTTCATGAAGCGCTTGACCGGATCGCCGCCGGTGAAGGCTTCGGCGGCTGGAGCCTGCTCTCCGCCAGGATGACCGAAGTCCTGCCCGGCAGCGCGCTTTTCGCGCGTCTTGACCCCGGCGATCTCGTGCTTCTTGGCGCGCGCCCGGGCCACGGCAAGACGCTGATGAGCCTGGAGCTCGCCGTCGAGGCGATGAAATCCGGCAATCGCAGCGCCTTCTTCACGCTCGAATATACCGGCCGGGACGTCCTCGATCGCTTCGCCGCGATCGGCGCGGATTTCGAGCGCTTCCGGGACCTGTTCGAGTTCGACGCGTCCGACGCGATCAGCGCCGATTATATCGCCGCCCGCCTTGCATCCGCGCCGCGCGGCACGCTCGCCGTGATCGATTATCTGCAGATCCTCGACCAGAAGCGCGACAATCCTGATCTGATGACCCAGGTCCGCGCTCTGAAAGCTTTCGCGCGGGAAAGGGGCATCGTCATCGTCTTCATCTCGCAGATCGACCGGTCCTACGATCCGGCGCTGAAGCCTTTCCCGGATATCGGCGACGTCAGGCTGCCGAATCCGTTGGATCTCGGCCTGTTTGACAAGACCTGCTTCGTGAACAACGGGGCGATCGAGTTCCGGGCGGCATAGCGGAACCTTGCGCCTGTGGCCCCTCATCCCGGCGCAACAAGTTGCGCCTGAAACCTTCGGGCCCTTCTCCCCCGGGGAGAAGGTGGCGGCAGCCGGATGAGGGGGCTACGGGCGCGACGGCGCGCAATTTCGCTAGCTCCCTACCAATTTGAAATCCCTGTCATATCACCCACTTGTTACTTCGCGGCCTGCATAAATTTGCCATCATGCGGCCGCGAATAAGAGGCGCCGGGATTCTAAGCCCTCGGTATCCAAGAGGAGTCGACACTATGAAGTTCAAAGCGATAGCGGCAGCTGTCATGGTTGCCGGAATGGCGGCCACGGCGGTCTTCGCGCAGGACGGCACGCATGAAGCGCGTGAAGCCATGATGAAGAAGATCGGCGGTTCGGTCGGAGCCATGACGGCGATCGCCAAGGGCGAGAAGCCCTACGATGCCGAGGCCGTCAAGGCCGCGCTCACCACCATTTCGGAAACCGCCAAGGCCTTCCCGGACCAGTTCAAGCCGGGTACCGAGCAGGGCGACAAGGAAGCCAGCCCGAAGATCTGGGAAAACATGGCGGACTTCAAGGCGCGGGCAGACAAGCTGAGCGCTGACGCAGACACCATCCTTGCCCAGCTTCCGGCAGATCAGGCCGGTGTCGGCGGCGCGCTGAAGACGCTCGGCGCCAATTGCGGCGGCTGTCATCAGGCCTACCGCATCAAGGAATAGCGGTAGGTCTTCCCCATCCTTAAAGCTTTCGGTCCGCCCCTGCCTTGCCGCGGGTGCGGACCGGTTTATGTTCAGCCGGGATATCCGGTAAAAAACATGGGGGTAGCGGCCGATGGTCCGCAGGTTCATCCGCTTCGTGCTCTGTCTGATCGGCGTCGTCATCATCGGCGGCGCGGCCTTCTATTTCATCACCGCGCCCAATCCGCTGCCCGAAAGCCACTGGGCCGATCTCGGCGCGCCCGATGTGAAGAACGGCGAGATGGTGTTCTGGGCGGGCGGCTGTGTCAGCTGTCATGCGGCGCCCGGTTCTGAAGGCGATGCCAAGCTGACGCTCTCCGGCGGTCTGGCGCTGAAGAGCCCCTTCGGCACCTTCCATGTCCCCAACATCTCTCCGGATGAAAAGGCAGGCATCGGCACCTGGACGCTGGCGCAATTCGGCAATGCCATGAAGCGCGGCGTCGGCCCGCAGGGCCAGCATCTCTACCCGTCCTTCCCCTACGGCTCCTATGCGCGCCTCAGCGACAAGGACGTCAACGACCTCTTCGGCTACATCAAGACGCTGCCGAAGAGCACGAATGTCGCCCCGCCGCATGAGCTGCCGTTCCCCTATAATATCCGTCTGGCGCTTGGCGGCTGGAAGTTCCTCTATTTCAACGATCAGCCGCGCGTCGTGCTGGCGAATGCCGACGACAAGCTGAAGCGCGGCCAGTATCTGGTCGAAGGTCCCGGCCATTGCGGCGAATGCCACACGCCGCGCGATGCGCTGGGCGGCTTCAAGCCCGACATGTGGCTGGCAGGCGCGCCGAACCCGGAAGGCGAGGGGCGCATCCCCAACATCACCCCTGGCGGCCAGGATGTCGGCAACTGGAGCGAAGCCGATATCGCCAACTACCTCGAAACCGGCTTCACCCCGGATTTCGACTCGGCCGGCGGCTCGATGACCGAAGTCCAGCAAAACATCGCCCACCTGCCGAAGAGCGATATCGAGGCAATCGCCGCCTATCTGAAGGCGGTGCCGAAGCGGTGATGCTTGCAAAAAATGCTAGCATCGCTTACCTTTATTGCTGATGAACGGGCGGCATCGACGGACATTGCAGGCAGTCTTCCACGATCCGGTCTCCGGCTCGATCGTCTGGGACGATATTGAAAGCCTGCTCGTCGCGGTCGGCTGCACCATTATCGAAGGAAACGGCTCGCACGTGAGGTTCGAGAAGGACGGCAAACTCGCCTTCTTCCATCGCCCGCATCCGGAGAAGGAAGCCAAGCGCTATAAGGTCAAGGATACCCGGCGCTTCCTGCAGTTATTGGGAGTTGAGCCATGAATGTCATGAATTACAACGGATATGCAGCGCGCATTGAGTTCGATGCTGAAGACGAGATCTTCTTCGGCAATATCGCCGCCATTTCCGATGTCATCGGCTTTCATGCGGATACGGTCGAAGGCCTGAAGACGGCCTTCCACGAAGCGGTCGACGATTATGTCGAAACCTGCCGGAAGCTCGGCAAGGAGCCGCAGAAAACCTATTCCGGCAAGATGATGTTCCGTGTCGACCCTGATGTCCACGCCCGCGCGGCACGGGCCGCGGAGCTGGCGGGCAAGAGCCTGAACCAGTGGGCCGAAGAGGTGCTGGCAACGGCCGCGGATAAGTCCGCCGCTTGAGAAGAGTGAGCGCCGCCGCTCGGCCGCTTAAGAAAAAGGCGGCCTCCGGGATGCCGCCTTTTCTGTTTAGGACGGGATCGAACCCAGCGCGTAGAGAATGCCTCTGAGCTCTGCGAGACCGCGCATGCGGCCGATCGCCGGGTAGCCTGGCGTGACGGTCTTGGTGAGGTCGTCGAGCATGCGGTGGCCGTGGTCGGAGCGGAAGACGATCTGGTCGCTGGCGCTGCGCTTGTTGTCTTCGGCGACCAGTTCCTTGAGCACGGCGACCATGTCGACATCGCCCTCGAGATGGGCGCTCTCGTGGAAGGAGCGGCCGTCGCCCTCGCGCTTGGTGGCGCGAAGATGGGCGAAATAGATGCGCGAGGCAAAGCGGCGGGCAATCTCGGGCATGTCGTTTTCGGCGCGCACGCCGAGGCTGCCGGTGCAGTAGCACATGCCGTTGGCCGGCGATGGCACGGCGTCGAAGAGGGCGGCATAATCTTCGGCATTGGAGGCGATGCGCGGCAGGCCGAACAGCGAACGCGGCGGATCATCGGGATGCAGCGTCAGCTTGACGCCGCGGGCTTCGGCGGCCGGCGTGACAGCCTGCAGGAACTCGATAAGGTGCTGGCGCAGCTTCGGGGCATCGATGCCGGCATAGGCAGACAGGACCTCGCGGAAACCGGGGATCGTCAGCGGCTCGGTGGTCGATCCAGGCAAGGCCGAGGTGATGATGCGGGTGATCTCGGCGACCTCCTCTTCGCTCATCTCGTCGAAGACCTCGCGAGCGCGCTTCTGGTCTTCTTCGGAATAATCGTTTCCGGCGCTCTGGCGCTGCAGCACGAAGAGATCGAAGGCGGCGAAACGCTCGTGATCGAAGCGCATGGCGGTCGCGCCTGTCGGCGTGATGTAGTCGAGCTCGGTGCGCGTCCAGTCGACGACGGGCATGAAATTGTAGCAGATGATCGGGATATCGCAGGCTGCGACCGCTTCCATGCTGGCGATCCAGGCTTCGATCTCGGCTTTCGCCTTGCCGCCCTTGCGCTTAACCGCATCGGGGATCGGGATGCTTTCGACAACCGACCAGACGAGCGGCGAGCGCCCTGCAGGCGTCGTCTCGATCATCGATTTGCGCTCGGCGACTTCCTTTTCGGTCCAGGCGCGGCCGATCGGCACCTGATGCAGCGAGGAGACGATGTTCGTCGCGCCGGTCTGGCGCACCTCGTCCAGTGTCACCGGGGCTTCAGGCCCAAACCATCTCCAACCTTGCCGCATCGGTTTCCTCCTCGTCTGTCTTCTGTTTCTTGTTTCGTTGCTTTGCCGGGATCAGCAGAAATAATCGGGATAGCGGGTGCGCAGCTCCGCTACGTCAGGGATGACGGCGCTGAGGTGATGCAGCATCGCCTCGCGGGCGGCCTCCACGTCATGACCGGCGATCGCGTCACGAATGACGATATGCTCGCGCACGACATTGTCCATGCGTCCGAGCGCCGGCAGCGTCAGGCGGCGGGCGCGGTCGATCTGCACCTTTACCGTCTTCAGGATCGTCCAGATGCCGGGGTAGCCGGCAATCCGGGTGATCGCCTCATGGAAGGCCTCGTCTTCCTCGTGGAAACCCGAGGTGTCGCCGAGCGAGGCCAGCGATTTCTGCCGGCTTATGATCATGTCGAGCCGCTGGATATCGGCCGGTGTCGCGCCGCGGGTCGCAGCTTCGACTGTCGTCGTCTCCAGCGCCTTGCGAACGACAACGGCTTCGGGAATGGCGGAAACCGGAACACGGGAAACGACGGTCGCCGATTGCGGATAGATATCGACGAGGCCGCCTTCGGCGAGCCGCAGCAGGGCTTCTCGCACCGGGGTGCGGCTGACGCCGAATTCCTCGGCGATCTTCTTCTCCTGAAGCGACATTCCCGGCGGCATGCGCAGCGAGACGATATCCGCATAGAGCTGGTTGAAAATGGCATCCGCAGTCGTCACGCGGCGCAGCTTCGCCGGTCTTTCCGTCATAGGCGGAAAGTCGATCGCTTCGGAACCGGATGCCTGCCGCATGCTATTTCCTGCACGTTGACTCTGTTGTGCATACTAGTATATCAATCCTCATCCATTGCCAAGGCTTGCCGAAGAGGAGCGGTCGCTTTGCAAGGCTTTCAACCGCTTTTCGGTGGTTGAGCCGGCGCTTTGATCTCGCCTGGCAGATCACGGGAGAGCTGGTTGTCCGGGTTCATTCGCCGACAACAGCACAAGAGGAGGAGAGACCGTCATGAACATCACACGCAGAACATTCGTCAGCACCGCGGCGGGCGTTGCCGTCGCCGGCATGCTGCCGAACCGGCTTTTCGCGCAGGCAAAGAAGCCTGCCAGCCCTGTCACCATCACCATCGCAGACGTCGCGGGCAATCTGGCGCTGACCCAGGGCATGTTCGAAGCCTATGCTGCTGAGAAGGCCGATTGGGTATCGAGCTTTGCCTTCACCAAGGCACCGGCACCGGAACTGCCGGGCAAGATCAAGGCGCAGCAGGCCGCAGGCAAGGTCGATATCGATCTGGTGCTGACCGGCACCGACGCGCTGTCGGCCGGTGTCGACCAGGGCCTCTGGATCGATCTCGGGGCTCACAAGTCCGAACTGCCGAACCTGGAAAGCATCCTGCAGCCGCAGGCCTTCAAGATGCAGGGCCTCGCCAAGGATCAGGGCGTCGTCGTCACCTATTATCCGTCGGGCCCGCTGATCGAATATATGCCCGACAAGGTCGCGACCCCGCCGAAGACGGCACAGGAGCTGCTCGACTGGACCAAGCAGAACAAGAACAAGTTCCTCTATGCCCGTCCGGCCAATTCCGGCCCGGCCGCACGCTGCTCATGGGCCTTCCCTACCTGCTCGGCGACAGCGATCCGCGCGATCCGGCAAAGGGCTGGTCGAAGACCTGGGAATATCTGGCCGCTCTCGGCGAGAACATCGAATATTACCCGACCGGCACCGCCGTCGTCTTCAAGGAGCTCGGCGAAGGCACGCGTGACATCGTCGCGACGACCACCGGCTGGGATATCAACCCGCGTGCGCTCGGCATCGTTCCGGCTGAAGCCAAGGTGCAGAAGCTCGATGGCTTCCACTGGGTCACCGATGCTCACTACGCCGTCATTCCGAAGGGCGTTTCCGACGAGAAGGTCGCGGTGCTGATGGATGTCCTGAACTACATCCTGCAGCCGAAGCAGCAGGCGATCGCTTATGACGCTGGCTATTTCTATCCGGGTCCGGCCGTCAAGGACGTGACGATCGACATGGCGCCGCAGGAAAGCCAGGACGTGATCAAGGAATTCGGCCGTCCTGAATATGCCGACTGGATCGCCAACAACCCGCTGGAAACGCCGCTCGAGCCGAAGCAGCTCGTCGAAGCCTTCCGCATCTGGGACGAAAAGATCGGCGCCAAGAAGGGCTGATTTCAAAAACGGCGCCGGCCGGTTGAGCCGGCGCCCCTCATTGCTTTTGACATATGGAGCTTGGATTGAACGCGCCAGTCCAGAACGCTGCGCCGTCTTCGCGCAACAATGCCCGCCTCGAACTCGACGGCATCCGCCGCTCGTTCGGCGCCTATAACGCGCTCGACGGTATCGATCTCGCCATCGAGCCCGGTGAGTTCATCGCGCTGCTCGGCCCGTCCGGCTGCGGCAAGTCGACGGCGCTGAACTGTATTGCCGGATTGCTCGGCCTTTCCGGCGGCGAAATCCGTCTCGGTGGCAACCGCATCGATCAGCTGGAGCCTGAAAAGCGCGGCTTCGGCATGGTGTTTCAGAGCTACGCCCTCTTCCCGCATATGAGCGTGCGAAAGAATGTCGGCTTCGGCCTTGCCATGCAGGGCATCAAGGGACCGGAGGCGGACAAGCGGATCAATGATGCGCTGGCGCTGGTGCGACTGGAAAGCCAGGCGGAAAAACTGCCCGGTCAGCTCTCCGGTGGCCAGCAGCAGCGCGTGGCGATTGCGCGTGCCGTCGTCATCCGCCCGCCGATTGTCCTCATGGACGAGCCGCTGTCGAACCTCGATGCCAAGCTGCGTCTCGAGATGCGCGCCGAAATCCGCGGCATCCACGACCAGATCGGCTCGACCACGATTTACGTCACCCACGACCAGGACGAGGCGCTGTCGCTTGCCGACCGCATCGTCGTCATGAGCCAGGGCCATATCGAACAGATCGGTACGCCGCAGGATCTCTATCAGCGGCCGGTCAATCTGAATGTCGCAGACTTCATGGGCTTCCGAACCCGCATTCCCGGCAAGGTCGTTTCGGTCTCCGGTGACGAAGCAACCATCGAGGCTGCCGGTGCGCGGTTGACGGGCACGATGCGCACGCCGCTGCAGGCCAGTGACAGCGCAGTCCTCTCCGTTCGCCCGGAAGATTTGGTCGCGACGGGCGCCGCAGATGGCATCCCGGCGACGGTTGCGAGCATGGAATATCGCGGCCGCGCCTTTTTCGGCATGGCCAAGGCCAAGGACGGATCCGACCTCTATTTCCGCGCCGATGACCCGCTGGCGCGCGGCGCCGAGACGCGGCTGCAGCCGGTCGCCGGACGGGCGCTGCTCTTCAAGGGAACTCCCGCATGAGCGGGCCGTCGCTCCGCACCCGGCTTGCCGCCCGCGGCCTCGACGGCACGACCTTGCTGGTCCTGCCGGGCCTGATCTTCATGATCGCGCTGTTCGTCTATCCCTTCCTCTACGGCGTCGTGGATTCGCTGACGCCGAAGGATGGCGGGGCGTGGTATGCGAATTACGTCAAGTTCTTCAGCGATCCGTTCCAGTACAACACCATCGGCGCGACCATGTGGCTGGCGCTGCCTGTCACCATCGTCAACCTGGCGCTCGCCGTGCCGATTGCGTTTCGCGTCCGCCTCATGCGGCGCCAGCGGTTGCTGACAACCATCCTTGTGCTGCCGATCACGCTCGGAACGGTTTTCGTTGCTGATGGTCTCCTGACGTTCCTCGGGCCGCGCGGCTGGTTCAATCACACGTTGCTGGCGCTCGGCATCTTCAGCGATCCGGTCAAGCTCACCAACAATTACTGGGGCGTCTTCGCCTCGCTGCTGATCACCGGCTTTCCCTTCGCCTTCCTGCTGACGCTCTCCTATATCACCGGCATCGATCCGGCGATCGAGCAGGCAGCGGCGACGCTCGGCGCCAGCCCGCGCCAGCGCTTCTTCCGGGTCTTCCTGCCGCTTCTGGTGCCCGGCCTTGCCGTCACCTTCTGCCTCGCCTTCGTGCAGGCCTTCGCGGTCTTTCCATCCGCGGTGCTGCTCGGCGCGCCGGCGGGGCCGACGCGGGTCATCTCGATTGCGGCCTATCAGGCGGCCTTCGAGCAGTATGATCATTCGCTGGGTTCGGCGATCGCGCTCATCATGGGAGCCGTCGAACTCGTCGTCGTGGTGGCGATCCTCGGCTGCCGTTCCTTCTTCTATCGCGGCCCTGCCGGCGGCACGAAAGGCTGAGCCATGATCCGTGATCAGGGACTGACATCGAAAATCTGGCGCTTTGCCGTCTGGGCCATTGCCGCGCTCTTCATCCTCAACCTGCTTGCCGTCATCGCCGTCGTCATCATCAATTCCTTCTCGACGCGCTGGCTCGGTACATGGCTGCCGGCCGGCTGGACCACGCGCTGGTATTTCAGCGCCTGGAAAGAATTCCAGCTGTCGAGCGTCGTGCTCGTCACCTTCCAGATCGTCTTCACCGTCACGCTGATCTCCGGCCTGCTCGGCGTCATGACGGCCTATGCGCTGGCGCGCCGGGATTTTGCCGGCAAGAAGCTGATCGTGCTGCTCTTCCTGCTGCCGCTGCTGATCCCGCCGCTGACCTACGGCATTCCGCTCGCCACCGTGCTCTACCAACTCGGCCTCGGCGGCACCTTCTGGGGCGTGGTGCTGATCAATCTCGTGCCGTCCTTCCCCTTTGTCGTGCTGGTGATGATCCCGTTCATCGAGCAGATCGATCCGCGCATCGAGGCGGCGGCCCGCGTCTTCGGGGCGGGAACGACGAGCCTGTTCATCCGCATCCTGCTGCCGCTGCTTCTGCCCGGCATGCTGGCGGCACTGCTGCTCGTGCTGGTGCGCACCATCGCCATGTTCGAGCTGACCTTCCTGATCGCCGGGCCGACGACGCAGACGCTTGTCGTCTCGCTCTATTACGCGGTCTTCGCTTCAGGCGTGCGCGCCGCGCAATCGATCGACGCCATGGCGGTGATCTACATGATCACGACGCTCTTCTGGCTGATCATCGCGCTGCAGTTCGTCAACCCGACGCAGATCGTTGCCCGCGCCAAGCAGCAATCCTCGCACTAATCACTCTGGTTCGCGCTGCTTCGCATGAAGCCGATCGTCGCGAACCAGAGGACGGCGCCGATGCCGATCAGGATCGCAGCGATGGCATACTGAACGGGGTCGCGCCCGGTCCACGGGCCGACCAGGAACAGGCAGGTGGCCGCGCCGAGGATCGGCACGATGGTCGGCGTGCGGAAATGCGGGTGATCGACCTTGTCCTTCCGCAGCACGAGGACGGCGATGTTGACGACGGCAAAGACACCGAGCAGCAGCAGCGCCGTCGTGCCGCCAAGCGCCGGTACGCCGCCGGCAAAGAGGATGAGCCCGACGGCAAGCAGCGACGTGAAGCCGATCGCGATGTAGGGCGTCTTGCGGCCGGCATGCACCTTGCCGAGCACTTCGGGCAGCACCTGCTCGCGGCTCATGCCGTAGATCAGCCGGCTCGCCATCATCATGTTGATCAGCGCCGAATTGGCGACCGCAAACATGGTGATGATGCCGAAGACGCCGACCGGGAAGTTCGGCGCTCCTGCCTGAACAACCTTCAGAAGCGGCGTCTCGCCTTCGCCGAGTTCAGCGGCCGGCACCAGCGTGATCGCCGAGATGGCGACGAGCACATAGATGACGCCGGTGATGAACAGGCCGCCGAGCAACACCTTCGGGAAGATCCGGCTGGGCTCCTTGCACTCCTCGGCCATGTTGACCGAATCCTCGAAGCCGACCATCGCGAAGAAGGCGAGTGTCGTTGCCGCGATGACGGACCAGAACACGCCGTGCTCGCTGCTCGGCTGGAAGGTCCAGGCGCGCGACACATCGCCTTCGCCGCCGGCAATCGCCCAGAAGCCGATGCCGATGATGATCAGCAGTCCCGTCAGTTCGACGACGGTCAGGAGCACGTTGAGCTTCACGCTCTCGCCGACCCCGCGGAAATTGACGGCGGCGACCAGGGCGATGAAGGCAACGGCGATGAAGGTCACGCCGTAATCGCCGAAATCGAAACCGAAGGCTTCCGAGAAATTGGCGGCGAAAGCGCGCGATGCCGTCGAGGCCGAGGTGATGCCCGAGGACATGACGGCAAAGGCGATCAGGAAAGTCAGGAAGTGGATGCCGAAAGCCTTGTGCGTGTAGAGCGCCGCACCGGCCGCACGCGGATATTTGGTGACCAGTTCTAGATAGCTGAGCGCCGTCAGCAGCGCGACGACGAAGGCGATCAGGAAGGGCAGCCAGACGACGCCGCCGACTTCGGCCGCGACCTGTCCGGTCAGCGCGTAGATGCCGGTGCCGAGGATGTCGCCGACGATGAAGAGGAGCAGCAGTCCCGGCCCCATCACCCGCTTCAGCTCCGGCTGCTCCGGCAAGGTTTCCAGTGGCACACCGCTCATCAACGCCTCCTTGAATGTCAGCCGCTCAGGCTCCTTTTTGGAACTAGAGCGCGAATTCTGGAAGAAAAGCAGAGATTTGCCCGTCAGGCGTGCCGTGTCTCAGATCGAGAAGGCTTCCTTGAGGCCGAAGCCTTTGCGCTCGCGAAGGTCGAGATCGGCCTCGATATGGGAGATGTGATGCACCATCAGATGGCAGGCGCGGTCGAGATCTTTGGTCTCGATCGCGGTGACGATATCGCCATGCTCGGAATGGCCGCAGCTCGAAACGGCGGACTGGCCGTAGAGGGCGATCACCAGCGAGGAGCGGGCGACGAGCTCCTCCATGAAGCGCTGCATGATGGCATTGCCCGAGATCGATGCCAGCGTCAGGTGAAAGTCGCCGGATGCCTTGATCTCGGCGCGCCGGGCCGTCTGGCCGCGCTCGCCGATCAGCCGGCCCTCTTCCTGCAGCAACTGCCGCAGGTGCTGGATCTGCGAGGGCGTGATGCGGGCAGCCGCCTCGCGCAGGATGCCGGGTTCGACGAGCCGCCTCGCGGCAAAGATCTGTCGCGCTTCATCCGGGGAGGGGTAGGCGACAAAGGCGCCGCGGTTCTTCTCGACATTGACCAGCCCTTCATAGGAGAGTGCCTGGAGGGCGGCGCGTGCCAGTGTGCGGCTGACGCTGAAGAGATTGCCGACATCGGCTTCCGAAAGCTTCGTGCCCGGCGCAAGCCGCCGCTCGACGATCGCTTCGCGAATGGCGTCACGAATCTGCTGCGTGCTGCTATCGGCTGAATCGTCCGCCTGCGAAAGCGCGGTGGCTGATGGGGTCATGGAAAAGGCACCTGATTGCAACCGTGATGATAACCAGCTTCGGGTCAAAAGTTAAACGAATTTTGCGCGCAAAATGGCGCTCAAATTGTATACGATCCTTTGCGTAAATTGCAGACGAAAGCCTATTTCCTGTGCAGAATTTGTGTCGCCTCTAAATTGGGCTTTCGCCGGTCTGACGCCGATTTCCATTGAATTCTAGGGCTTTGACGCAGTGCAATAGAAACTGGCACGGCAGATGCATTGTCTTACTCGAACAGGGGAAGACATGATGTCGAAAGCGGCAGAGATCGATATTGCATCCGTTTCCAAAGTCTATGGCTCCACGACAGCGGTGCATGCCATCAGCCTCAAGATTCCGGCAGGGTCATACTGCTGCTTCCTTGGCCCGTCGGGCTGCGGCAAGACCTCGACGCTGCGGATGATCGCAGGTCACGAGACCATTTCATCGGGCGACGTGCGTCTCGGCAACACCGTCGTTACCGACTTTCCGCCGGCCAAGCGCGGCACGGCGATGATGTTCCAGTCCTATGCGCTCTTCCCGCATCTCGACCTCGTCGACAACGTCGCCTTCTCCTTGAAGATGAAGGGCGTCGAGAAGGAAGAGCGCCGCGCCAAGGCGCTCGAGATGCTGAAGCTGATGCAAATGGACGTTTATGCATCCCGCCGTCCGGCGCAGCTTTCCGGCGGTCAGCAGCAGCGCGTGGCGCTGGCGCGCGCGCTGATCACCGACCCCGAAGCGCTGCTGCTCGACGAGCCGTTGTCGGCGCTCGATCCCTTCCTGAAGATCCGCATGCGCGCCGAGCTCAAGAAGCTGCAGAAGTCGCTCGGCATCACTTTCGTGCATGTGACGCACAGCCAGGAAGAGGCGATGGCGCTCGCCGACCTGATCGTCATCATGAACGACGGCAAGATCGAGCAGGCGGCTTCGCCGCGCCAGGTCTTCGAGCAGCCGGCAACTGCCTTCGTCGCCCGCTTCATGGGCGATCACAACGTGCTCTCCGGCCGCGTGACCTCGGTCAAGGACGACATGCTGATCCTGGAAGCGCCCGAGGGGCAGACCTTCTCGGTGCGTGGCAACGGCAAGCTTGCGGGAGAAGCTGTCGATATCGGCGTGCGCACCGATCGCGTTCGCCTCGAAGCGGCCACCGACAAGACGCTCGGCTTCGGTGGCGTCGTCTCCAACATCGAATATCGCGGCGCGACGGTGAAGATCACCGTCATCGGCGCGGGCAGTGACGACTTCACGGTCATCGCGAGCGACGGCGATTATTTCGCCAAACCCGTATCGGTCGGCGATGCGGTGTCTCTTAGTTGGGCTCTGGAGGACGCCGTCCTCCTCGGCCGTGCATGAACCTCACCACCATAAGAAGGGGAACTGACATGACGACTGAAACGAAGACGACAAAGCCGCAGACGGGTATCTCCCGCCGCTCGCTTCTCAAGACCGGCGCTGCCGCAATCGGCGCTGCTGCCGGCTCCGGCCTGATCACTGGCTTCCCGACGATCTGGGCGCAGTCCAACATCACGCTGCGCCAGTTCGGTACCGGCGTTTCGAACATCAATGCGATCGCCGAACAGTGCAAGAAGGATCTCGGCATCACGCTCGAAATGACGGCGACCGATTCCGACGCGGCTGCCCAGCGCGCCGTCACCCAGCCTGACAGCTACGACATCGCCGACATCGAATACTGGATCCTGAAGAAGGTCTATCCGACCGGCGTCATCCAGCCGATGGACGTCAAGAAGCTGAAATATTACGACAAGGTCGTTCCGCTCTTCAAGAACGGCAAGCTGAAGGCCGACAGCGTCATCGCCCAGGGCACCGCGCCGCACACCGTCGGCTATGTCGAGAGCGCCGATGCCAAGACCTTCGCCAAGGGCGAGACCGAACTCTTCACCATGATGCCGACCATCTACAATGCCGATACGCTCGGCATCCGTCCCGATCTCGTCGGCCGCGATATCACCAGCTGGGCCGATATCATGGATCCGAAGTTCAAGGGCAAGACCTCGATCCTCAACATCCCGTCGATCGGCATCATGGATGCCGCGATGATCATGGAATCGCTCGGCAACATTAAATATGCCGACAAGGGCAACATGACCAAGGAAGAGATCGACAAGACGATCGAATTCCTGATCAAGGCCAAGGGCGACGGCCAGTTCCGCGCCTTCTGGAAGAGCTTCGACGAGTCGGTCAACCTGATGGCCTCGGGCGAAGTCATCATCCAGTCCATGTGGTCGCCGGCCGTTGCCGCCGTCCGCTCCAAGGGCATCGCCTGCAAATATCAGCCGCTCAAGGAAGGCTACCGCTCGTGGGGCGGCGGCCTCGGCCTCGCCTCGCACCTCAAGGGCGCAGAGCTCGATGCGGCCTATGAATATATCAACTGGTACACGTCCGGCTGGGTCGGTGGCTATCTCAACCGCCAGGGCTACTACTCGGCCTGCATGGACACCGCCAAGAACTTCATGACGGCCGACGAGTGGGGCTACTGGATCGAAGGCAAGGCGGCGCAGGGCGATATCCTGTCTCCGGAAGGCAAGGTCATGGAAAAGGCCGGCGCAGTCCGCGACGGCGGCTCCTTCGAAGAGCGCATGGGCCATGTCGCCTGCTGGAACTCCGTCATGGACGAGGACCGCTACATGGTCCGCCGCTGGAACGAGTTCATCGCGGCTTGAGGTGATTGCGGCTTTCCCCTCCCTAACCCTCCCCACAAGGGGAGGGAGTTAGCAGAGGCCGCGACAGAACTTCTCCCTCCCCCTTGTGGGGAGGGCTGGGGAGGGGTCTTTGGATCCCTCTCGCTCTCCGTTTCAAAAGTCCGAGAGGATGGCAGATGGCAACGATCGCTTCCGCACAGCCGGCTGAAAAACTCGACCGCGTCCGACGCCGCCGCGCCCGTCTGCCGTCGGTGGCGATTTCCTATCTGCAGGCGCTGCCGCTCTTCGTCATTCTCGGCGCCTTCTTCCTGTTGCCGATCGCAATGATCGCCGTCGTCAGTTTCTGGGACTACGATTTCGCCGGTCTCTATCCGGCCTTCCTGACCATGAACTACACCGATACGCTCGGTTCGTGGGTCACCTGGAAGACCTATCTCAACACGCTGAAATTCACCGTCATCGTCTGGGGGCTGACGCTGGCCATCGGCTTCTGGGTCGCCTATTTCCTGGCCTTCCATATCCGCAAGACCTCGACGCAGATGATCCTGTTCCTCGTCTGCACCGTCCCCTTCATGACCTCGAACATCATCCGCATGATTTCCTGGATCCCGGTGCTCGGCCGCAACGGCCTCATCAATCAGGCGCTGGTCTCCGCAGGCATCGTGCCGCAGCCCATCGAGTGGCTGCTCTATTCCGATTTCGCCGTGGTGCTCGCCATGGTCCATCTCTACACGCTGTTCATGGTGACGCCGATCTTCAACACGCTGATGCGCATCGACCGCTCGCTGTTCGAGGCGGCGCGCGATGCCGGCGCCAGCGGCTGGCAGGTGCTGTGGAATGTCGTGCTGCCGCTCGCAAAGCCCGGCATGGCGATCGGCTCGATCTTCGTCGTCACCCTCGTCATGGCCGACTTTTCCACCGTCCAGGTCATGTCCGGCGGCCAGAGCGCCTCTGTGGCGCTGATGATGAAGAACCAGATGTCGCTGCTGCAGTATCCGGCGGCGGCCGCCAATGCCGTCGTCCTTCTCGCCGTCGTGCTGCTGATGGTCGCCGCCATCCTGCGCGTCGTCGATATCCGCAAGGAGCTCTGAGATGAACCGCGAAACGCGCAGCCTCGAATTCTATGTGCTCGCCCTGTTCTTCATCATCTTCGTGCTGTTTCTCTATGGCCCGCTCTCGGCGATCCTGATCCTGTCCTTCCAGGGGCCGGATGGCGGCCTGACCTTCCCGCTGAATGGCGTCTCGGTACACTGGTTCTTCAATCTCTTCGAGAAGCAGGCGGTCGGCGATTTCGGCGCCTCCTTCACCCGCTCGTTCACGCTCGGCCTGATGGTCATGGTGGTGACGGTCGTGGTCTCGCTGCTCGCCGGTCTCGCCTTCCGTCGGAAGTTCCGGGGATCCACCGCGCTCTTCTATGCAACGGTTGCCAGCCTCGTCGTGCCCTCGATCATCATCTCGCTCGGCATCGGCGTCGTCTTCCAGCAGAGCGGCCTCAAGCCCGCCTGGTATTCGTCGGCCTTCGGCGCCCATCTCACCTGGACGCTGCCCTTCGGCGTGCTGATCATGTTTGCCGTGTTCAACCGCTTTTCGCCGGCTTACGAAGAGGCGGCGCGCGATCTTGGCGCCAGCTCCTGGCAGACGTTCCGCCATGTGGTTCTGCCGATGATCCTGCCCAGCCTGATCGGCGTCGGCCTGTTCGGCTTCACGCTTTCCTACGACGAATTCGCCCGCACGCTGATGACGTCAGGCAGCTACAACACGCTGCCGCTCGAAATCTACGGCATGACGACCAACGTCACGACGCCGGTGCTCTATGCGCTGGGAACGGTCACGACGGTCTTCTCCTTCACCATCATCCTCGGCACGCTCGGCATCATGACAATGCTCGGCCGCCGTCAGGCAAAGATCAAATAAGATGCGCATATTGCTGGTTAATCCGAATACCACGGCCTCAATGACCGAAAAGGCTGCGGTTGCCGCCCGCGTGGTCGCCGCATCCGGAACAGAGATCATCGCCGCCACCTCCCGCATGGGGCCGGTGTCCATCGAAGGGCATTATGACGGCGCCCTGGCGATCCCCGGCCTGCTGGCAGAGTTGAAGGAGCGGCAGACGGACGGCTACGATGCGGCCATCATCGCCTGCTTCGACGATACCGGCCTTGAGGCCGTCCGCAGCTTCTGCGATGTGCCCGTGCTCGGCCTCTGCGAATCCGCCGTGGCGACCGCCGGCTTTCTGGCGCAGCGCTTCACAGTGGTGACGACGCTGGAGCGCTCGCGCGTGCTGATCGACAACCTAGTCAGGCGCTACGGCATGGGCGACCGTGCCAAGGTGCGGGCCTCCGATATTCCGGTGCTTGAACTCGAAAACGAAGCCTCGGGTGCGATCGGCAAGCTGCGCGCCGAAATCGAGCGGGCGCTCGACGAGGACGGCGCCGAGGCGATCGTGCTCGGCTGCGCCGGGATGACCGATCTCGCCCGGGAACTCCAGGCGCATTACGGTGTGCCCGTCGTCGATGGCGTCGCGGCCGCCGTCAAACAGGCGGAAGCGCTGGTTTCGCTCGGTCTTTCCACGAGCAAGCGCGGCTCCTACGCCTCGCCGCTGGCAAAGCCCTTTACCGGCGCGATGAGCCATTTCGCACCGGCCGGATGATGCCGGCCGCGTCACCTTGACGCCCTAGCCGCATCCCCGATCACTCTCTCCTCGACAGCTTCCACGTCAGGTGCTTTCCTGATGCCTCGCGCGCACTATCTTCACTGCGCCGAAGCCCAAGACGGAGGATCAGGTCAGTGTCGCAGCCATCCACCCCTCCGGGCGCGCCGGGCATAGAGCCGCGCTGGACCTCAAGCGACAAGACCGCCGTCGGGCGGGCTGCCGGGGAGGCGGGCAATCTCTGGTTCACCGCCAGCCACGGCATCCTCAACGAGGTCTACGCGCCGCGCCTCGACCAGGCGAGCATCCGCGATTTCGGCTTCGTGGTGACAGCCAAAGACTATTTCTCGGAAGAGAAGCGCGATGCCGATCATCTCGTCGAAACGCTTGAAGACGGCGTTCCCGCCTTTCGCCTGACCAACACATCCAGAGACGGCCGTTACCGGATCACCAAGGTGATCCTCGCCGATCCCGATCGTGAAGTCCTGCTGCAGGACATCCATTTCGAAGCGCTGGTCGGTGATCTCCAGGATTATCAGCTGCACGCGATCGTCTCGCCGCATCTCGTCAATGGCGGCGCCAACAACACAGGCTGGTACGACGATTTCAAGGGGCATCCGATGCTCTTTGCTTACGGTACCGGCCGTTCGCTGGCGGTTGCCTCGTCGGTGCCGTGGATTGCGCGCTCGGTTGGCTTCGTCGGCTTTTCCGATGCCTGGCAGACGTTGTCGCGAGGCCAAGGTCTGCGCGAGGACTATCAGCGCGCCGAGGACGGCAATGTCGCGCTCGGGGGTACGATCGACCTGTCGCAGACGGGTGGGCGTGCCCTGCTTGCGCTCGGCTTCGGAACGCAGCCCGAGGAGGCCGCCTTCCGCGTGCTGCTCAGCCTGCAGCAGGGGACCGAACCGGCGCTGAAAACATTCAAATCGGGCTGGCGGGAATGGCAGGGCAAGCTTCTGCCGCTCGACGAGCCGCATGATTCGCGCGAGCTCAACCGTTACCGTGTTAGCACCAGCGTTCTCGCCACCCATCGCGACGATGCCTCTGGCGCTATCATAGCCAGCCTGTCGATCCCCTGGGGATCGGCGAAGGGTGACGACGATCTGGGCGGCTATCATCTCGTCTGGACACGCGATCTGGTGGAGACCGCAGGCGGGTTGCTGGCGGCCGGTGCCGAGCAGGATGCGCTTGCGGTGCTCGATTACCTCGTGGCGACGCAGGAGGCCGATGGCCACTGGGTCCAGAATTCCTGGCTTGACGGGCGTCCCTACTGGAAGGGCATCCAGATGGACGAGACCGCCTTTCCGATCCTGCTTTACGACATGCTGCTGCGGGCGAAGGTGATCGGCCCGGCCGATGCCCGGCGTTACGCCGGTATGATCAAGGCTGCTGCCCGCTATATCGTCCGGAACGGCCCATGCACGCAACAGGACCGCTGGGAAGAGGATGGCGGCTATTCGCCCTTCACGCTCGCCGTCGAGATCGCCGGGTTGCTGGCTGCCGCGGATGCGATGGAGGTATCAGGCGACGCGGATGTGGGGCGCTATCTGCGCGAGGTTGCCGATAGCTGGAACGAGCAGATCGAAAGCTGGACCTACGCGACCGGCACGGAGCTGTCGAAAAGCCTCGGCATCCACGGCTATTACATGCGGATCGGCAGCTTTACCGGCGAAGGACACAAGCGCTCTCCGGCGTTGGTGCCGATCAAGAACCGCACCAACGCGGAGATGACGCTGGAATCCGGTCTGCTCGTCAGCCCGGATGCACTGGCGCTCGTCCGTTTCGGCCTGCGGGCGGCGGATGATCCACGGATCGTCAATACGGTGAAGGCGATCGACGCGCTGCTGAAGCGCGATCTTCCGGCCGGTCCCTACTGGTATCGCTACAACGAGGATGGCTACGGCGAGAAGGAGGACGGCTCGCCCTTCGATGGCGCGGGTATAGGCCGCCTCTGGCCGCTTCTGACCGGCGAGCGGGCGCATTTCGAGATCGCGGCCGGACGGACCGAAGAGGCCGCCAGGCTGCTGGCGACGCTGGAGGCATCTGCAAGCCCCGGCGGCCTGCTGCCGGAGCAGATCTGGGACGAGGCCGACATCGCCGACAAGGAGCTGTTCCTCGGCCGCCCCTCGGGCAGTGCCATGCCGCTCGTCTGGGCGCATGCCGAGCACATCAAGCTGCTGCGCTCGCTGAAGGACGGCGCCGTCTTCGACATGCCGCCGCAGACATTGGCGCGCTACGTCAAGGGCAAGCCCGCGCCGTCGCCGTGGATCTGGCGCACCAACTCGACCTACGACACCATTTCGGCCGGGCGCCTGCTGCGCTTCGAGCTGTTCGAGCCCGCCTATGTCCACTGGTCGTCGGATGGCTGGAACACGGTGCATGATGTGACGGCGCGGGACACGTCTATGGGCACCTGGATCGCCGACCTCTCGACGGATGGCATCGCCGTCGGATCGGTCATCTCCTTCACGATCTTCTGGACCGGCCGAAACGACTGGGAGGGCAGGGATTTCCAGATCGCTGTCACCACCTAATTCCTCCCTCCCCGGCCTATCAACGCGAAATTTCAAAGCAGGATTTTCCCATGGACGCCCCCGCCGATAGCTCCAACACACAGAAGACGGTCCTCGCCATCGATCTCGGTGGTTCGCATGTGAAAGTGCTCCTCAGCACCGGTGGCGAAAAGCGGGCGATGGTCTCGGGTCCGGACATGTCGCCGGACAAGATGGTCAAGGCCGTCAAGGAAATGGCGAAGGGGCTGGAATTCGACGTCATCGGCATGGGCTATCCCGGCCCGATCGAAAATAACCGGCCGTCGCTCGATCCGCATAACCTGGCGCCCGGCTGGAAGGACTATGATTTCGAAAAGGCCTTCGGCAAGCCGCTGAAGCTCGTCAACGACGCGCTGATGCAGGCGATCGGCAGCTATGAGGGCGGGCGCATGCTGTTTCTCGGTCTCGGCACCGGCCTTGGCGCGGCGATGGTCGTCGACAAGGTCTGCCTGCCGATGGAGCTAGCGCATCTGCCCTACAAGAAGAAGCAGACCTTCGAGGACTATGTCGGCCTGCGCGGGCTGGAGGCGCATGGGAAGACGAAGTGGCGCAAGTCCGTCGCCGATGTCGCCGCGCGGCTGAAGGCGGCGCTGCAGCCCGACTACATCGTCATCGGCGGCGGCAATGTCGACAAGATCAAGGACCTGCCGGAAAACTGCCGCCGCGGCGACAACGAAAACGCCTTCAAGGGCGGCTTCCGCATCTGGCAGGATCCCGAGCTGAAGCTGTGACCCCGCCGGTGCGGCCGGCTATTGGCCGGCCGCTGGCAGCACCTCGAACTTCCAGAATTTCTCCGGCTTGAGATAGTCGTTGGCGAAGGCGCGGACGTCCTTGGCCGTGATCGTGTCGTAGCCGGTAAGATTGGCGCGCACGCGATCGAGACCACGCGGATCTGTCTGCGCGTTCTGCAGATACTCGATCCAGTATTCGTTGCTCTGCTGGCGATGCTTCAGGGTTTCGATGATCGGCGCCCGGGCCCGGGCGAGCTCGTCATCCGAAATGTCCTTTGCCTTCAGGTCGGCCGAGACCTGATCGACGAGCTCGAAGAAGCGGGGCAGCTTCGCCGGCGTGGTATCGACATAGATGTAGGCATAGCCGTAGCCCGGAATGTCCTTGGAGAGGTCGACATCCGCCTGGACGCTGTAGCTCGCGCCCTCGGCGATGCGGAACTGGTCGATCAGCCGGTTCTGGATGACCTGCGAGGTCAGATTGGCGGTGAAGGACCGCGGCAGATCGGAGAGCATGTCGCCGACAGGCGCAGCGACGATCGCCGCGGCATTATCCGGCCGTCCCGTATGTGTGCCGATCGCAGGTGCCGCCTGGGCCGCCGGGAAGCTCGCCGTCTCGTCATGCGGAGCGCTGTCGGCGCGGGCGGGTAGGGCACCGAATGTCCGCGCTGTCAGGGCGATTGCTTCATCGGCCGTGATGTCGCCGACGACGGTCAGGCTGATCGGCCCTGTCGTGACCGCCGGCTTGAAGAGTTTTTCGAATTCGCCCGGCTGCGAGGAGGCCAGCTCGGCTCGTTCCGGGAAGGTCCAGCGTGGATCGCCGCCGTGCACCAATCCGGCAAAGTCGCGGCTGATGACGCCGCCGGGCGTTGCGGCATATTGGTTGAGCCCGTTCAGATAGGCCTGCTTGACGCGGTCGAAGACCTCCGGCCGGTATGCCGGGTCAGACGTATAGGCGGTCATCAGCTGCAACTGGATCGGTAGGTCCCTGGTCCGCGTCTGGCCGTTGAACCGGAACGCACCGTCCTCCACCGAGAAGTCGATGTTGAACATGTTGGCAGCCAGCACCCGCTGAATATCGGGGTAATCCATGGCTTTCACGCCCGATAGAACGACTGCGGGCGACGCCCAGAGCACGGATGCCTGATCCTTCGGCAGGCTGTTGCGGCCATAGCCGATATCCTCGCGCACCAGAACCTCGTCGGCTCTCAGCTTGGTGGGCTTGACGGTCAGGCGCACGCCATTGGCAAAGCGCACCATCGTCAGGCCGAGATCGCTGACCTCACGGCGCTCGGCAACCGTGCCGGGCGTGCCGAAATCGGTATAGGGCCAGACGAGGTTTGCAGCGGTTTCGGGGGCGGCGACCGTCACCGCACGGGAGGCCTCGTAGGCTTTCTTGATCTCATCGGTACCGCCCTTCGGCGGCTCCGCCGTCATCAGCACGACCTGTGGGCCGTTGCCGGAAAAGGTGGTGGGCAGGGCGTCGTTGACTTCCTTGGCGCTGATATCCTTCGTCATCTTTTCGAAGAGCGCGAGATCGTCGGCCGGAGAAGTAAAGACCTGGTCGCTATCGACAGTGTAGGCGAGCGAAGAGGCGAGATCGGTGCTCGTACGCGTCGCCGCACCCGAGGCCGCTGATTGCAGGTAGGCGCGATATTCGGTGACCTCGCGGTCGAGCTCCTGCTGCGATACGCCGAATTGCAGGAGACGGCGCTGCTCCTGTTCGATGCTGCTTAGGGCAACCTGCCACTTTTCCGGATCGCTGTTTGCGGTGATCATCACCGCGTGGGCAGATTCCAGAATGTCCTGCGAGCCGGCATTGGCGCCGGTAAAGGGCGCGTTGGGCTTGCTGGCGATCGTCGAGAAGCGCCGCCGCAGCACCGAAAGACCAAGGTCTTCCACCATCTGCTGGCGCCGTTTGGCATAGGTGTCCGGGGCGGCATCAAAGGGACGCGTCCAGACGATCTGGGCGCTCGTCATGCCGCTCGGGATGGTCAGGAGATCGACGCTTTCCGTCTTCGGCTTCAGGGCGCCGAGATCAAGTGCAGGTGCTGGAGCACCGTGAGCCTGCCAGTCGCCGAAACGCTTGCGGATATCGGCCTCCAGCGCGGCTGGATCGACGTCGCCGACGACCATCAAGGCCGCCCGGTCCGGACGGTAATTGGCGTTGTAGTAGTCGCGGACGCGATCGACCGGTGCCGTCTTGATGATATCGACCTTGCCGATCGGCGAGCGCGAAGCGGCGCGCTGTCCCTCAAGAAGGATGTTGGTGATGCCGATCGCCGCCCGGTATTGCGGGGTGTCGCGCAGCCGTTCTTCCGACAGGATCACCCGCGCTCGCGATCGAAGGCGCCGGCATCGAGCGTCAGTTCGCTGGCGGTTTCCCGCATCAGCATCAGACCGGTCGAGAGAGTGTCGCTGTCGACCTCCGGCAGATCGAGCGAGTAGACCGTTTCGTCATAGGCGGTATTGGCGTTGGTATCGGGGCCGAAGGCCAGTCCCTTGCGCTGCAGGATGCGAATCATCTCGCCTTCGGGAACATGGGCGGAGCCCTTGAAAGCCATATGCTCGAGAAAATGCGCCAGCCCCTGCTGGTCGTCGCTTTCGTCGAGCGAACCCGAACCGATGCGGAAGCGTATAGCCGCCTGCCCGGGCGGCGTGGCGTTGTGCATGATCGCATAGCGCATGCCGTTCGGCAGAACCCCGAAGCGCACATCCGGGTCTGCGGGAATGTCGCTCTGCGTCTGCGGCCACTGGTGGGAGGGCTGTTCCGCAAGAACCGGAGTGCTCGAGACCGCGATGGTGCCGAGGGCGACTGCTGCGATGAGGCGCAAACAGTTGAGGTGACGCATCTGGATCTGGTTCTGCCATTGATGGAACGGTGTCAGGCGGGAAACCTCGCATAGCCCTTGGCGCGCAGCAATATGCGCCATTCGAAATGGATAAAGCTTGGTAACGAAAGTCTCAATTTAAGCGATACCGAAGACGTTGCTTTGCAACCGATTTCGTGCGGCAGTTGACCGGCCGAAATGGAGCCGCAGATCGCTTTAGAACGTAAACTAAAACTGATTTTTTGATATAAAACAAAAAGCTTGATTTAAAAAATCTCCCAGAATAGCGTGGCAAAAAATCAAATTCAATAAACGAGGAACACCAAGCATGCGGGCTAAAGCCATCCTGAACCGGGAATTCACGATTTCGAACGTCGACAAGCGCGTCTATGGCTCATTTCTCGAGCACATGGGCCGTGCCGTCTACACCGGTATTTATGAGCCGGGTCACGAAAAGGCTGATAAGGACGGCTTCCGTACCGATGTTCTTGATATGGTGCGCGACCTCGATATGCCGATCGTGCGTTATCCGGGCGGCAATTTCGTTTCGGCCTATCACTGGGAAGACGGCATCGGCCCGCGCGACCAGCGCCCGACCCGCCTCGATCTGGCCTGGCGCACCCGCGAAACCAACCAGATGGGCGTCAACGAATTCGCCGACTGGTCGAAGCTTGCCAAGACCGAGATGATGCTGGCGATGAACCTCGGCTCGCGCGGCCTGAACGACGCCCGCAATTTCCTCGAATATTGCAATCATCCGGGCGGTACCTACTGGAGCGATCTGCGCGCCAAGCACGGCTACAAGGATCCGCACAATGTCCGCATCTGGTGCCTCGGCAACGAGATCGACGGTCCCTGGCAGGTCGGCCACAAGACGGCGGCCGAATATGGCCATCTCGCCAACGAAGTGTCCAAGGCCTTCAAATATTTCGACAAGACGCTCGAAACCGTGGTCTGCGGCTCGTCCAACGACAAGATGAAGTCCTATCCCGAATGGGAAGCGACCGTTCTCGAGGCGAGCTATGACAGCGTCGACTACATCTCGCTGCACAAATATTTCGGCAACGAGGAAAACGACACGCTGAACTACTACGCCAAGGCGATCGAGCTCGACCGCTACATCGTCACCATCGGCGGCGTCATCGATTACATCAAGGCGAAGAAGCGCTCGAAGCGCGACGTGAAGATCTGCTTCGACGAATGGAACGTCTGGTATCACGACCGCAAGGAAGACGACCAGCGCTACAAGAACTGGGATTGGCCGGAAGCCCCGCCACTGCTCGAAGAGCTCTACAATCTCGAGGACGCGATCTTCGTGGCGTCGCTGATCAATGTCTTCATCCGCCGCTCCGACCGCGTCAAGATCGCCTGCATGGCGCAGCTCGTCAACGTCATCGCGCCGATCCTGACCAAGGCCGGCGGCCCGGCCTGGCGCCAGTCGATCTACTATCCGCTGCAGTTCGCTTCGAAATATGGCCGCGGCACCGCGCTCTCCGTCTCTGCGTCAGGTCCGACTTACGATTGTGAAGTGGCGCAGGACGTTCCCTATCTCGATCTGTCGGCGGTTCTGCAGGAAGACGGCAAGTCGATCGCGGTCTTCGCCATCAACCGCAGCCTCGACGAGGCGATGGATATCGACCTCGATCTCCAGGGCTTCAAGGGCGCGAAGATCCTCCAGCATCACACGATGGTCGGCGATGATCTGAAGGCGCGCAACTCGGTCGAAGACCAGAACCGTATCGTTCCCAAGGTGGGTTCCGGGCTGCAGATCACCGATGAGGGCAAGCTTACCGGCTCGCTGCCGGCGAAGTCCTACCACTTCATCCTGCTCTCTGTCGCTTCGGCGTGAACTGATGGCCACCGGGGCAGCGGAGGAGGCTGCCCCGATGGGAGTTCCAACTGGGAGGACATATGTCTGGGATCAAACTGACCGAGGTCAGCAAGTCGTTCGGAGCCTTCAAGGTCATCCACGGCGTCGATATCGAGATCAAGCAGGGCGAGTTCGCCGTCTTCGTCGGCCCGTCCGGCTGCGGAAAGTCGACGCTGCTGAGGATGATCGCCGGGCTCGAGGAAACGAGCGGCGGCCAGATCAGCATCGAGAACGAGGATGTGACGCATCGCGAGGCGTCGAAGCGCGGTGTGGCGATGGTCTTCCAGTCCTATGCGCTCTACCCGCATCTCTCGGTCTTCGAGAACATGGCCTTCAGCCTGTCGATCGCCAAGCGGCCGAAAGCGGAGATCCAGCAGAAGGTGAAGGCTGCGGCCGATATCCTGCGGTTGACCGACTATCTGCAGCACAAGCCAAGCCAGCTTTCCGGCGGCCAGCGCCAGCGCGTGGCGATCGGTCGGGCGATCGTGCGCGAGCCGCGCGTCTTCCTGTTCGACGAACCGCTCTCCAACCTGGATGCCGAACTGCGCGTGAAAATGCGCATGGAGATTGCCCGCCTGCACCGGCAGATCGGCGCCACCATGGTCTACGTCACCCATGACCAGGTCGAGGCGATGACGCTGGCCGACAAGATCGTCGTGCTGAAAGACGGCGTCGTCCAGCAGGTCGGCGCGCCGCTCGATCTCTACCGCGATCCGCAGAACATGTTCGTGGCCGGCTTCATCGGCTCGCCGGGCATGAATTTCCTGAATGGCAAGGTTGTCGCGGCAGGGCAGGGCTCGGCCCGCATCGAGCTCGACGATGTACCCGGCCAGGCCTTCGACCTGCCGACGCGGGCGCCGGTCGAAGCCGGCGCGCCTGTCCATGTCGGCGTTCGCCCTGAACATATCGGCCTTGGCGCCGGAGAGGGCGGCGTGACGCTGCCGGTGACGGCTGAATTCACGGAAGAACTCGGCGGCACTGGATATCTCCACGTGCTGACGGCAACCGGTGCGGAAATGACGGTCGAGTGCCGCGAGAGTAGGCCTCAGCCGAAGGAGAAGATCAGCCTCTCGCTGAGAGTGCCTGAAATGCTGGCTTTCGATGCCGAAGGCAGAAGGCTCAGCTGACGGATGGCCGCCGAGGGGATCGGCGGCCGGAGCATGAATGCAGAAATGTGATCCGCAAGCCTTGGAGGAGGCGCGCGGAAAGCGCCATCCCGCGACCCGGGTGACCCGTAACCCATGTTTAAGAGGAGGAACAAACGTGAGAAAGCTAGTTAAACTCGCCGTTTCGGCGGCCATTGCATTGCTGCCCTCGGCGGCCGCATTCGCGCAGACAGATGTGACCTGGTGGGACTTCCTGAGCGGCGGCGACGGCGTTCGCATGAAGGCGCTGATCAAGGAATTCAACGACACGCACCCCGATATCAAGATCAACGCCACGACGCTGGAATGGGGCGTGCCTTTCTATACCAAGGTGCAGACGGCGGCCGCCGTCGGCCAGCAGCCCGATATCATGACCTATCACATGTCGCGCTATCCGCTGGCCGTTCCGACCGGCATCCTGCGCCCCTTCAGCGATGAGGAACTGGCATCGGCCGGCATCAAGAAGGAAAACTATGTCGATGCGGCCTGGAAACAGGCGACCTTCGACAACAAGGTCTACGGCATCCCCTTCGACGTCCACTCGATCGTTCTCTACTACAACAAGAACATACTGAAGGAAGCCGGTCTCCTCGGCGACGACGGCCTGCCGAAGGGCCTCGACGGTCTCGACAATTTCAATGCCGCGCTCGAGAAGATCAAGGCAACCGGCAAGGTAGAATATCCGCTGTCGCTGCATACCGATGAAGGCGGCTCGATGTGGCGCGTTTTCTATACGCTGATCGCCCAGCAGGGCGCCAAGTTCATGGACGGCGACCAGATCCTTCCGGGGGATGCCGGCGTAAAGGCGCTGCAGACCATGGCGAACTGGGTTTCCACCGGCTACTCGCCGAAGCTGATTTCCTATGAAGCCTCCATCGCGCTCTTCACCTCCGGCAAGGCTGCGATGCACGTCAACGGCGTCTGGGAAGTGCCGACCATGGCTGACCTCGCCAAGAAGGGCGAACTCGGCTTCGAATGGGGCGCGATCGAAATCCCGAACCTGATGGGCACGCAGGCCACCTGGGCCGACTCCCACTCCTTCGCCGTGCCGAACAGCGAGAGCAAGCCGATCTCGCCCGAGAAGCTGAAGGCCGTGTTGCAGATCATCGCCTGGATGAACGAGCACAGCATCTCCTGGGCCAGCGCCGGTCACATCCCTGCCTACAAACCGGTGACCGACAGCCAGGAGTTCAAGGGCATGCAGCCGAACGCCACCTATGCGAAACTCGCCGATACCGCCGTCTTCGACCCGGTTTCCAAGCTCGCAGGCGTTGCCGGCCCGATCTACGAGGCAACCCAGAACTTCGTGGTTCCCGCCCTCAATGGCCAGCTCGATCCGGCCGACGCGATCGACCAGATGCGCGAAGAGCTGGAAAGCCAGAAGTAACGAGCGGCCGGCCGGGGGCTTCCCCGGCCAGCACTTCCGCCGTGGGAGATGATCTGTGGTCAATACCGAGAAGAGACGCAAGACGCTGACGGCGATCGCCATGATCGCACCGTTCCTGATCGCCTATGCGACCGTCTTTGCCTATCCAGTCTACAAGATGTTTGAGCTGAGCTTCACCGATGCGCCGCTGGTCGGCGAGGGTCAGTGGGTGGGCTTCGACAATTACGTGAAGCTCTTCCACCAGAAGCTCTTCTATACGTCTGCCTGGAATACCGGCTATTTCGTCGTGCTGACTGTCATCCCGAACACGCTTATCGGCCTCGGATTGGCATTGATGGTCGTGCGGCTCAAGGGCTGGGTGCAGAGCCTGGTGCTGGTGCTCTTCTTCATCCCCTATATCCTTCCCGTTTCCGTCGTCACGCAGATCTGGAAGTGGGTTCTCGACCAGCAGTTCGGCGTCGCGCAATTCGTCATCGAGGCAGCGACCGGCAAGCGCGTCAGCGTCTTTCGCGATCCAATCTGGGCCATGCCGATGGTGGCGCTGGTCACCGTCTGGTGGACCAACGGCTTCAACCTGCTGCTTTTCATCGCTGGCCTCCGCAACATTCCGAACGATTACTATGAGGCGGCGATGCTGGATGGCGCGACGCGCTGGCAGTGCTTCAAGCGCATCACCTGGCCGCTGATCTGGCCGGTCACGGCGCTGGTGCTGACGCTGCAGCTGATCCTGCAGCTGAAGATCCTCGACCAGGTCTACCTGCTGACCGAGGGCGGGCCATTCAATTCGACCTATGTGCTCCTGCAGCTCGTCTATCGCGAAGCCTTCCGCTCGAACCATGGCGGCACGGGCTCGGCGGTTGCGGTGATCCTGTTCATGATCATCGTCGTCGTGTCGGTCCTGCAGTACCAGCTGCTGCGTGTAAGGGAGCGCTGAGATGCCCGGCAAGACAATCGGTAATGCGCTGCTTCTCGTCCTGACCCTCCTGATCGCCTGCATGTGGGCCTTCCCGATCTATTGGGCGGTCATTACCTCGATCAAGCCGGAGCAGGAGGTCGTGGCAAAGACGACCTTCATCCCCGACGTCCTGAACTTCTCGGGCTACTATTACGCGCTGTTCGAGACCAAGCTCTCGACCTGGTACCTGAATTCGATTGTGACATCGGTGACGGTGACCATCGTCGTCATCCTGATCAGCGTCATGTGCGCCTATGCGCTGTCGCAGATCGTCTTTCCCGGCCGCAAGCTGCTTTACGGCATCATCCTGGCGAGCTTCATGGTGCCCTCGCAGGCGCTGGTGATTTCGCAGTTCGTGCTGATGCACAAGCTGAACCTGATCAACACCTGGGGCGGCATCATCCTGCCGCAGCTGATCGTCCCCGTCGTCGTCATCGTCTACAAGCAGTTCTTCGATTCCGTGCCGAAAGAGCTGCGCGAAGCCGCCAAGCTCGATGGCTGCGGCGAGTTCCAGATCCTCTTCAAGCTCTATCTGCCCCTGAACTGGGGGATCACGACGGCGCTGGCGATCATTACCTACATCATGGCGTGGAACGCCTTCCTCTGGCCGTTCCTCGTCACCAACTCCGACGACATGATGACGATCACGGTCGGCATCACGCAGACCCGTGATGCCTTCGGCGTCAAATATGCGCGCGACATGGCGGTCGCCATTCTGGCTGCGATGCCGGTGGCGGTTGCCTATCTGCTGTTCCAGAAGCGGGTGACGCAGGCGCTGATGCTGTCGTCCGGTATCAAGGGGTGACGTGCATGAGACTTTGCTTCCGGGCCGAGGTGAGAAGGCCCCTGCCGGTCCGCGAGAGTTCTCCCGAGGCGCGGACCGGCCCCTAGTAAAATTTGAGCAGCGACACAGTGCATGCGCCCGTGATATCAGCTGAAACCAACAAGAAAGACTGGAGAACCAGTATTATAATATGGAGACGAAGCTTCTAACCGTCGATCCGATGAGGGACGCCGATGTCGTCCAGGCACTCGGTTCTCCGACGCGCATCGAAATCCTCAACCTGCTGCGCCAGAAGGGGCCGCTGAATGTCAACGACATCGCGGCACAGATGGGCTTGCCGCAGTCGACGACGGCGACGAATTTGAAGTCGCTCGAGCAGGCGGGTCTCATCCAGACCCAGACGATGAAGGCGACGAAGGGAAACCAGAAGGTCTGCTCCAGCATTTATGACGAGATCCTGATCCGCTTCGACAGCAGTGGCACCAAGGCGAGCGAAGACGTCGTCACCGTCAGCATGCCGATCGGCCTCTTTACCGAGTTCGAGGTGGGCGCGCCCTGCGGCCTCTGTTCCGTCAACAATGTCATCGGTATGCTCGATGTGCAGGAGGTCTTCCTCGACCCGCAGCGCATGCAGGCGGCGCTTCTCTGGTTCACCCGCGGCTATGTGGAATACAAGTTCCCGAACAATGCCAAGGTTTCCGGCAAGAAGATCCGCAAGGTCGAGTTCTCCGCCGAGCTCAGCTCGGAAACGCCCGCGACAAATGCCAACTGGCCATCCGATATTTCGATTTGGATCAACGGCATCAAGGCCGGACACTGGACCTCGCCGGGCGATTTCGGCGACCGCCGCGGCATGTATTCGCCTGCCTGGTGGAAGCTTTCGGGTTCGCAATACGGCAAGCTGAAAACCTGGACGATCGACGAAACCGGCACCTGGATCGACGGCGCCATGGTCTCCACCCAGACCATCGCCTCGCTCGGCATCGCCGACCACCACTCGATCCGCTTCCGCATCGGTATCGACGAGAAGGCCGACAATCCCGGCGGCATGAACATCTTCGGCAAGGGTTTCGGCGATTTCGACCAGGACCTGTTGATGTCGATCTATTTCTGAGCCTGGGCATTCGCACATGCCCGCCGGAAGGCTGCCGCTAGACCCGGCCTGGCGGAGCTATGGCTCTCTCCGCCATCCTCATTCTAGCCTCTCGATTGAAGGAATGCGCGCTGTCGGCTTCGTTCGGCTGACCCGGTGATTTCCGGTTGTCCCGGCGGCCTTGAAAGTTCAACTTACATTCCGACTAGTATGTATTTACATTCCGACTGATATATATTTATATCGCCTCATGACCGATCAGCCCCGCCAAGTCAGACGTACCCAGGCAGACCGCAGCGCAGAGACGCGGGTCCAGCTGATCCGCGCCGCAACGACGCTGCTGCACAAGATCGGCTTCTCGGGATTGACGACCGCCAACGTCGCCAAGGAGGCGGGGCTGACGACCGGTGCGCTGCACCATCATTTCCCGACCAAGTTCGAACTGCTGTTCACCGTTTATGATCACCTCGCCGAACGGGTGCTCGACGACTTTACCAAGCAGAAGAACCTCGCAGCCCACGGGCGGCTGAATGTCGGCAAGCTGGTGCGCTATTTCTGGGGCGTCTACGGCGATCCGGAATATTGGGCGATCTGGGAAATCCTGATCGGCACGCGCGCCGAGGCCGAGGTGCGGCCAAGCACCGTTTCGGACCGCATGGAAGCGATCCGCGAAGTCCGCTACCGCTGGCTCGAAGAGCATGTCGACATGGGCAAGAACAAGAGGGAGATCTTCGAACTCCTGGAGTTCACGCTCATCGCCATCCGCGGCCTCAGCCTGGAGCGGCTGTTCCACAAGGAGGAGGCCTATTTCGAACGCCACCTCCAGACACTGACCTCCGTCATCTCGGCCCGCTACGAGGCCCTGACAAGCGAGGCCGGGATCACCTCGATCAGACCGGCGCCGCGCGAGAGGAACCGGTCGAAGACATGATGGGCTAACACCAGCATCCGGTCGCCCGCTTCGCAGAACAGGTCGGCCGGCAAGTCACGGCAACTGCGGAGTAGTGTTGAGCGATGAGTAAAATCAGCAGTAATTTCGATTCCGGGCGCATCAAGGTCATCGACGAAAGCGATTGGGCGGCGATGCGGCTGGCGATCCTTCCCGACCGCGAAGGATCCGACGAGTTCATGGGCTTCTATTTCGCCGCCACCGGCGCAAAGGGCAGGGACTGTCACTATACGCTGGAGGATGCCGGCAAGAGCCGCTGGTCGCGCGGCTTCAAGGACTACCGGATCGTCGCCTCCTATGACCGAAAGGACTGGTTCCGTATTCCCGCGACATTCGACGGCTCCTCATTGAAATGGAGCCACCGGCCGGAGCAGGACCGCGTCTCCTACGCCTATCATGCGCCCTATACCGAGACGGAACGCTTCTCGTTGATCGAACGCTGCGCGGCGAGCCCGCTGGCAAAGGTCGAAAGCCTCGGCAAGACGCTCGAGGGGCGCAGCATCGATCTCGTCACCGTTGGCAAGCCCGGCCCGGGCAAGAAATCCTGCTGGGTGCTGGCGCGCCAGCATCCCGGCGAGTCGATGACAGAGTTTGCCGCCGAGGCGCTTCTCGACCGGCTGATCGATGCCGCCGACCCCTTGTCGCAGTCGCTGCTTGAGCGCGCCGTCTTCTACGTGGTTCCGAACATGAACCCGGACGGCAGCATCAAAGGCTTCCATCGCTATAATGCCGGCTATGTCGATCTCAATCGTTCCTGGAGCACGACGACGGTCGAGGAAAGCCCGGAGACCTGGTTCGTGCGCGAGCGGATGCGCCAGACCGGCGTGCATTTCTGCTACGACATCCATGGCGACGAGAGCAATCATCATCCCTGGCCGGTACGGCCAGTCGGCGTGCCGTCCTGGTCGAACAAGCAGGCGACCCTCTTGAAGCGTTTCGAGGATGCCTTGCTCGTCGCCTCGCCGAACTACACGCCCGACCTGCCGAAGCCGAACTACGACCATGCGCTCGGCACTGATCCGCTCGCCATGGCGATCTCCTGGACGGCAGAAACCTTCGGCTGCGTCTCCTTCATCATCGAGCTGCCCTTCCTCGACGACATCTTCCATCCCGACGAGCGGAACGGCTGGTCGCCGCGGCGCTCGCGGCTGTTCGGGGCGGCTTCTCTGGAAGCGCTCGCGGCCGTCGTCGACGATCTCTGAGAGACTGCAGGCTCCGGGGCGGAGCCTGTCCGGCAACAAGCATAAAGTGGGAAGCCGGCGTGACCAGGCAAAGCCGGGCCTGGATCATGCCGGAAGCAGGCAGTGGATAACAAAACCCAACTCACTGACGACTGGGAGACTTCGATGTTTCAGAAAATAGCCTTGGCCGCAGCGATTGTGCTCGCGCCGGCTTGGGCCACGAGTGCGAGCGCAAAAACCTTCGTCTACTGTTCGGAGGCCTCGCCCTCCGGCTTCGATCCGGCACTGAGCACCAGCGGCACCACCTATGATGCCGTCGGGCAGACGATCTTTGACAGGCTGGTCGAGTTCAAGAAGGGAACGACCGAGGTCATTCCGGCTCTCGCAGAGAGCTATCAGGTGTCGGATGACGGGCTGCAATATACGTTCAAGCTGCGCCCGAACGTGAAATTCCAGACGACGGACTATTTCACGCCGACACGCGACATGAATGCCGACGACGTGATCTTCTCCTTCGTGCGCCAGTGGAAGGCCGACAATCCCTGGCATCAATACACCGGCGCCGCCACCTGGGAATATTTCGACGCGCTGGGGATGGGCGATCTGATCCAGTCGATCGACAAGGTCGACGACATGACGGTGCGCTTTGTCCTGAAGCGCAAGGAAGCGCCGTTCATCGCCAATATCGCCACGCCTTTCGCCTCGATCCTGTCGAAGGAATATGCCGACAAGCTGCAGGCCGATGGCAAGATGGCGCAGATGAACCAGCTGCCTGTCGGCACCGGTCCCTTCGGCCTCGTCAGCTACCAGCAGGATGCCGTCATCCGCTACAAGGCCAATGCCGGATATTGGGCAGGCAAGCCGAAGATCGACGATCTGGTCTTTGCCATCACGCCCGATGCCACGCAGCGCTACCAGCGGCTGACCGCGGGCGAATGCAATCTGATGTCCTATCCGAACTCGGTCGATGTCGCGGCGATGAAGGCCAATCCCGATCTCAAGGTCTCCGAGCTCGCCGGCTTGAATGTCTCCTTCCTCGCCTATAACACGATGCAGGCGCCGTTCGACAAGCCGGAGGTCCGCCGGGCGCTCAACATGGCGATCAACAAGCAGGCGATCGTCGATGCGGTGTTCCAGGGGGCGGCGACGGTCGCCAAGAACCCGATCCCGCCGGGCATGTGGTCCTATAACAATGCCATCAAGGACGATCCCTATGATCCCAAGGCGGCAAAGGCGGCGCTCGAGGCTGCCGGTGTCAAGGATCTGTCGATGAAGATCTGGGCGATGCCGGTCTCGCGGCCCTACATGCTGAACGCGCGGCGCGCAGCCGAGCTGATGCAGTCGGACCTCGCTGCCATCGGCGTCAAGACGGAGATCGTCACCTACGAATGGGCCGAGTATCTTAAGCGGGTCAAGGCGAAGGATCGCGACGGCGCTGTCATCCTCGGCTGGACCGGCGACAATGGCGACCCGGACAATTTCTTGGGTGCGATGCTGAGTTGCGATGCCGTCGGTGGCAATAACTGGGCGCAGTGGTGCAACAAGGACTTCGATGCGCTGGTGATCAAGGCGAAGGAAACCACCGACACCGCCGCCCGCACCAAGCTCTATGAGGAGGCGCAAGCACTCTTCAAGCGCGAAGCGCCCTGGGACACGCTGGACCATTCGCTCGCGGTCGTGCCGATGCGCAAGAATGTCGTCGGTTTCGTCCAGAGCCCGCTCGGCGCCTTCCAGTTCGATACGGTCGATCTCTCCGATTAAACCCATCGGCCCGGCAACCGGACACCGGGCCGGTCGTCTTCCAGGATGCTTCGCTCCGCCCGGGCATCCTGGAAGACATTTCACGGTGGCTGTTCGGATCAAGGTGGCTGTTCAGCGCGCTGCGAAACATCTATGGGAGGAGAAAAACGGGAGGATGAGATTTGACCGACAAGAGCGCCGAACTCGCCGGCACGCTGGTTGCCGAGCATCGCAGCGGCACGAATTTTCACCGGCTTGAGGGCATCAACGACCTCGCCGACGCCTATAATGTGCAGGAAAAATATATCGCCGCGATCCGCGACGGCGACGAGACCGCCGGCTACAAGATCGGCCTGACCTCGAAGCGCATGCAGGACATGTGCGGTATCGACCAGCCGATCCACGGCACGATCTTCAAGCGCCGCGTCGCCTTCACCGGCGCGCATCTGGCGCATGCCGACTATCACCGTCTCGGCCTCGAATTCGAGATTTGCGTTCGCCTCGGCCAGGACCTCTTGCCATCAGACGTGCCGTTCACGCCGGAAACGGCGGGGGCAGCCGTCGATGCCGTTGCGGCAGCGATCGAGATCGTCGACGACCGGCATGCCGATTACAGCGTTCTCCATTGCGGCACGCTGATCGCCGACAATTCCTGGAATGCCGGCGTCGTGCTCGGCGCCTTCACGCCGCCGCCGGCGAAGATGGAGGAGGCGACGGGCGTTGCCTATCTCGACGGTAGCGAATTTGCCCGCGGGCTGGGCGCCGATGTTCTCGGTCATCCCTACGTGCCGCTTGCCTGGCTTGCGAACCATCTGGCGGCATCCGGGCGGATGCTGCGCAAGGGCGACGTCGTCATGACCGGCAGCATCGTCACCACGCGCTTTCCGACCGGGCCTTTCACCTATCGCTTCGATGTCTCCGGCATCGGCAGCGTGGAGGTCAGCGGTTCCTGATTTTTGAGACGAAGAACGATTTGAAGAAGAGGCTGCCATGGATCTTGGCTTGAACGGTAAAACGGCGCTCGTAATGGGCGCTTCGAAGGGGCTCGGCTTTGCGATCGCAAAGGAGCTTTCGGCGGAAGGCGTCAAGGTCGCGATCTGCGCCCGCGACGAAGAGCGGCTGAAGGATGCCGCCGGGCGGCTCGGAGCGACGCCATTCGTGGCCGACCTGCGCCAGCCCTCGGCCGGACGCGCTGTCGTCGATCAGGCCGTGGCGGCGCTCGGCAAGGTCGATATCCTCGTCGTCAACACCGGCGGTCCGCCGACCATGCCGTTCGAGAATATCGCCAGCGACGACTGGCGCAATGCCTTCGAGGGCCTGTTCGTCAGTGCCACCGACGCGATCGGTGCGGCACTGCCGGGCATGCGCGAGCGCAACTGGGGCCGCGTCCTGCTGGTTACCTCGATCGCCGCCAAGGAGCCGATCAACAATTTCACGATCTCCAACGCCTTGCGCGCCGGGCTTCACGGCCTGACCAAGACGCTAAGCCGCGAATTTGCCGCAAGCGGCATCACCGTCAACGCGCTGATGCCCGGCTACACGATGACCGAGCGGCTGGCGGAAGCCAAGCTCGACCTCGACAAGGTCAGCAAGATGATCCCGATGGGCCGCATCGGCCGCCCGGAGGAATTCGCGGCACTCGCGACTTTCCTCGCCTCCGACAAGGCCGGCTACATCACCGGCCAGGCCGTTGCCTGCGACGGCGGCGCGCTCTGGTCGATCTGATGATCGGGCGAGGGGCGGCCGTGGCCGTCCCGACGCCTACCGGCTGCGGCCGATGCTGGCATACATGCCGGTGGTGCGGAATTCGGTGGGCGTGATGCCGTAGACGCGACGGAAGACCTTGGCGAAGTAGTTGGCGTCTTCGAAGCCGCACATGATCGACACTTCCTTGACCGGCAGGAAATCTGCCTTGGTCAGCAGCTTGGCTGCGCGCTGCAAGCGCTGCTGCAGCACGTATTCGGCGGGCGGCACGCCTTCGCTGTCGGCGAAGCTTCGCGAGAAGTGGGCACGGCTCAGGCCGACGATCGCGGCAAGCTCGCTGACCGGGAGCGGTTTTTCCAGATTGGTATTTATGTGGTCGATGACCGGCTGCATCAGGCTCTGCTCGGCCATGAAGGATGGTGAGCCGAAGACGTCGTCATAAAGCGCCATTGCCGCCTCGTAGGCGATGGCCGAGGCTGAGCCCGGGGTCGTGGCGCCCTTGACCAGACGCAGGCTGCAATCGGCGAGGTGATCGATGGTCGATTGCTGCAGTTTGAGGACCGGGCCGGACAGCGCCATCACCATCTTGTGGATGCGCAGCGTCTCGTCGCCGTTCATCGAGATCCAGAAATACTCCCAGCGCTCGCCCTTTTCGAGCCAGTAGCGGTGATTGTGCGGCACCAACACCATCATCGTGTCGCCGCCCTGGAGCTTGTAATTGCGGTTCTGGTAGCGCAGATGGCCGCTGCCGCTGATCGTGTGCTGCAGCACCGTAAACGGCGTCTGGCCGCGCTTGCGCCCGTCCCAATCGTAGGTCTCGTTCTCGCGCACTTCATAGCCGGCGCTGGTCGGCATGGCGTGCAGGCGTTGGCGTCCGCGGGGCAGCGAAACGGTCCTCATGGCCTGTCCGTTGGCGATCAAATCCTGCAGCACAAAATTACCCTCGAAAGCATAATCCTTCTCTGGCCGCCTCATCGAATATACGCATAATCCCCTCGCATAAGAGGAAGAGATCGCGGCTGGACGAACGGCCGGGAGGAATACAGGTTTCATTTCCAGTGATTTTCGATCGCCTGCGCCAGCAGGCGGCCTGGTACCCTTTTGTCTTCTTTCTACGTAACATTCGATCGGACCGAGGTGAAGGACATGAGTTTCAAAATCGCTATCATCGGGGCAGGCAGCGTCGGCTTCACCAAGAAGCTGTTCACGGACATCCTGTGCGTTCCGGAATTCAAGGACATCGAATTCGCGCTGACCGATCTCAGCGAGCATAACCTGCAGATGATCAAGGCGATCCTCGACAAGATCGTCGAATCCAACAAGCTGCCGACCAAGGTGACGGCGACGACCAACCGCCGTGAGGCGATTTCAGGCGCGCGCTACATCATCAGCTGTGTGCGCGTCGGCGGCCTCGAGGCTTATGCCGACGACATCAGGATCCCGCTGAAATACGGTATCGACCAGTGCGTCGGCGATACGATCTGCGCCGGCGGCATTCTCTACGGCCAGCGCAACATCCCGGTCATTCTCGACTTCTGCAAGGATATCCGCGAACTCGCCGAGCCCGGCGCAAAATTCCTCAATTACGCAAACCCGATGGCGATGAACACCTGGGCGGCGATCGAATACGGCAAGGTCGATACGGTCGGTCTCTGCCACGGCGTCCAGCATGGGGCCGAACAGATTGCCGAAGTGCTCGGCGCCAAGTCGCAGAGCGAGCTCGACTACATCTGCTCGGGCATCAATCACCAGACCTGGTTCGTCGATCTGAAGCTCAACGGCCGCAAGATCGGCAAGGACGAGCTGGTCGCCGCCTTCGAGGCGCATCCTGTCTTCTCGCAGCAGGAGAAGCTGCGCATCGACGTCCTGAAGCGCTTCGGCGTCTATTCGACGGAGAGCAACGGTCACCTCTCGGAATACCTGCCCTGGTATCGCAAGCGTCCTGACGAGATCACCAAGTGGATCGATATGTCGGACTGGATCCACGGCGAGACCGGCGGCTACCTCCGCCACTCCACCGAAACCCGCAACTGGTTCGAAACCGAATTCCCGCAATTCCTCGCATCGGCCGAAAAACCGATCGATCCGGCCAAGCGCTCCAACGAGCATGCGAGCCACATTCTGGAAGCGCTGGAGACCGGCCGGGTCTATCGCGGTCACTTCAACGTCAAGAACAACGGCGTGATCACCAACCTGCCGTCGGACGCGATCATCGAGTCGCCCGGCTTCGTCGATCGCTTCGGCATCAACATGGTCTCCGGCATCACCATTCCGGAAGCTTGTGCCGCAACCTGCATGGCGTCGATCAACGTCCAGCGCATGTCGGTCCACGCGGCAATCTCCGGCGATATCGATCTGCTGAAGCTCGCCGTGCTGCACGACCCGCTGGTCGGTGCGGTCTCGACGCCGGAGGAAGTCTGGCAGATGGTGGATGAAATGGTCGTCGCCCAGGCGCGCTGGTTGCCGCAATATGCCGACGCCGTACCGGCGGCCAAGGAGCGTCTGGCGAATTCCAAGGTCAAGACGAAGGAATGGGCCGGTGCTGCCCGCCGCAACGTCCGCTCGATCGAAGAGCTTCGCGCCGAAAAGGCGGCGCTGAAGCAGGCGGTCTGATTTTCCGGTGAGGCAAGCCGCGGCGGTTCTTCGGGAGGAAGGCCGCCGCGCCAAGGCTTGCTTCATCATTCTTTGAGGAGAAGCGGAGACGCCAAGCAAGCGCTCCGGAACAAGAGGGAGAGACGATGACGAATTTCCGCAAGATCGGCATCCTGGCAGGGCTGGCGCTCGGCGTTTCAGTTGCTGCCTTGAATGCCTACGCTTCCGAGCCGACTACGCCGCCTGCGCCGCCGCAGTTCCCGGCGGAAGGCAAGATCAAGTATGTGTCCCGCGACTCCATTGAGGAGTTCAAGGCGCTTCCTTCGTATAACGAGCCCGATTGGGTGAAGAAGAATTTCGTCGACACCGGCAAGCTGCCGCCGGTCAAGGATCGCCTTCCCAAGGAGCCGCTGGTTTTCAAGACCGGCAACATGCCTGACGGTATCGGCGTCTATGGCGACACGATGCGCCATGTTATCGGCGGCCGTCCGGAAGGCTGGAACTACGGCGCCGGCCAGACGCAGGGCTGGGGCGGCATCGATATCGGCCTCTCCGAATGCCTGACGCGCACCGCGCCGCTCTTCCAGGTCGAAGCCAAGGACACCGAGCCGCTGCCGAACCTCGCCAAGGGCTGGGAATGGTCTGCCGACGGTCACAAGCTGACCATGCATCTGATCGAAGGTGCCAAGTGGTCTGATGGCGCGCCGTTCAACGCCGACGACATCATGTTCTACTGGGAAGACGAGGTCATCGACCCGAACGTTTCGCCGCTTGGCGGCGGCGCATCGCCTGAGGCCTTCGGCGAGGGAACGACGCTCAAGAAGATCGACGACTACACGGTCGAATGGACCTTCAAGGATGCCTTCCCGAAGCAGTATCTCTATACGATGGCCTACCCGAACTTCTGCCCGGGTCCGTCGCATATCCTGAAGCCGCAGCATCCGAAATATTCGAAGAACACCTACGACCAGTTCAAGAACGCCTTCCCGCCGGAATTCATGAACATGCCGGTCATGGGTGCCTGGGTACCGGTCGAATACCGTCCTGACGATATCATCGTCATGCGCCGCAACCCCTACTACTGGAAGGTCGACGAGAAGGGCAACCAGCTGCCTTACCTCAACGAGCTGCACTACAAGCTGTCGACCTGGGCAGACCGCGACGTTCAGGCCGTTGCCGGCTCCGGCGACTTCTCGAATCTCGAGCAGCCGGAAAACTTCGTGGCGTCGCTGAAGCGCGCTGCCGAGAAGACCGCCCCGGCGCGTCTCGCCTTCGGCCCGCGCCTGATCGGCTACAACATGCGCATGAACCTGTCCGCCAACGGTTGGGGTGACCCGGACGAGCGCGGCGAGGCGATCCGCAACCTCAACCGCAACGAGGACTTCCGCAAGGCCGTCACCATGGCGGTTGACCGCAAGGCGATCGGCGACTCTCTCGTCAAGGGTCCGTTCACGGCGATCTATCCGGGTGGCCTGTCTTCGGGCACGAGCTTCTACGATCGCAACTCCACGGTCTACTATCCCTTTGACCTGGCAGGCGCCAAGGCGCTGCTCGCCAAGGTCGGCCTCAAGGATACCGATGGTGATGGCTTCGTGAACTTCCCGGCTGGTACTGCCGGCGGCAAGGACGTCGAGGTCGTGCTGCTCGTCAACAACGGCTATGCCACCGACAAGAGCCTTGCAGAAGGCGTCGTCGGCCAGATGGAAAAGCTCGGCATCAAGGTCATCATCAATGCGCTCGATGGTCCCAAGCGCGATAATGCCCACTATGCCGGCCAGTTCGACTGGCTGATCCAGCGCAACGCGACGGAACTCGCATCCGTGGTGCAGAATACCGAACAGCTCGCAGCCGTCGGTCCGCGCACCAGCTGGCATCACCGCGCCGGCAAGGATGACCAGCTCGATCTGCTGCCCTACGAAAAGGAGCTTGCCGACATCGTCAACAAGTTCCGCACGACGCAGGACAATGACGAGCGGGTCAACCTGATGAAGCAGTATCAGAAGACCGCGACCGAGCATGTCGACACCGTCGGCCTCACGGAATATCCGGGTGCGCTGATCGTCAACAAGCGCTTCTCGAACGTCCCGCAGGGTACGCCGATCTTCATGTTCAACTGGGCTGAAGACTCCGTCATCCGCGAGCGTCTGTGGGTCGCTGCCGACAAGCAGGGCAAGTACGAGCTGTTCCCCGAACAGCTGCCCGGCAAGCCCGGAGACAAGGGTCCGATCAACTAAGAGCTCCCTCCCAACCGAATGAGCTTCCGGCCGCGCGTGCTGCGCGCGGCCGGGCATAATCAACAAGCCGGCCGCGCTAGACGAGCGACTGGCGGCAAGGAGAAGCGAACCGTCCGATGCTACGATTCCTGCTCATGCGCATCGCCTCGGCGATCCCCGTCCTCTTCATTCTGAGCGTGGTGACTTTCGCGATCATCCAGGCGCCGCCCGGCGACTATGCCGATTACATCCGCTCGCAGCTGATCAACCAGAGTGGCGCGTCCTTCGCGCAGGCCGAGGAACAGGCGCAGGCCTACCGCGTCGAGCATGGCCTCGATAAGCCGATGGTCGTCCAGTATTTCAACTGGATGAAGGGCATCATCACCGAAGGCGATTTCGGCTACAGCATGTTCTACAACAAGCCGGTTGCCGATGTCGTCGCCGAGCGCCTGCCGCGCACGCTGGCCCTGGCGCTGGTCTGCCACATCTTTGCATCGATCCTCGGCATAACTTTCGGTATCTGGGCGGCAACGCGCCAGTACACCTGGATCGACAGCCTGCTTTCGGGCATCTCGTTCCTCGGCATGACGGTGCCGCGCTTCCTGATGGCGCTGATCATCGTCTATCTCCTGGTCTTCCAGTTCAATGTCAGCGAAATCGGCAGCTTCTTCTCGCCGCAATATGGCGGAGCGCCGTGGTCCTGGGCGAAATTCGTCGATCTCGTCAGCCATGTCTGGCCGGTGGTCGCGATCGCCACCTTCGGCGGGCTCGCCTACAACATGCGCGTCATGCGCGGCAATCTGCTGGATACGCTGAATGCGCAATATGTCGAGACGGCCCGCGCCAAGGGTCTCTCGGGAAGCGCCGTCGTCATGCGCCATGCGGTTCCCAATGCGCTGCATCCACTCGTCATGTATCAGGGTGTCGTCCTGCCCTACATGCTGACCGGCGAAATCGAGACGGCGATCATCTTCGCCCTGCCGACCGTCGGCCCGGCCATCGTCGGCTCGATGGCGATCGGCGACGTCTATGTGACCGCCACCTTTATGCTGGTGCTCTCGGCCACGCTGATCGTCGGCAACATCATCGCCGACATGCTGCTTGCCATGCTCGACCCGCGCGTCCGCCAATATGGAGGTGCCTGAGATGCTGGCATTCGATTCCTCTCCGCCGCCTCCGCACGAGGAAAACGTCAAGGCGACCGCTCATGGCAACGAGAGTTATCTCGCTCTCGTCTGGCGCCGCCTGCGCCGCTCATGGACCGGCATGATGGGGCTCATCCTCGTCGGGCTGCTGCTGATCATGGCGGTCTTTGCCGATTTCTTCGCGCCGCTCGATCCGAAGGCGACCGATGTCGGCTTTGCGCCGCCGCAGGTCATGAGCATCCATGACAAGGATGGTAATCTCGTCTGGCCGCGGGTCTATGCGCTTGCCGATTCCGAGGAGCTCGACCCCGTTACCTTCCAGCCGATTGTCGGGCCTGATTATGACAATCCGCGGGTGCTCGGCTTCTTCGTCAAGGGTGCGGAATACAGGCTGCTCGGCCTGATCCCCGCCGACCGCCACTTCTTCGGCTCGGTCGATGGCCAGCCGGTGCATTTCCTCGGCACCGACAAGTTCGGCCGTGACGTGCTCTCCCGGGCCATCGTCGGCTCGCGTATCTCGCTGATGATCGCGCTGACCGTCGTCTTCATCGTCACCATCGTCGGCACGACGGTCGGCATGGTATCGGGCTATTTCGGGGGAGCGTTCGACGTCTGGGTGCAGCGCTTCGTCGAATTGGTGCTCGCCTTCCCGCAGCTGCCGCTCTACCTGGCGCTGACTTCGCTCATCCCGATCACCGCGCCGACCAATATCTTCCTCGCCTTCGTGATCTTCGTCATGTCGGCGCTCGGCTGGGCGCAGATGTCACGCGAGGTGCGCGGCAAGACGCTGGCGCTGGCGCGCATCGACTATGTGCGTGCGGCAATGGCAGTCGGAGCGACTGACCGGCGCATCATCTTCCAGCACATCCTGCCGAATGTCATGAGCCATGTGATCGTGGCGGTGACGCTGCATATCCCGAGCGTCGTTCTGCTCGAATCCTTCCTTGGCTTCCTCGGCTTCGCCGTGAAGCCGCCGCTGATTTCCTGGGGGCTGATGCTGCAGGATACGGCGAACTACTCCGTCATCGGGACTTATCCGTGGATTCTCGCCCCTGTCGGCTTCGTGCTCGTCACCGTCTTCGCCTTCAATGCGCTGGGCGACGGTCTGCGCGATGCAGTCGATCCTTATTGAGGTGATGAAGATGGCTCTTGCTCTTGTCAGTTCCTTTGCCCCGCCCGTCCGTCACGATCATGACGGCCGCAAGGAAAGCCCGATCATCGACGCCCGCAATATCGGCGTGAATTTCAAGGTCGAGCACGGTCTTGTCGAAGCGGTGAAGGATATCTCCTTCCAGCTCTATCGCGGCGAGACGATCGCCATCGTCGGCGAATCCGGCTCCGGCAAGTCGGTGACGGCGCGTACCGTCATGGGGCTCCTATCGAAGCGCGCCGTGACCTCGTCGAAATCGACCGTCGAGTATGAAGGCAAGAATATCTTGAAATTCTCCGAGCCGGCGCGCCGCAAGCTGCGCGGCAACCGGATCTCGATGATCTTCCAGGAGCCGATGAGCTCGCTGAACCCGATCTATACGATCGGCAGCCAGATCGTCGAAGCGATCCGTGTCCACAATAAGGTCAGCCGCAAGCAGGCCGAGGCGAGGGCGCTGGAACTCCTGAAGCAGGTGCAGATTCCTGATCCGGAAGCGCGGCTGAAGCAGTATCCGCACCAGCTTTCCGGCGGCCAGCGCCAGCGCGTGATGATCGCCATGGCGCTCTCCAACAATCCCGATGTGCTGATCGCCGACGAGCCGACGACGGCGCTCGACGTCACCGTCCAGGCGCAGATCCTCAACCTCATCCGCAATCTCCAGAAAGAATTGCGGATGGCGGTGATCCTGATCACCCACGACCTGACGGTTGTTCGCCAGTTTTCCGACTACGTCTATGTGATGCAGCACGGCGAAATGCGCGAGCACAATACGACCGAGCAGCTCTTCGCCAATCCGCAGCATCCCTATACCAAGCATCTCTTGGCATCGGAGCCGCGCGGCCAGGCCAATCCGCTGCCCGAGGGGTCGGACATCATTCTCGATGCGCGCGGCGTGCGCGTCTCCTTCATGATGCGCCATGGCGGCTTCTTCAAGCCGGAGCTGAAGGAACTGGTCGCCGTCGACAGTCTCAATCTGACGCTGCGCCGGCACGAGACGCTTGGTCTCGTCGGCGAGTCCGGTTCGGGAAAGACGACCTTCGGCCAGGCGCTGGTGCGCCTCAATGACCCGGATACCGGCGAGATCTATTTCGACCGGCAGCCGATCCACGGCAAATCTCGCGCTGAAATGCGGCCTCTCCGCGCGCGCATGCAGATCGTCTTCCAGGATCCGTTCTCGTCGCTCAACCCGCGCATGACGATTGGCCAGATCATCGAGGAAGGCCTTGTCGTCAACCGGCTCGGCGCCTCCAAGGCGGAGCGTCTCGACCGTGTGCGCGACGCGCTTTCGGCGGCCGGTATGCCGGGCAATATCCTCTCGCGCTTCCCGCACGAGTTCTCGGGCGGCCAGCGACAGCGTATCGCCATTGCCCGCGCCATCGCCCTTGAGCCGGAGTTCATCCTGCTCGACGAGCCGACCTCGGCGCTCGATCTTTCCGTCCAGGCGCAGATCATCGAGCTCCTGCGCAAGCTGCAGGACGAGCGCGGCCTCAGCTACCTGTTCATCTCGCACGACCTGAAAGTCGTGCGCGCCCTCTGCCACCGCGTGATCGTCATGCAGCATGGCAAGATCATGGAAGAGGGTCCAGTCAACGAAGTTCTCACCAATCCCAAGACCGCCTACACCGAACGGCTCGTCAAAGCCGCTTTCGAGGTAGCCTGATTTGCATCTGCCGGAGGTTTACATGGCAAATCCCAGAATTACGTTCATCGGAGCTGGCTCCACCGTTTTCATGAAGAACATCGTCGGCGACATCCTGCAGCGCCCGGCGCTGTCGGGCGCCACGATCGCGCTGATGGACATCAATCCGCAGCGCCTCGAAGAGAGTGCCATCGTCGTCAACAAGCTGATCTCGACGCTGGGTGTTAGCGCCAAGGCAGAGACCTATTCGGATCAGCGCAAGGCGCTGGCCGGCGCCAATTTCGTCGTCGTCGCCTTCCAGATTGGTGGCTATGAGCCCTGCACGGTGACCGATTTCGAAGTGCCGAAGAAATACGGCCTGCGCCAGACGATCGCGGATACGCTCGGCGTCGGCGGCATCATGCGCGGTCTGCGCACCGTGCCGCACCTCTGGAAGATCTGCGAGGACATGCTCGCGGTCTGCCCCGAGGCGATCATGCTGCAGTATGTGAACCCGATGGCGATCAATACCTGGGCGATTTCGGAGAAGTACCCGACGATCAAGCAGGTCGGCCTCTGCCACTCGGTGCAGGGCACGGCGATGGAGCTCGCCCATGACCTCGATATCCCCTACGAGGAAATCCGCTACCGCTCGGCCGGCATCAACCACATGGCCTTCTACCTGAAATTCGAGCATCGCCAGCCCGATGGCTCCTATCGCGACCTCTACCCGGATCTGGTGCGCGGCTACCGCGAGGGCCGGGCGCCGAAGCCCGGCTGGAACCCGCGCTGCCCGAACAAGGTGCGCTACGAGATGCTGACCCGCCTCGGCTATTTCGTCACCGAGAGCTCGGAGCATTTTGCCGAATACACGCCCTATTTCATCAAGGAAGGCCGCGAGGACCTGATCGAGAAGTTCGGCATCCCGCTCGACGAATATCCGAAGCGCTGCATCGAGCAGATCGAACGCTGGAAGGGCCAGGCCGAGACCTACCGCTCAGCCAACACGATCGAGGTCAAGCAGTCGAAGGAATATGCCTCCTCGATCATCAACTCGGTCTGGACCGGCGAGCCCTCGGTCATCTACGGCAATGTCCGCAACAATGGCTGCATCACCTCGCTGCCGGAAAATTGCGCGGCCGAAGTGCCCTGCCTTGTCGATGCGTCCGGTATCCAGCCGACCTATATCGGCGCCCTGCCGCCGCAGCTTACGGCGCTGATGCGCACCAATATCAACGTCCAGGAACTGACGGTTCAGGCGCTGATGACGGAAAATCGCGAGCACATCTACCACGCCGCGATGATGGACCCGCATACGGCGGCCGAGCTTGATCTCGACCAGATCTGGTCGCTGGTCGACGATCTCCTCGTTGCCCATGGCGACTGGCTGCCGGAATGGGCACGCGGCGGCCGCAAGGTCCGCGCCGCCTGATCGAATGACCGGCGCTGGCGGATGTCAGCGCCGGTCCTGCTCTTGACGGGAGGCGACAAAGCATCTCGTATGGCTACATTAGCCATGTGATGGCGGCGCTGCTTGATGGCGCCGGAACCAGATGAAGGCAGTGAGGCAGTCATCACCGCGTTGGTTGGCGCTCTTCGCAGCGGTTCTCGCTGCATGGTCGCCGGCCCCATCGGCTTTCGCGGCGGGCGAGCCGGAAGGACCGGCGCCTGCCGGATGCCTCTATACCCGCTCGGCGTCCGGAACGGGCGAGACGCTCTGTATCCGCAAGGACAGCTTCAACCGCGATCTCTGCAGTGCCATCGAGCGCTCCGCCGCCGATTTCGAGCTGCCGCCGGACTATTTCGCGCGGCTGATCTGGCGCGAGAGCCGGTTTCGCGCCGATGCGCTGAGCTACAAGGGTGCGGAGGGGATCGCCCAGTTCATGCCGGGTACGGCGAAGCTGCGCGGTCTTCAAAACAGCTACGATGTTCTGGAGGCGCTGCAGAAATCAGCGGAATATCTCGACGAGTTGCGTGACCGCTTCGGCAATCTCGGCCTGGCCGCGGCCGCCTATAATGCCGGCGAGAACAGACTTGCGAGCTATCTCGGCGGCGGTGGCCTGCCGTCGGAGACCCGCGCCTATGTCATCGGCATCACCTCGCACAGTGTCGAGGACTGGAAGGGCGAGCCGCCGGAGATCGCGGCCCCCGCGCTCGACAAGACCAAGACCTTCCTCGAAAGCTGCGTTGCCCTTGCCGAAAGCCGGAAGCTGCGCGAACCCGTCTGGCAGAACGAGGGAACCTGGATGCCCTGGGGCGTACAGCTGGCCGCCCATGCCAATCCCGATGCGGCGCGCCGCCTGTTCATGGCAGCCGTCGAACGGCTGCCGGCGCCGCTCAACGCCGAACAGCCGCTGATCATGCGCCAGCGCGACCGCAGTTTCGGCTTCCGCCCGCGCTATGTAACGCGCATCGCCCGCCAGACCCGCGCCGAGGCCGATCAGCTCTGCGCCGAAATCCGCAAGAACAACGGCACCTGCCTCGTCTTTCGCAACTGAGCCCCGCAGATACGTTGTGATACAAAGTTTAGCCTTGGTATGACCTGACAAACTGTGAGGCGGATGCCTATATAGCGCTTAACGATCCGCCACCCTCGTCCAGTCCCGATCCCACGTTTGCGGACGCTGGTGCAGGCGATCGATCGCTAGGAGAAGCAACATGCAGCACTATCAGAAGAGTGCCGACGCCATCGCCAAGCTGACGCCGGAACAGTACCGCGTGACACAGCAGTCCGGCACCGAACGGCCCGGCACCGGCGAATATCTCGATAACAAGGCGCCCGGCATCTACGTCGACATCGTGTCCGGCGAGCCGCTCTTTGCCTCGTCCGACAAGTATGAATCCGGCTGCGGCTGGCCGAGCTTTACCAAGCCGGTCGAGCCCGCCAATGTCGCGGAACTCACCGACGTCTCGCACGGCATGGTTCGCACCGAAGTGCGCTCCAGCCACGGCGACAGCCATCTCGGGCACGTCTTCCCCGATGGCCCGCGCGATCGAGGCGGCCTGCGCTATTGCATCAACTCGGCATCGCTCCGCTTCGTCCATCGCGACAGCATGGAAGCAGAAGGTTATGGTGCCTATCTCGATCAGGTGGAGGAAGTTCAATGACGACGGAACGCGCAGTTCTCGCAGGCGGTTGCTTCTGGGGCATGCAGGACCTCATTCGCCGTTACAACGGCGTTATCTCGACCCGCGTCGGCTATAGCGGCGGCGAGGTGGCGAATGCGACCTATCGCAACCACGGCAACCATGCCGAAGCGATCGAAATCATCTTCGATCCGGCCAAGATCAGCTATCGCGAGCTTTTGGAATTTTTCTTCCAGATCCACGATCCATCGACGAAGGACCGCCAGGGCAACGACCGCGGCCCGAGCTACCGCTCGGCGATCTTCTACACGAGCGACGAGCAGAAGCGCATAGCCGAAGATACGATCGCCGATGTCGATGCCTCCGGTCTGTGGCCGGGCAAGGTGGTGACCGAGGTGACTGCTGTCAGCGACTTCTGGGAAGCCGAGCCGGAGCATCAGGATTATCTGGAGCGGATCCCGAATGGCTATACCTGCCATTTCATCCGCCCGGGCTGGAAGCTGCCGAAGCGCAGCGCCGCCTGATCCGGCAAGAGTTTAAGCATGCAAAGGGCGGCCGGTGGCCGCCCTTTTTGTGTGATCACAAATATTAGCGATCCGGCTTTTTCGTTGGCGCGAATATGCGGTTCGCGGTATTCGGATTCCAAACGGGATTCGACTCATGGCCAACAAAGACCAAGTTCTCGTGACGCTGCGCACCTACATGCAGGTCAAGCGCGCGCATGATCAGAACCAGGCCGAATATCTCGAAACCCTCCAGGAAAAGTCCCGCGAAGAACCGATCGACACTGCGGCGATCGCCGAGCTTACCAATGCCTATCACGAGCTCCAGCGTCCCCTCATCGATGAGATGAGCTATCGCTGGCAGGTACTGGAGGCATGGTTCGACGATATCGAGGTCGATCTCGTCAGCTGGGCGATCCGCAATCCGAAATTTGCAAGTGCTGTGCGCGGCTGACGATCGACCGTCAGTTCGCCATCAGATGCTGGCGCACCAGATCGGCGGCGACGGGACGGCCGAGATGATAGCCCTGGACGAGATCGACACCGAGATCGCCGAGCGTGCGCAACTCCGATGCCGTCTCGACACCCTCACCGACGACAAGGCTGCCGGTATGATGGGCGAAGGTCACCAGCGCATGGGCCAGCGCCCGCTTGACGCTGTCGGTCTCGATATCCTTGGTCAGGCTGATGTCGAACTTGATGATGTCAGGCCGGATGTTCAGGACGTGGCGCATGCTGGCATAGCCCGATCCGGCATCGTCGATGGCGATGCGGACCCCGCGTTCGCGCAGGGGATGGAGGGCGGCGGCGAGTTGCTGGTAATCGTAGATTTTCTCGTGTTCGGTGACTTCGAGAATGACCCGGTCCAGCGGCAGATGGCGCAGCACGATATCGAGCGAACTGTCGACGATGGTCGCCGCCGAGACGTTCAGCGACAGCGAGATCGTGTCATCGCCGATGGTCGTGAACTCGTCGATGGCGTTCTCGATCGCCTGGCGCTCGACGCGCGAGCGCATGCCGACATCGGCCGCTTCCGAGATCCAGATATCCGGCGAGCGTTTCGGTTCGCCGCCGAAGCGCGCCAGCGCCTCGAGCCCGACGATCTGGCGGTCGGCCATGGCGAAGATCGGCTGGAAGACGATCGCCGGCTCGCGCAGCGCCAGCGCCTCGGTGATGCGCAGCAGGCGCTCCGAGAAATCGAGATTGTGGCGGATCTCATCGCTGATCTGGCTGGCGATGAGCTCGGCGAAGGCATTCATGATCTCGAGGTCGCGCTCGTTCAGCGTCGGATCGGCATGTTTCGAAAAGCAGCAGAGCGTTCCGTAGATACGTCCGTCATGAAGCAGCAGCGGCACGCTGACATGGGCGCCGATCGGCATTTGATGCGTCGCTGGGATCTCCATCGCTTCCGGGCAGAGCGACGTATCGGGAATGAGCCGCGGCAGCTGGCCGGTCACCACCTTGTAGCAATAGCCGTCATGGAGCGGCAGAAGGTCGCCCGCCTGAAGCGGCGAAGGATAGGCGGCGCTATCGACGTTCCGGAAGAGACGGTGGTCGGGCATGAAGCGCGAGACGAAGGCGACATCCATCTTCAGGTGCCGGCGCAAGGTTTTCAGCGCCCTGTCGATCGTCGTCAGCGCCGCGCTCTGCTGCGCCAGCTCCACATTTTCGCGTTGTTGCGCTTGAAGCAGCTGTGGTATCGCCATGCCCGGTTCCCGTTTTGGTGGCTCAACCTTCACGCTTATTATTAAATACTCATTTAACGCTCGATCGTTAAGGTCCACATATCGACGTACGATTTAGGACACAGACTTTCGTGCAGGCGAGATTTCGACATGCGGATTAGCACGATCACCAACTGGGCTTACGGCGTGACGGTCGGTCTGACGCTGCTGTCAGGCGGTGCCTTCATCCTGTCGGCGCGCAGCGCCGATCACGAGCGGCAGGCGGTCGTCGAAAGCCAGGCGCTGGACGAGCTTTCCGAGCGGCTGACGATGGCGGCCGAGCAGACCAGCGAGGATGCGCGTCTCTTTGTGATGCGCGGCGAAGACCGCCATCTCCAGGCGTTCCGTGGCGACGAGAATGGCGAGCGCGATCGCGAGCAAGCGCTGAAATCCTTCAAGGCCGCCGCTCTGCTGCAGCAGGAAATGGCCCTGATCCAGGAGATCGAGCAGGATGGCGAAGCGCTCGATGCGATCGAGGAGCGCGCGGTAACCGCCTATACGAATGGCGATCAGGAAGGCGCGCGCCAGACGCTTTTCGGCGCCGAACACGAGCGGGTGCAGAGCGATCTCCTGACCAGCGTTCGCCAGCTGACTGACCTCATCGCCACCCGCACCAATGATGCTCTCACTGACGCCAAGCAATGGAGCGACTTCTGGGGTGCGGTGGCCAAAAGCCTCCTGGGCCTTACGGCGGCGGTTTTCCTCGGCGTGCTCTATTTCGTGCTGCGGCGGCGTGTGGCCATGCCGCTGATGCGCATGACCGGGATCGTCAACCGGCTGGCGCGGCAGGATTACGCCGTCGAGGTCTTGACCGATAACCGGCGCGATGAGATCGGCGAGATGAACGACGCCATCCAGATTTTTCGCGATAATGGGCTGGAGCGCGAGCGGCTGGATGCCGAGCGCCGGGCCGACCAGCGCACCAAGGATCTCATCCTGCAGATGATGCACCGCCTGCAGGCCTGCCAGCGGCAGGAGGAGCTCGCCGAGGTCGTCTCGCTCTTTGCGCCGCAGATTTTCCCCGACTTCGCCGGTCATCTCTATGTCATGAACGACAGCCGCACGGCGCTGAGTTCGATCGGCAGTTGGCGCGAACCGCGCCGTGCTGGTCCAGTCCTGACGTCGGCGGAATGCTGGGCGCTGCGGCGCGGCCGTCCGCATGTCAGCGATGCCGCTGCCGGCGATATTCCTTGCCAGCATTTGGAACATGCAGACGAGATGGGCATTTGCGTCCCGCTCTCGGCGCAGGGCGATACGGTCGGCTTGCTCTATTTCGAAGGCGCTTCGGACAGTCAGGCAATTGCCTCGGCGCGTCTCTATTTCGAGCTGATCGCCGAGAATATCGGCCTCGGCGTGGCCAATCTGCAGCTGCGCGACCGGCTGATGGGTCTCGCGATCCGCGATGGGCTCACAGGCCTTCTGAACCGCCGGTCGCTGGATGACGCGCTGAACCGGATCGCCAGAGACGAACAGGGCGATGTGATCGCCATGATGGTGGATATCGATCACTTCAAGCGCTTCAACGACGAATTCGGCCATGACGCGGGCGACGAGGTGATGCGCCGCGTCTCCGCGATCCTGTCGGAGACGGTGGGCGAGGCGGGCACGGTCTATCGCTTCGGTGGCGAGGAGTTCGCGATCCTGCTTGAAGGTGGTGCCGAAGGCAGCGCGCTCGATCTCGCCGAGAAACTGCGCACGCTGATTGCGGCAACGCCGGTCACCTATCACGGCCGTCTGCTCGGCGCCGTGACGATCTCCCTCGGCGCAGCCTCGACGACGGCCGACATGCCTTCGGCGGATGTGCTCCTGCGCGCCGATGCAGCGCTGCTGAGCGCCAAGGCCAAGGGACGCAACAGGGCGGTGGCCGACTGGGTCGAACGGTCCTCGACCGACCGGCGGCGTGCGTAGGGCTAGTTGGTCAGGCGGCTGACGGATTTGGTCGCCGTTTGGGCAATCGAGGCGAAGGCCGCCACGAGGCCATCCATGGTTTCCGGTTCATAGTAGTTTGCCGTCGTCGAGGCGCAATATTTCAGCAGGCTCTTGCCGTTTTCGGGCGCCATGAAGGCAACGGTGTAGATCACGATCCCATTCGCCTTGGCCGTCGCGCATTCGTTGCGGACGGACTGGTCCAGCGCCTTGTTCGGCAGGTTGGAATTGCCGGTCATGTCACCATCGGTCATCAGGATGATGACCCGGTCGGAATTGGCATTGCCCTTCTTCATCTGCTCGACGCTCTCGGTGTCGGTGCCGTAAGAGTTCTTCTTGATGGCGGTATCGGCCGTGTTGACCGCGGCGGTAGCATCCGTGCCGCCAGTGGGCGACATGGTCATGTTCGTCACGTATTTGCGCGACTCCACCGTTCCCCAGCTGACAGCGGATTGTCCCTTGATGCCGTTGGTGTAGGAGATCACCCCGGTTCTGACGAATTTCGACGCTGAATCGGATTTGTCCAGCGCGTCGAACAGCGCCGCCGCCGCTTGCTTCAGAGCCTCAATCTTGGTGACGTAGATGGTCTCGTAGGCGAGGCAGGTTCCGAGCAGAGACAGGGTGCAGCGGGTCGATTTCACCGTTGTCGTGTTCTGCGCCATCGAGCCGGATTCATCGACGACCACCTCCATCGAAAGGCCGTTCTTCGTGCTGCCGGAGCCGCTGGCGGTGTTGCTGGAGGCGCTGATCGTCTTGGTGTTTCCGGCAAACACGCTCATCAGCGGCGTCAATGTCACCGTCGCCTGTGAGCTGACGGCGACGGTGAAGGACTTGGCGGTTCCATTCGCTGTCGTGGTGATCGTCGTCGTCGTGGCGTTTTTGATGGCGGCCGCAGACGTGGCGTTCACATAGTTCGCCATCTGCCCGCCGACGAAGTCTTTCGCCAACGCCTTCCCCGAGGTCTCGTCCGCCTTGCCGTCGGCAAGCGCCGTGGAAACCGCAAGAGCCGCGGCATCCGTCGCCTCCTGCAGCTGGCGTTGCGAGATGATGATATTGCCGAGATCGATCGCTAGCCCCGCGCCGCCGACGAGCACAGGCAGCACGATCGCGGTCATCATCGCGAAATTCCCGCTACGGCTGTTCTTTAGCCGCCGCATATTGTGCAGAAAGCCAGACATGGCCGCATAACGGCCTACATCGGAAATTGTGCCGAGCGACCTTTTGGGGTGATTAACACAAGGAAAACGTGTGTGGAGTGGCGATCATCTTTGAGACAATCACAATCTTTTCCGGCCGCATTGGCGGATCGGCGCATCGGACTATATCCTCCGGCAGACTCCATAGCCGGTGATTGGATTGCCGATGTTTGAGACGCTCGCGATACTCATGAGTCTTTCAGGAAACGCGCCCATGCTTGCGCAAGCCGGGTCGAACGAGGTCGACGTCAAGCTGGTGCTGGCCGTCGATACGTCCCGCTCGATGGATTTCGAGGAAGTTCGCATTCAGCGCGAAGGCTATGTCGAGGCGCTCAAGCACAAAGAATTCATCGATGCGGTGAAAGGAGGCCTGACCGGCCGGATCGCCATCAGCTATTTCGAATGGGCAGGTTATGTCGTGCCCGGCTCGGTGATCGACTGGCATGTCATCGAGAATGAGGATGATGCCCTTGCCTTTGCCAACAGGCTGGAAGAGCGGCCGCTCAATACCCAGCGCCGCACCTCGATCTCGACAGCGATCACGCAGGGTGCGACGATGATCGTCACCAGTCCTTATTCCGCCATGCGGCAGGTGATCGACGTCTCAGGCGACGGCACCAACAATGCCGGAAGCCCCGTTGCCCCGACGCGCGACAAGGCCGTGGAGGCGGGCTTGATTATCAACGGACTGGCCTTGATGCTGCGGCCCTCGGGCGCTCCCGGCGGTCTCGACAACTATTATGCCGATTGCGTCATCGGCGGTCCCGGCGCCTTCGTGCTGCCGGTCTACAAGATCGAGGATTTCGGCGTTGCCGTGCGCCGCAAGCTGGTCCTCGAAGTCAGCGGGCTGACCCCGCCGCCGGAAATCCAGAAGGCTGCCACGGCGCCGAAGAGCGATTGCATGGCCGGCGAAAAGCAGTGGCAGGAATTTTTCGACCGCTAGTGCAGGCGCCCGCCGTGATCGCTGGCCAGATCAGCGGAGGTGATCCAGACGCGGCCATCGAAGGCCACTTCGCCGCGATCGGTCTTGCCGCTGGCGATTCGTTCGATCAGCCCGAGATGCTGGCGCACCGCATCGACGCGCTGCGGACTGGCCGCCTTAAGCGCATCGTCGAGCACACAGACGGCCTGGCGCGCCGCGCCGTCGCCCATGATGATCAGCGTATGGTTTGCCTTGGCGAGTATCTTTCCGGGAAGAGTGACGAGCCGCATCTTACCACCTCAACTTAGCTTGGAAGCGCGCCTCCTGGGAGGCCTCGATAGCGGCAAGGCTGGTCCAATATAGTTAACGAAGGGTTAACGGCGCGCGGCCCGGAGCGATGGCGGTACGCTCCGGGCCGCGGCTGCCGATACGTTTCGCGGAAGCCAATCACTCCTCGCGAAACGCCCGCATCATCTGATCCGTAAAGGGTTTGGCGAGGTAGGAAAGCGCGCTGCGCTCCTCTGTCTGGACATAGACCTCGACAGGCATGCCGGGCATCAGCTTGCGCGATCCGAGCGCCAGGAGATCGGAGGGCGCGATGGTCGCGAGATAATAGGGGCGCCCGGTCGCGCGGTCGGTGGCGGTTGCCGCGGCGACCACATCGACCGTGCCGTGGAACTCCGGGGTCGTGCGCTGATTGAAGGCGGTGAAGCGCATGCGGGCGGGCTGGCCGGGAGCGATGCGGTCGATATCGGCCGGCGGCACCTGGATCTCGACGCTCATATCCTCGCTATCAGGTACGACGGACATGACGGTCGCACCGGCGCCGACAATGCCGCCGATCGTGTGGATCTGCATGTCGTAGATCAAGCCATCCACCGGCGCACGGACTTCCATGCGGGTCAGGCGGTCCCGGGCGGCGACTTCGCGTTCCCTCAGTTCAGCCACCTTGGCTTCCAGAGCGACGATCTCCGTCTGCGCCTCCTTGCGCTGGTTCTGGTCGAGCGACAGCAGCTTGATGCGGACTTCGCTGATCTCGTTCTCGGTCTCGGCCATCCGCGCCATCAGCTCGCCCTTGGCGCCTTCGTTGCGGGCCTTCTGCCGGGCGAAGTCGCGCTGCTGCGCCACCTGGATCAGCCCCTTGGCAAGAAGGTTGTCGGCCTTCTGCAGTTCCTTGTCGATGATCTCCTGCTCGGCATCGTTCGACTGCGTCTGGGCGCGATAGGCCGCCACCTGCTGTTCCAGCTGAATGATCTGCAGGCGCAGCTGTTCCTTCTGGTTGGTCAGCATGCCGAGATTTTCGCCGAACAGCTTGGTCTCGCTTTCGAGGAGCGTCGCGGGGATGTCGAGCCCGGTGAAGTCGAGCGTTCCGGCGCCGTCGCGCTCGGCTGTCAGACGCGTCATCATCGCCAGCATCTGCTGCAGCTGGCCCTGAACAATCGTCAGCTCGACGCGCGTCTGCGTCTCGTCGAGGCGGAAGAGCACCGAGCCCTTGCGCACCGCATCACCATTGCGAACCAGGATCTCGGAGACGATGCCGCCATCGCGGTGCTGGATCACCTTGACCTGTTGCGAGACGGCGACCTGCCCCTGCGCGATGACGGCACCCGAGAGCTTGGCCTGCGCCGCCCAGCCGCCGATGCCGAAGACCAGCGCGCCTGCCAGGAACGCGGACAGATAGATGCGGCCGGATATGCCGAACTGCTTCTGGGTTTCTTTCTTTGCCGGTTGCATGTGCTTTCCCCTCATTGTCTTTGTTCTTGATCAGCCCTGATGCGGCGTGACGCCGTCCTGGCCGGGCTCGCGTGCTGCGAGAATGAAGTCCTGTTCCGTCAGTTCGTGGCGGCCGTAGAGAAGGATCTCGAAATCCTCGTCCCGGTCGAAATCGATGATCGCCTTGACGATCGTCCGATCGCCGCCCTCGAAATTCTCGTGATAGAGGACGATGCGGTTCGGCGCCGCCTGCGGGCCGCCGCTATCACCGCCGCCGAAGACCAGACCGCCGATGCCGGCGGCGATCTCCGAGAAATCAATCCGGTCGCCGACAGCGAAATCGCGGATTTCGTCGCGGCCATCGCCATCGTTTTCGAGTGCCGCGAGGCTGCGGAACACGAAGACATCGGCGCCATCGCCGCCCGCCAGGAAATTCAATCCGTTGCCGGCGATCAGCATATCGGCGCCGCTGCCGCCGATCGCCGCTTCGAAGCCGTCGAGCGTATCGGCACCGATATCGACACCGGTCGCGGTCCCGCGGTCGAGGTCGATGATGACGGCATGGACGGCGCCTGCGGCGCTATAGGTGTCGAAGCCGTCGCCACCCTTGTAGCTGTCGTCGCCATCGCTGCGACCGTCGCGGTCTTCGTCGGCGGCATGAACGGCGGCCAGCACGATATCGTCGCCGTCGTCGCCGGAAACCATGTCGTTGCCATCGCCACCGGTCAGCACGTCGTCGCCGTCGCGTCCCGAGAGGCGGTCGTTGCCGTCGCCGCCGACGAGGATGTTGTCGGCGGAGTTGCCGGAGAGGCGGTCGTGACCGGCGCCACCGATGACGGCTTCGAAGCCGACGATCGTATCGCGGCCGATCTCCTGGCCCTCGGCAAGTTGCGCTTCCAGATCGGCGATGACTGCCTGCACGAGCGCGGCGAGGTCCAGCGTGTCGAAACCGTCGTCGCCGCAATAGTCGTCGTCGCCATCGTCGTCGTCTTCATCATCAACGCCGGTGCGGCCGCGCACGACGACGACATCGTCGCCCTTGCCGCCGGAAATGCTGTCGTCGCCATCGAGGCCGTAGAGGACGTCGTTGCCCTCGCCGCCCGAGAGTACGTTGGCTTCGTCATTGCCGGTCAGCGTGTCGTTGCCGGAGCCCGCGAGCACGCCTTCGATCTCGGTGAGGCGGTCGCTGCCGATCTCCTCGCCTGTTGCCGTGCCCTGCGACAGATCGGCGGTGATCGCCTTGCGGGCGCTTCTGACATCATAGACGTCATGACCTTCACCGCCGGAATAGGTGTCGTTGCCGTCGCTGGAGGGGGCTGTCGCCGCACGGGTTTCTTCGCCGGCGAGCCCTGCCTTGATGACATCGTCGCCCTTGCCGGCGATCACCACGTCATTGCCGCTGCCGCCGGTCAGCGTGTCCGCGCCGTCGCCGCCGTCGAGATAGTCGTCGCCGGCTTCGCCGAGCAGGTCGTCATTGCCTTCTTCGCCGAACATGCGGTCGGCGCCGGTACCGCCGCCCAGCTGGTCGTCGCCGCGGCCTGCGATCAGGATATCGTTGCCGGCCTCGCCGAACATGCGGTCGTTGCCGTCTTCGCCGAAGAGCACGTCGTTGCCATGGCCGCCGAACAGCGTGTCGTGACCGGCGCCGCCATAGAGCGTGTCGTTGCCGTCGCCGCCGAGGATTAGATCGTTGCCCGCGCCACCATTGATGACGTCGTCGCTCTCGCGGCCGTAGATCGTGTCGTTGCCGCCGAGGCCGGCGATCAGGTCTTCGCCCGGCGTGCCGGTCAGCGTGTCGTCGCCTTCAGTGCCCTGCAATTCATGCGGCGGCGCCTTCTGCAGCCGGAAGATCGCGGCAGTGCGGATCTCGGCTGCGCCATCCGAAACGTCGTAAGTGAAGGTGACGTCGCCGACGAAGCCGCGCTGCGGCGTATAGAGCCAGACATCGGCGCCATAGGAGCGGATCTGGCCGGAGGTGACCCTGATATCGTTGATGCTCAGCGTGTCGCCATCGGGATCGTAGATATGGGCGAGCAGATCGTCGAGCAGCACCAGCGCCGACAGGTTGACGAAGCCGCTCGAGAAGATCGGCCGTCCGAAACTCATCGGCGCCCGGTTGGGATCGTCTTCTGAAGATTGGCCGCCGCCGCCATGCCCGGGAGTGCCGCGGGATGGGCGTGGCTGGAAATCGAGGCTGAGCGGCGAGCGCGGCGAGGGGAACTCGAAACCCTCGCCGGTATCGATGATGCTGCGGCGGTTGTCGTTGGCGGTGATGGTGACGACGCCGCGCTGGACGCGCTCCGGCAGTTCGGAAACGTAGAAGAGCGTGGTGCGGAAGCTCAGGCGCACCGCGGGCTGCTGCTCGGTCTCGACAGGGTATTCCTCGCTGGCGAGCTGCTGCAGGAAGGCCGTGACATCCTCGATGACTTCGTAATCGTCGCGCGCTGCCGGGCCTTCTTCCTTCTCGCGGCTTTCCGTCTGCTGGTTCTTCGCCTCCGGCTCGGCCTTGCCGAACATCATGGCGAGGGCGGAGAAGGCGGTCAGCGGTACGAAGAATTTGCGCGCGCTGCGCTTCTCCTCTTCCTTTTCCCGATACTTGTTGATCGGGGCGATCGCTGCCTGCGCATCCGGCAGGCCAAGGGTGAGCTTCTCCTCCATGATGCCCTCCCTATTCCGCCGCAGTGGTGCGCGCCGGCCGTTCGGCGAACGACTTCTCGACGGCGATCGGCCGGGCCTTCGGCTGCAGCAGCGTTTCCTTCGGACCGAAGGAGACGAGCTTGCCGTTCTGCAGCAGGCCGACCATGTCGACCGCCTGCAGCGCACTCGGGCGGTGGGCGATGATGACGACGATGCCGCCGCGGCGCCGGACCGAGAGAATGGCCGTCGTCAACGCCTCTTCGCCTTCGGCGTCGAGATTGGAATTCGGCTCGTCGAGCACCACCAGGAAGGGCTCGCCGTAGAGCGCGCGGGCAAGCGCCACGCGCTGGCGCTGACCGGCGGAAAGCGCGGTGCCGTTCGGGCCGAGTTCGGTCTGGTAGCCTTCGCGCAGGTGGACGATCATGTCGTGGATGCCGGCCGCCTTGGCTGCCAGGATGATCTTGCGGGGATCCGGCTCTTCGGCAAAACGACAGATGTTGTCGGATACCGTGCCGTCCATCAGCGCCACGTCCTGCGGCAGGTAGCCGACGTGATCGCGGAAGAAATCGGTGTTCCACTGGCCGAGATCGGCGCCGTCGACACGGACCGAGCCGCGCAGCGCCGGCCAGATGCCGAGCAGGCTCTTGACCAGCGTCGTCTTGCCGCCGCCGCTGGGGCCGATAAGGCCGAGCGCCTGGCCGGCCTTCAGCTCGAAGCTGACTTCGCTGAGCAACACGGCGCCGGTGCTCGGAGCAACCGTCGTCAAGCCCTCGATCTTCAGGCTTTCCTTCGGTTCGGGAAGCGGTATGAACTCGTCCTTGCCGTTCAGCACGGCCAACGTTTCCTGGATGCGGTGATAGCTGCGGCGGGCCGAGACGACGCTCTTCCACTGCGCGATTGCCAGATCGACGGGAGCAAGCGCGCGGCTGGTGACGATCGAGGCGGCGACGATGGCGCCGGCCGAGAGTTCGCCGCCGATCGCCAGATAAGCGCCGAGACCGAGGATCGCCGATTGCAGCATCATGCGCAGCACCTTGGAGAGGCCTGACAGTGTGCCGCCGATATCCGAGGTTTTGGTCTGGTGCTCGAGGTGGTAGCGGTTGGCGCGCTCGAAACGGTCGACCGCACGCTGCGTCATGCCCATGGCATGCAGGACTTCGCTGTTGCGGGTATTGGAGTCGAGAACGGCATTGCGGGTGACGGCCGCCTTGATCATCGTCTGTGCATGGCGCCGCGTCAGCACTTCGGCGAGGATCGTCAGGCCGGCGAGAACCGCCGCACCGCCAAGCGTCAGCATGCCGAGTACCGGATGCAGCAGCCAGACGAAGACGAGGTAGATCGGGATCCACGGCAGGTCGAAGAGGGCGATCGGGCCCTGGCCGCCGAGGAAGCTGCGCAGCGTATCGACATCGCGGCCGCGCTCGGCGGCTTCGGCGGTCGAATAGCCGTAGCGCGGCATCTCGACGACGACCTGGTGCGTCAGCGGCGCCAGCGTCGTATCCATCCGGGCGCCGAGGCGCACGAGGATCTGCGAGCGCAGGATGTCGAAGACACCCTGGAAGAGATAGAGGCCGATCGCCAGGACCGAGAGGGCGATCAGGGTGGAGATGCTGCCGCTGGCGAGCGCCCGGTCGTAGATCTGCAGCATGTAGAAGGCGCCTGTCAGCGCCAGGATGTTGATGAGCCCGGACAGGCCGAACAGATAGGTCATGATGCCGCGTGCCTTGTCGATCTTGTACTGCGGCTCTTTCTTCTTCGTTGCCATGATTTTCCCCTCCGGCAATTCATTCGGCATGCCCCATGGCCGTCAGTGGCCATGGGGCAGAGCCATCGATCAGGAGACCCCGTTGAAGTCCGATGCCTTCAGGTTATGGGTGCCCGCGATCATCAGTTCGAAGTCTTCTTCCGGATCGGCGTTGACGTTGCCGCGTAGCACCGTGAAGGCCTCGCCATCGATGGTCTCGTGGCTGACGGCGATCTGGCCTGCGGCGGTGATCGAGCCTGCCTTCAGGGCGAAGCCCTGGACACCGGCAACCGACGTGTTGGCGTCGATGGCCGAGAAGTCGATCTTGTCGCCCGGCTGGAAGCCGTAGATCTTGTCGCCGTTGGCCGCCGCCGCCGAAGTGAAGCGGAAGATGTCGTCGCCGGCCCCGCCATCGATGACATTTGCGGCAAGCGACGCGATGATCGTGTCGTGGCCGGATCCGCCGATGAAGTTCTCGAAGCCGTAGATCGTATCCGTCCCGGTGCTCGATCCCGCGACGCTGCCTCTGCCCATGAAGCCGTTGCCTAGATCGACCGTGAGGTTGGTGGTGGCCGCTGCATAGTCGAGCGTGTCGTTGCCCTCTCCGCCCCAGTAGGTATCGGAGCCGTCGTTGAGCTTGGCGAGGATCAGGTCGTTGCCGGCACCCGCCCATACCTGGTCGTCGCCTGCGCCGCCTTCGATGACGTCGTCGCCATCGTCGCCGTAGAGCCGGTCGGCACCCGCGTCGCCGAAGATATGGTCGGCATCGGCGCCGCCATGGATCTCGTCGTCGCCGTCGCCGCCCGAGGTGACATCGGCACCCGCGCCGCCGGTGATGAGGTCGTTGCCGCCTTCACCGCGAAGGATGTCGCTGCCGGCCTCGCCGACAAGGATGTCGTTGCCGTCGCCGGCAAGGATGATGTCGGCTGCGGCTGCACCCAGCAGGGCTTCGCCGGCACCAGTGCCGATCAGCGTGCGGGGCGTGGCCGGAGCCGTGCCTTCGCCGCCGGACGGCTGCTCACCGTTGTCGTCGTCATCACCGTCATCGCTACCTTCCTGCTCTTCTTCCTCCTCCTCTTCGTGATCGTCGTCACCGGGATCAACCGGCGGTACTGACCCTTCAGGGGCGACGAAGGTGATCGAGCTGCCGTCACGGGTCATGACCGTGCGTCCCTCGTCATCGACAGTCGTTTCGAAGTCTGCGGCGGTGAGACCGTCCGGCAGTTCGATGACATCCTGCGGACGCAGCGTGCCGACGATCGTGTCGTTGCCGCCGTTCGAGCGGAAGACGATACGGTGGGCGGACTGCAGCGCCGAGATATCGATGACGTCGTCGCCATCGGTGCCATCGATGGTGATGGTGTTCAGCGCCAGACTGGTCTGCGAGAAGTCGCCGATGACGGTGATCGTGTCGCCGCCGGTCACACCGCCAGTCGGCGTGCCGTCGTCGAGCGTGATGTTGCCGACGGTGATCTCCTCGATGTTGTCGAGCTCGGCGATGACAGAGGCGTTGTCGGTACCGTTGCGGGTGATGACGATTTCGGTTGTCGCCATCAGCCCGGTGATGCCGGCAAGCTCGGCGGCCTGCCGCGTATAGATGCGGAAGGTCTCGTTGCCGCCCTGGCCGGTGCGGCCGTTGAGGTCGAACGTATCGGTACCGGCGCCGCCATCGACGATGTCGCGGCCGTCTGTTGCGCCGTTGTTATTGGCGTTCCAGACGATGGTGTCGTTGCCGCCACCGGCGAGGATAATGTCGTTGCCGGTGCCGCCGTCGAACGTGTCGCCGGAGTTGTCGCCGATCAGGATATTGTTACCGGTCGTGCCGCTGACATCGTTGGTGTCGCGGGTGACCGATACCGTTGCCGTATCGGTCGCCGCACCGTCGTTCACCGTGTAGGTGAAGTTGCGCTGCTGCGCAGTCGTGTGAGTGACGGTGATGTCGCCTGTCGGACCGACCGCGACGCCGAAGCTCGTCTGGTTCTCGGTAGCGCCTGTGATGTTGAGGACGCTGTCGACATCGGTATCGTTGGCGAGCAGCGCCCATTCCGGAATGACGAATGTCCCGGTTTCAACGTTGGTGATGACGCTGTCGTCACCGGCGACAGGCAGGTCGTTGACTGCCGTTACCGAGATCGTCGCGGTCGATGGACTGCTGTCCATCAGGCCGTCATTGACGGTGACGGTGATTACACGTGGCACGGTTCCCGGCTGGTCGGAACTATTGCCGTAAGAGATCGCCTGGATCGCCGCCTGGTAGGCCGCAAGTGTTGCAGTTCCCGTCAGCGTGATCGCGATCTGGCCGGCGACCGATGTGTCTGTCTGGGCCGTGATGCCAGCCGGAAGCGTGCCTGCGGTCAGCAGGTCGCCATTCTGGGCGTTGGTCAGGACGATCCGTGCGGAGACGATCTGGCCGTCTTCGTCGGTGATCGCCGGACCGGAGGCGATGGCGATCGGGTCGCCATTCTCCACAAAGGTCGCCGCGTAGTTCGTCGAGGGTACGGCTGCCGGGCGAGTGAACTCGATTGCGACATTGTCGATATTGACCATATCGTTATTGCCGAGTGCGGTTGACGTGAAGCGAATGATCGCGCCCGCCGTAAAAGGGCCGGTCAGATCGATGCTCCGCTGGTCACTGTTGGTGGCAGAGTTGATGGTATCGACCTGGATGAAGTTGACGCCATTGGCGGCAAACCAGACCGTGACGCTGTCGTTCGCGTCGAGGCCGCTCTCGTCCACATCGTAGGTGAGGCGGGCCGACGTTGCGCCTGCAAGGTTGGCGACACGCTGGACGGTGGCACCGTTGCCATCCTCATCGAAGCGGAGCTCGCCGCCGGTGACAAAGACATCCCCGCCAGTGGCGCCGCCGGTATCGCTGCTCTCGGTCCACGGTGCGGTCCAAGGCGTAGTGCCATCGGAGCCGGTGTAGCTAGACGGTGCGAAGTCGTCGAGATACTGGCCGCGATCGAGCGTGTAGAGCTGGAGCTGCGGAGGGCTGAGCGAATATTCGCCGTCGGCGAAGCGCAGCTTTTCGATATTGAAGAGGCGGTCTGTGCCGTCCGAAACCGGGTTCGTGGCCGTCTCCTCGTCGGGATCGACTGCAGCGTCATCGAAGCCCGTGTGAGCGACAGTGATGCTGCCATCCGCATTCTGCGTGATCGTGTAGTTGGCGCGGACGTCGGTATAGACAGCCGTGTCGATATCGCCTTCCTCGTTGCCGTCGATGATCTCGCGAACGATCTCCAGCTGGCTCGGGTTCAGCGTGCGGTCGAACATCAGGTCGCTCAGCGACCGTCCGCCGAACAGTGTTGCGCCGTTGGCGGCGTAGACGCCCTTGCTCAGGCCGTCGGACGAGCCGATCTCGTTGCCGTTGAGGTCGTTGATGCGGATGCGGACGTTGAGCCAGCGGTCGCCGTCGATGATGTCGTCGCCGGCAAGGCCGGTGATCACGTCGTTGCCGCCGCCGCCAAGCAGGATGTCGGAGGCATCGGCCGTATCCATCACGATCGTCTCGGTGACGCCGTTGACGGTGACGGTTGTGCGGGCACGGTGGGCGACGAGCGCCGAGAGGCCGTTGATCAAGCTGAGGTTCTTTTCGAGCAGCGCGTTCGAATAGCTTTCGAGCGGGCTGCCGGTGCCGGGGATCGCTGCGGTGTTCTGCAGTTCCGCCCGGGCATTGGTCGGGGCGACGCGGCCGGTGAGCACATCGTCGTGGACCCAGCCCGAGAGACCTTCGACGAGGTCGAAGCGGTCGCGTAGAATGAACGCTTCCTGGGTGGCGAAGAGCGGGATGCCGAGATCGGAATTGGCCGCGGTGTCGTCGCCCTTGTGGATCGCCCAGTCGAAGCCGGCCATGCCGTTATTGCGCTGGATGCCATCGCCCTGGAACATGATGTCGTCGCCGGATTCGGCGTCGTAGTCGGTGTCGCTGCCGTCGCCGTTCAGAACGTCGTGGCCGATGATCGAGGAGTTGAAGAACAGCTCGGAGTTTTCACCGGAGAGCGTGTCGAAACGCCCGCCGCCTTCGATCCAGTCGTTGCCTTCGTTGCCCATCAGGAAGTCGCCGCCGTCACCGCCGCGGATGAAGTCGTCGCCGAGGCCGCCGAGCACGTGCTTGCCGTCTGGGCCGGCAATGATGAAGTCCTTGCCGTCGTTGCCGAAGATCAGCGCCAGGCCGCTGCCGCCATGGATGACGTCGTTGCCGCCCTCGCCATGCAGGAAGTCGGCCGCGCCGATATCGGTGCCGGCATTGGTGATGATGTCGTCGCCTTCGCCACCGTGGACGTGGTCGACGCCGTAGCCGGCTTCTAGTGTGTCGTTGCCGCCATAGCCCCAGATCGTGTCGTCGCCTTCGCCGGCGATGATCGTATCGTCTTCTTCGGTGCCGCCCATGACGACGTGGTCGCCGCCGTGATAGGCCATGTAGTCGAGGTCGCCGTCACCATCGGTGTCGCGGCGCACGACCAGCGGGGTGAGGGCCTGCAGGATCGGATCGGTGAAGATCGGGTCATCGCCGACCTGTTTGCTCTCATCCATTTCAAGCGTGTAGTCGGGTGTCGAGAAGATGTCGCCCGGCAGAGAGGTGGAGCCCGCGCCGAGATCGGTGTTGCGCATGATGATCTTGCTCAGCGAGTTGTTTTCCAGCTCGTTGAGAAGGTTCAGGCCCTGGACACGCGAGAGATAGTAGAAGCGGTCGGATTCCTGCAGGTTTTCCATCTGCAGTTCGAAGACGAAGGAGAAGGTGGAGCCCAGCATGCCGCCGAAGTCCATCTTCTTCTCGGCAAGGCCGCCGATCCAGAGGTCGATGTCGTTCAGGCCGGTCTCGGCATTCGCCCAGGCGCCGGTCGAGTTCAGGAAGTCGAGGCGGTCGGACGGTGCGCCTGCCGTGCCGAGCACGATGGAGGCTGCCGCGGCGCGCTTGGCGTCGAGCGACGTTGCGCCGGTGATCGAGGAATGCGTGCCGTAGGCGGCGATGAAATTGACGATCGAGGCGGTGTTCTGCAGGTTCAGCGCAAAGTCCGTCCAGCTGACATAGGGCTTCAGCTGCGTATCCTGGCCGGCGGCCTGATAGAACTGCGCACGCGCCTCGTTGAGCGTCGGCAGGCCGACGTCGCGGCCGCGGGCGATGTTGAGGGCTGCAAGGTCGAGCGGGATGCCGACCAGCTGGTTGCGCAGCACGTCGGTGACGAATTCATCGATCTCGTTGCCGCCCTGGCGGGTCATGCCGCGGATGATCGCGCCGGCTGCCTGGTCGTGATCGATCAGTACGTCGCCGTTGGCATCGACCTCGCCGAGTTCGAGCGGGTTCAGGAAGCCGTCGAAGAGCGTGATGTTGTCGAAGCTGAAGGTGCCGTCGGGATTTTCGACGAGACGGTCGATATCCTGGTTCAGCATCGAGTGACCGAAGCGGTAAACCGCGTGGGCGAATTCGGCAAAGATCGCCGGGTTGATATCGGTCGACGGTTCGAAGAGGAAGGCGTCGATATCCGGCTGCATCTTGCGGCCGAATTCTTCGAAGACCAGATGCTGATACTGCATTTCGGTCGTGAAGCGGCCGGCCTGGAAGAGGCGCTCGCCGTTCCAGACAAGGCCTTCGAGCTCGGCTTCGGTGGTCGGCAATGTGGTGATCGGCTCAAGGAGCCACTGGTTGATGAAGACCAGATCAGCGCTGTCGAGGACCACCTGCTTCGTCTGCTCGACGACGCTGTTGTGTTCCGAATGGAAGATGTGGTGGATCGAGGTGAGGCCGATATTCTCGTTACCGCGGCCGTCGCCGGTGATGTAGTGGGCGTCGAGCAGCTCGTCGTCATAGGCGGTCTGCTGGCCGCGGGTGTTGAAGCCACCGGAATAACCGACGGCATCGTCGCCATCGGCCTGCAGCACGCCACCGGCGATGACCGGCACTGCGGCATGGGCGATATCGTCGAGGAAGGCATGGCCGATGCGAACGGCGCCGGCTGTGCTGACCGGGGCGCCCGGCGTGCCGGAGACGACGATGTCGTCAGCCGTGTTCGGGATGCCGTCGGCGCCAATGCCGGTGATGACCTGTGCGAAGCCGTTGGCATCGGGGATGAAGCGGCCATAGGGATCGGTGCGCAGCAGCGGAATGTTGGTGACATCGGCATCCGTCAGCTCGATGCCGAGCATCTCGCGGGCCTGTTCCTTGATGTCGGCCCAGGTCGGCAGGCCGCGGGCGCCGTCGAGCAGGTTGCCGGTCGCGACCGGCTTGCCTTCGTGCATGACATATTCGCGCAGGAAGACCTGATGCGAGGCATGCGAGGTATAGGTCTGGTTCTGGTCGACCCAGGGGGTCGTGGTGTTGGCGGCGACTTCGCCGTCGGCGTCGCGGCTGGCGCGGGTCAGAACCATGAAATTGGTATGCGGCGATGCCGGATTGTAAAGCGGGTCGTCCGGCGACAGCGGGATATAGACCGTGCCGGCGCCGCCCTTGGCCACGAGATCGAGGCCGTGGTCGAAGAACTGGCCGAACAGTGTGAACATCGAATTGTAAGGTGCGGAGTCGCCGATATCGGGCGAGACGTTTTCGAAGGTGTAGACGTAGACCGGCGTGCCGGCCGCAGCGAGAACGGTGCCGTCGGGACCGATCACGTCATTCGCATGGACGACGGCGGCGCCGTTGGCGTCCTGCATCGGCGCGCGGGTCGCCGTCTTGCCCTCGGCGAGCATGGCGTCATAGACCATGATCGCGGCCGGGTTATTGCTGGTCTGATCGACGATCAGGTTGGAGATGATGCGCGGATCGGCATCGACGACGGTGCCCGGGCCGACGGCGCTGGGAGTTCCCGGCGTATAGTTGCCGTTGGTGAGGACCGATCCCGGACCGAATGCCAGCGTGTCATCGTTCTCGTTGAGGTAGTTCGGCTGCACCAGCGGCGTGAACGGCTGGTCGGCTGCGCCCCAGGTTTCCTTGCCGTCGAGCAGATTATTGTAGCTGCCGTCGACTGTCCTGAGACCGTAAGGCAGGAGATGTGCCTGCGGCGCACCGGTGCCGGTCGCGCCGGCGGCTTCGCCGGCTTCGGCGACGAGTGCTGCGAGGTCGCCACCGGCCGCATGCTGTTCGGCGATGGCGATCTGCTTCAGGATGAATTCGAGGTCGTGTCTTACAAGCGTTACCATTTTCCCCTCCGTCGGCGCGCTGTCCCGGCGCCTGGTTTTTCGCAAACTTGTCCTGTCCGCCGGATCGCGCTGCGAAGCCGGCGGGGTTGAATTGCCCCTGATGTTTCAAGAAGCCCGCCTTGCACGGCTGGCTTGGGATGATGCGATCTTGCGGAAAATTGCCGGGGTTTTGAACGGCGCATGGTCGGACGATGTTTTCGATGTTCGTCCACCGGCGGAGCAGGTCTTCGGTCCTTATTACTCCGGGAGCAAAGTCCTATGATGAATTGGCCTTTGGTCTGATAGAATCGGCCTGCACCTATAGTATAAAAATGGTCCTTTCTTTCGCGCCGCAATACTGCGACGATAGAGGCCTGATCGGCATTGGGGGACGTTTTGCCGAGTGAATACTTTGGGGTGGGGATATTAACGTGCATGAAGAGGTGAAGGAGCCAGCGCAGCAGCGCTCGCCGCTGTTCACGCATGTGATCGCCTGGGTGACGCACCGGACGCTTTCGACGCAGTTTCTGATTGCGAGCGGGCTTGTCATCCTGATCGCCACGCTCTCGGCTGGCTATCTGACGACGCGGCTGGTGTCCGACAAGGCGCTGAACAGCAAGGCGGGGACGACAGCACTTCTGGTGCAGAGCCTGACGGAGGCGGAGGTCCAGGCGCTGGCGCTCTCGAAGGTTCTTCCGGCGGCCAGCATTACGCTGCTCGATTCATTGTTCGACGGCCCGGATTTCAAGGCGCGGTTTCCGCATATCGAGATATGGGCACCCGACGGTACCGTCGCTTACTCGCGGACCAAGCAGATGATCGGCCATCGGTTCAGTTTTCCGGAGGGCCTGAAGCGCGCCCTCAAAGGTGATATCGTTGCCGTCTATGCGGACCTTCATGCCGATGAGCATACATTCCGCAACATCGACACCCAGTATCTTGAGATATACAGCCCGCTGCACGACCAAGCCTCGGGGAGAATTATCGGTGTCGCCGAGATACACGAGGATCCGAGTGGCTTCGCCGGCGAAGTCGCGCGCCTGCGGATCGTCACCTGGACGACCGTCGCGCTGTTTTCCTTCGTTGTCATGCTCGGCCTGTTCCTGATCGTCAGGCGCGGCAGCCGGACGATTGAGACCCAGCGCCATGCGCTGAGCCATCGCGCCGAGGAGGCGGAGCTTGCCTCGAAGGAGCTGATGGAGCTGCGCGATACGGCGCGGCGGGCCTCGATGGAGCTCGCCAACATGAATGAGACCTTCATCCGCCGCATCGGCGCCGATCTGCATGATGGTCCCGTTCAGCTGATGACGCTCGCCATCCTGCAGCTCGACGAGCTGCGGGACCTGACCCGCAAGGATGAGCGCGACAGGGCTCTCGACGCGACGAACAAGGCGCTGGGGGAAGCGCTCATCGAAACGCGCGCGGTGACGAAGTCGCTGCTCCTGCCGGAGATCCTGCATCTCTGGGCCAAGGATGTGGTGGCCGAAGCGATCAAGCAGCACGAGGCGCGCACGCGAACCAAGGTCGCCTTCACCTCAAGCGGCACGAATGCCGATCTGCCCCCGGCGCTGAAGACGTGCATCTACCGCTTCGTGCAGGAGGGGCTCAACAATGCCTACCGACATGCCGGCGCCAACGGTCAGCGTGTCCGATGTCGGATCGACATGCCGGTCATCTCGATTTCGGTCGAGGATGACGGTCTGCCTCCGGGGACGCTGCCGCTTGCGGCGCGCGAAGGGGGAATGGGCCTTTACGGCCTTCGCCAGCGCATCGAAAGCTTCGGCGGGTCGCTGACCATCGGCAAGCGCCCGGATGGCGGCATGGTGCTGGCGATGACGCTGGAACTGCAGCAGGCGGATGCCGCCGCCCATTGAGCCGGAACTAGCCGAATTGATAGGTAGCTATAAGCATAGATGTGGCATAGACACAAATACGATGAAGTTAACCAAGCATTAAAATCCAGCTTTATGTTTTGCTCTGATTACATTAGAGCTGTTGGATAGAAAGACGAGGGGGTTATTCGTCATCATGTCTATCTCGGTCGCGTTCGTAGATGATCATCCAATATTACTGGATGGACTGGTTAATCTTTACTCCGCTAAGGATGACCTCCGGGTCACGGCGCGCGGGGAGAATGCCATCGACGCCCTGAAGATCGTCGAGGAGCATCGTCCCGATGTCCTCGTCACCGATCTCAGCATGCCGGGCGACACGCTGGCGGCGCTTGAGCTGATCCAGAAGAACTACGAAGGCACCAAGGTCGTGGTCTTCACGGCGACCGCCAATATCGACACGGCGATCCAGGTTCTCAATCTCGGCGTCTGCGGCTATGTGCTGAAGGGCAGCACGGCACGCGATCTCTACGAGGCGATCAAGACCGTCCATGACGGCAGCACTTTCATCACGCCGGGCTTTGCCACCAAGGTCATCCTGTCGATGAAGACGGCGGAAATCCGCCGCAAGGCGCAGATGCAGAAGCGGCTCAGCGCCCGCGAGGAGCAGATCGTCAACTACCTGCTGCAGGGCAAGACCAACCGCGAAATCGCCAGCATGCTCGATATCAGCGAGAAGACCGTCAAGCACTACATGACGCTGCTGATGCAGAAACTCGACGCCCGCAATCGCGTCGAAGTCGTGCTCGCGGCGCAGAAGCTGCAGGCGCCGGTCGAGACCAGCGCTCCGTCCTCGATGCTTCTCTCCTGAGCTGAGAAACTAGGCCGGCAATGCTGCCGGCTGGCCGCGGCCGAGCGAGAAGCGGATGCGGTATTCGGCCGGCGAAAGGCCGAGAATCTTCCTGAAAACCTTCCGGTATGTCTTCGGATCCTCGTAGCCGCTTTGCCAGGCCACCTGCTCGATCGTCATATGCGACCGCTCCAGCAACTCGCGGGACTTGGCGATCCGCAGGCGCTGGCAGTATTCGGTCGGATTGATGCCCGTCGCCTTCTGGAAGCGGCGCAGGAAGGTGCGCTCGCCAAGCCCGGCGCGCTCGGCCATGGCAAGCAGCGTCAATCCTTTCACGTTCGTCCCATGTAGCCAGTGCTGGATCTTCAGGATCACGGTGTCGCCATGATCGAGCTTCGGCGAGAAGGTGGCGTAGTAGCTCTGCTCGCGGGCGCCGGGATCAACCAGCATGAAGCGCGCGGTCGCCAGCATGACGCTCGAGCCCATCAGCCGGTCTACGAGTTTCAGCCCGAGATTGATCCAGGCCATCATGCCGCCGGCAGTCATGATATCGCCCTCGTCGATGATCAGCTTGTCGGTATTGACGCCGACATCGCCGTAGCGACTGGCGATTAGCTCCTGATGCGACCAGTGGGTGGTGATCGTGCGGCCGGAGGCGAGCCCGGTTTCTGCGAGCAGATAGGCGCCGCCGCAGACCGAGCAAATCGTCGTACCCTCGGCGTGGCGGGCGCGGATCCAGCCGGGAAGGCCGCCCATGCGGCGGCCGACCGGCAGGTCGTTCAGCGTTGGCGGCAAGATCAGCGCCATCAGCTTCTCGCCGGTGCCGGGCTGGCTTTCGAACATCTTGCGGACGGAACCATCCTCCTGCAGGTGCCAGTGGCTGACGCGCACCTGCGGCGCGGTCTCGCTGTGCTCGGCCGCCTGCATGCCGGCCACCTGGAACATGTCGGTCAGACCATAGATCGCCGACATCAGGGCACCCGGATAAATGACGATGCCGATATCCACCGGCGCGTCCAAAGCCGCTTTTGTCAATTCCGCCCCCATCGTTGTCAGCTTCGCCCGTCGAGAGCCTAGGCCCGCGGGTCTATCAAATCAACCAGCGCACCGGACAGGACGCGACGAGATCTGAGAGACCAACCGGAGGACAGGACAATGGCACAGGCAACCGCAGCAACCGCAATGATTTCCCGCAGAAACATGCTGGCCGGCGCATTCGGCGCAGCAGCGACGGCAACCGCACTTTCCACCATCGCAACCCCAGCCAAGGCCGAAACGAAGGCCAACCAGAGCAACGAAGGAACACGGACCATGGGCAGCAGGATCATCACCCGCGACGGCGTCGAGATCTATTACAAGGACTGGGGCAAGGGCCAGACGGTCATCCTCAGCCACGGCTGGCCGCTTTCGGCCGACAGCTGGGAAGCGCAGGCCTTCCATCTCGCCAATAACGGCTTCCGCGTCATCACCCATGACCGCCGCGGTCACGGCCGGTCCAGCCAGCCGTGGGACGGCAACGACATGGACCACTATGCCGATGACCTCTCCGATCTCATCGGGCAGCTCGATCTCAAGGAGATCATCCTGATCGGCTTTTCGACCGGCGGCGGCGAGATCAGCCGCTATATCGGGCGCCATGGCACAGGCCGCGTCGCCAAGGCCGGCCTCATCTCCGCCGTGCCGCCGCTGATGGTCAAAACAGACAAGAACCCGGGCGGCCTGCCGAAGGAAGTTTTCGACGGCATCCAGGCAGCGAGCCTCAAGGATCGTTCGCAGCTCTACAAGGATATCGCCGGCGGCCCGTTCTTCGGCTTCAACCGTCCGGGTGCCAAGGCTTCGCAGGGCATGATCGACAGCTTCTGGATGCAGGGCATGATGGGCGGCCACAAGAACACCTACGACAGCGTCGTCGCCTTCTCGCAGACCGATTTTACCGAGGATCTGAAGAAGTTCGACGTGCCGACGCTGATCGTGCATGGAGACGACGACCAGATCGTGCCGATCGATGCCGCCGGGCGTACTTCCAAGACGCTCATCCCGCACGCGATCCTCAAGGTTTATCCCGGTGCGCCGCATGGCCTGACGGATACCCACAAGGATCAGCTGAACGCTGATCTTCTCGAATTCGCCCGTTCGTAACCCCTGTCGCGGGCGGCGCCATCGATCCCGGCGCCGCCCTGCCTTACACCGAAACCGGAGGATGTTCAGATGACCCGCATGACCGAAACCAAGCCCTACAGCTTCGAACATGGTGCATTCGACATAACCGTCTTCAGCGATGGTTTCATCATGCTGCCGGACCAGATCATTCTGCCGGATACGCCGGCGGAGGATCGCCCCGCCATCCTCGGCCGTATCGGCGGCGATGCGACGGCCGCTCCTTTCCAGGTCAACATTCCGCTGATCCGGTCCGGCAAGGATTTGATCCTCGTCGACAACGGATCGGGCACGCGCTTTCAGGATACCGCGGGCCGCCTCGTAGGAAATCTGAAGGCCGCCGGCATCGACCCTGAAGCGATCACCAAGGTGATCTTCACCCATGTTCATCCCGATCACTCCGGCGCCACGGTCAATTCCGACGGAACGCTGCTCTATCCGAATGCCGACTACTATGTCAGCGAAGCGGAATGGGCCTTCTGGACGGACAAGGATTTCGAGATCCACATGCCCGAAGCGCTTCACGGCTTTGCCCGTGGCGCCCAGCGTGATCTGAACGCCGTCAGGGATCGCCTGACGCTGGTAAAGCCCGGCGACGAGATCGTCTCCGGCATGCAGGCGGTCAGCACGCGCGGGCATACGCCCGGCCATATCTCGCTCGAGCTTCGCGGCCGCGACAATCTGCTGATCACCGGCGATGCGGCAACCAGCAATGTCGTCTTCTTCGAGCACCCGGACTGGCACTTCGGCTTCGACACCGAGCCGGAGATCGCGCTCGCAAACCGCAAGATGGTGCTCGACCGCGCCGCCGGCGAGAAGCTCAAGCTGCTCGGCTACCACTGGGCCTATCCCGGTGTCGGCTATGCCGAGCGGCAGGGCACCGCATATCGATTTTCGGCTGCGGATTGATCGCGGGAGGGGAGTGGGCGGCCTTGATACAAAGGCTGCGTTTACTCCCCATTCACCATGTTCGCCGGATTTCCCCACTTTCCTCAGTGCTGTTGGCAAACAAATTATTGACGCTGATTTTGACTCGCGTACTATATCTAGTGTTCGAGGTTCTCGCGATTCGTAGGGATCGTGGGCTAAGACGGGAATTCGGTGAGACCCGCTGCAAGGCGGGACAATGCCGGAGCTGCCCCCGCAACTGTAAGCGGCGAGCATCTGTCCCATTTCGGGTCACTGGGTCATGAAGACCCGGGAAGGCCGGGATGAATGTGATGATCCGCAAGCCAGGAGACCTGCCTTGAGCGAAAAACGTCCACGGGCGGGGTGTCCGGCTGGCGAGCGATGAGGTGAGCGCATGATGCGGCTCTTCGCTTCCTCCGGTGTGTCCTGCATGAGCCACTTCGGGGTGAAGTCTTATGTCTTTGAGTTTCAGATCATACCGGCGCGAATGACGGGCTGCTGACGCCCGGCAATCGGCAACGGCTGCCTTCCATTTCGATCTTCCCAAGCGCGGACATCGGCGGATGTCCGAGCGATATCCCATGCCTTCCAGTCACGAGGTTTTCACAATGAGCATCACCGTCTACAGCAAGCCCGCCTGCGTCCAATGCACCGCGACCACCCGCGCCCTCGACCGCCAGGGCATCGACTACACGATCATCGACGTTTCCACCGATAGCGCTGCCTACGAGCTGGTACAGGGTCTTGGCTACCGCCAGGTGCCCGTCGTCATCGCCGGCGAGCAGCATTGGGCGGGCTTCCGCCCTGACATGATCAGCGCGCTCGCCTGATCGGCTGCCGCGATGGGCGAGATCGTCTATTTTTCCAGCCGGTCGGAGAACACCCATCGTTTCGTCGAGAAGCTCGGCCTTCCCGCGCAGCGCATCCCCATTACCGGCGAGACCCTGCAGGCAGGGTCGCCCTATGTGCTTGTCGTCCCGACCTATAGCGGCGAGGGCGGCAAGGGGGCCGTTCCCAAACAGGTGATCCGTTTCTTGAACGATGCGGCAAACCGTTCGAACCTTCGCGGCGTGATCGCTGCGGGCAACAGCAACTTCGGCGAGACCTACGGGCTCGCCGGCGACATCATCTCGCGCAAATGCCAGGTGCCGTACCTCTACAGGTTCGAGCTTCTCGGCACGGCCGACGACGTCGCCAATGTCAAACACGGATTGGAACGATTTTGGACACGGCAGTTCTCGAGCGCCCCTTGAAGGCGCAGGCCGCTGATGCCGCGTTGGATTATCACGCGCTGAACGCGATGCTGAACCTCTATGACGGCGAGGGGAAGATCCAGCTGGACAAGGACCGGCAGGCGGCCAAGCAATATTTCCTGCAGCACGTCAACCAGAACACCGTCTTCTTCCATAACCTCCGGGAGAAGCTCGATTATCTGGTGACCGAGGGCTATTACGAGCAGGAGGTGCTTGACCAGTATTCGTTCAATTTCGTCCGCGATCTCTTCGATCACGCCTATGCCAAGAAATTCCGGTTTCCGACCTTCCTCGGCGCCTTCAAATACTACACCAGCTACACGCTGAAGACCTTCGACGGGAAGCGCTATCTGGAGCGCTACGAAGACCGTATCTGCATGGTGGCGCTGGCGCTGGCGCGCGGCAACGAGGCGCTCGCCCGCGATATGGTCGACGAGATCATTTCCGGGCGCTTCCAGCCGGCGACGCCGACCTTCCTCAATGCCGGCAAGAAGCAGCGCGGCGAGCTCGTCTCCTGCTTCCTGATGCGGGTCGAGGACAATATGGAATCGATCGGCCGCTCGATCAATTCGGCGCTGCAGCTTTCCAAGCGCGGCGGCGGCGTGGCGCTGTCGCTGACCAACATCCGCGAGGCCGGTGCGCCGATCAAGCATATCGAGAACCAGTCGTCGGGCATCATTCCGGTGATGAAGCTCCTGGAAGACGCATTCTCGTACGCCAACCAGCTCGGCGCGCGGCAGGGGGCCGGTGCGGTCTATCTGAATGCGCATCACCCCGATATCATGCGCTTCCTCGATACCAAGCGCGAAAATGCCGACGAGAAGATCCGCATCAAGACGCTGTCGCTCGGCGTCGTCATCCCCGACATCACCTTCGAGCTCGCCAAGAACAACGAGGACATGTACCTGTTCTCGCCCTATGACGTGGAACGCGTCTACGGCGTGCCCTTCACCGAGATCTCGGTCAGCGAAAAGTATCGCGAGATGGTGGCCGACAGCCGCATCCGCAAGAAGAAGATCAAGGCACGCGACTTCTTCCAGGTGATCGCCGAAATCCAGTTCGAGAGCGGCTATCCCTACATCATGTTCGAGGACACGGTGAACAAGGCGAACCCGATCGCCGGGCGCATCACCATGAGCAATCTCTGCTCGGAGATCCTGCAGGTCAGCGAGGCCAGCGAATATAACGACGACCTGTCCTACAAGCATATGGGCAAGGACATCTCCTGCAATCTCGGCTCTCTGAATATCGCGGCAGCGATGGATTCGGCCGATTTCGGCAAGACGATCGAGACGTCGATCCGGGCGCTGACGGCGGTTTCCGACATGAGCCATATCTCCTCGGTCCCGTCGATCGAGAAGGGCAATGACGAAAGCCACGCCATCGGTCTCGGACAGATGAACCTGCATGGCTATCTCGCCCGCGAGCGGATCCACTACGGCTCCGAAGCGGGCGTCGATTTCACCAACATGTATTTCTACACGGTGACCTATCACGCCATTCGTGCGTCGAACCGGCTGGCGGTCGAGCGTGGCCAGAGCTTCAAGGGTTTCGAGAATTCGAAATATGCGTCCGGCGAATATTTCGACAAATACACCGAGCAGGAATGGAAACCGGCTACACAGACGGTTGCCGACCTGTTCACAAATGCCGGTATCGAAATCCCCACGCAGGAAGACTGGCTGGCGCTGAAGGAAGCGGTCATGTCTGGTGGTCTCTATAACCAGAACCTGCAGGCCGTGCCGCCGACGGGGTCGATCTCTTACATCAACCACTCGACCTCCTCGATCCACCCGATCGTCTCGAAGATCGAGATCCGCAAGGAAGGCAAGATCGGCCGCGTCTATTACCCGGCCGCCTTCATGACCAACGACAATCTCGACTACTACCAGGATGCCTACGAGATCGGGCCGGAGAAGATCATCGACACCTATGCGGCGGCTACCCAGCACGTCGACCAGGGCCTGTCGCTGACGCTGTTCTTCCGGGATACCGCGACGACCCGCGACATCAACAAGGCGCAGATCTACGCCTGGAAGAAGGGCATCAAGACCATCTACTACATCCGCCTTCGCCAGATGGCGCTGGAGGGCACGCAGGTGGAGGGGTGTGTGTCGTGCACGCTGTGATCCCTCAGCTTTAATGTTCTGAGCAAGCGGCCCCCTCACCCTAGCCCTCTCCCCGGGGGAGAGGGGGATGTTGAGCGAGACGCCGCCGCGGTATCCCTTCTCCCCTCGGGGAGAAGGTGCCGGCAGGCGGATGAGGGGGCTACAGATGAATTCCTTCCAAAGGGCACACTATGAACATCGCCGTAAAACCAATCAGCCGCATCCGCGCCATCAACTGGAACCGCATCGAGGACGACAAGGATCTCGAGGTCTGGAACCGCCTCACCGGCAACTTCTGGCTTCCGGAAAAAGTGCCGCTATCGAACGACATCCCCTCCTGGGCGACGCTGAAGCCCGAGGAGCAGCAGCTGACCATCCGCGTCTTCACCGGGCTGACGCTGCTCGACACGATCCAGAACGGCGTCGGCTCGGTGAAGCTGATGGCCGATGCCGCGACCCAGCATGAGGAGGCGGTGCTCTCCAACATCTCCTTCATGGAAGCGGTCCATGCGCGCTCCTATTCGTCGATCTTCTCGACGCTCTGCCTGACGCCGGATGTCGACGATGCCTATCGCTGGTCGGAGGAGAACGAATTCCTGCAGCGGAAGTCGGCGCTGATCATGGAGCAATATGCTTCGGGCGATCCGTTGAAGAAAAAGGTCGCGAGCGTATTCCTCGAAAGCTTCCTGTTCTATTCCGGCTTCTATCTGCCGATGTACTGGTCGAGCCGCGCCAAGCTGACGAACACCGCCGACATGATCCGGTTGATCATTCGCGACGAAGCGGTGCATGGCTACTATATCGGCTACAAATTCCAGCGCGCCGTCGAACGCCTGCCGGAGGCAAGCCGCCAGGAAATCAAGGACTTTGCCTTCGATCTGCTGCTGGAGCTCTACGACAACGAGGCGAAATACACCGAGGCGCTCTATGACAGCGTCGGGCTGACCGAAGACGTCAAGAAGTTCCTGCATTACAACGCCAACAAGGCGCTGATGAACCTCGGCTATGAAGCGCTCTTTCCGCCGGAAGCCTGCAAGGTCAATCCGGCGATCCTATCGGCGCTCTCGCCGAATGCCGACGAGAACCACGACTTCTTCTCCGGCTCCGGCTCGTCCTACGTCATCGGTAAGGCGGTGGCTACGGAAGATGAGGACTGGGACTTCTGAGGAGCCTCAGTTCAGCGATGCAAGGTCGGCGCTATGGCTGCCGACCTCGACCGTTGCCGTCAGTCCGGCGATCAGCTTGATGTCATCCGGCACCTTGTCGAGATTGATGCGGACGGGAACGCGCTGCGCCAGGCGCACCCAGCTGAAGGTCGGGTTGATATTGGCAAGCAGGCCGGTACCTGACGTGCGCTCGCGATCCTCGATGCCGGTGGCGATGCTGTCGACATGGCCTTCCAGCGTCTGGCGATGGCCCATCAGATGGATGGTGACGTTGTCGCCGACATGGATGCGCGGCAGCTTGGTTTCCTCGAAATAGCCTTCGACGCGCAGCGAATCCGTATCGACGAGCGCGACCTTCGCCGTTCCCGCCGTCACGTAGTCGCCCGGGCGCAGGCTGAGGTTCGAGACCGTGCCGTTGACGGTGGCCTTGACGGCCGAGCGGTCGAGATTGAGCTGGGCCAGATCGCGGTTGGCGACGGCCTGGAGGTAAGTGGCTTCGGCCTGGTCGGCGGCGGTGCGCGCCTGTTCCTTCTGCTGCATGGAAGCAGCGTCGCCGAGGCGCTCCTGGCGCTCGGTCTCGCGCCGCGCCTGTTCGAGGGCCGCCTTGGCGCCTTCGAGGGCCGCTTCGGTCTGAGCGAGAGCAATCTTGAAACGTTCGCCATCGACGCGGAAGAGGATGTCGCCCTTCTTGACCGACTGGTTGTCCTTGACCGCGACGTCGCTGACGAGGCCGGACACATCGGGCGCGATGCCGACGACATCGGCGCGCAGGCGCGCGTCGCGCGTCCAGGGTTCATCCATGTAATGCACCCAGAGGCCATGGCCGGCATAGGCGGCAGCGGCAACGAAGGCGAGGGTGACGATCAGGCGGGAGATTGATTTCAGCGTGTTCATGCGAAGTACCAGCGTGTCAGAGAGGAGACCGCTCCAAGGAGCAGCACATAGAGGGAGAGATCGAAGAGGCCGCGGTGCCAGACGAGCGAATAGGCGCCGAGCCAGCTCAGTCCGCGGCGGACGATCATCACGAGAAGAAGAGAGAGCACCATGAGAACGAGGAGGCGCGGCACATAGACGCCATAAAGATCGAATTCGGCAGGCATGACAGTTTACTCGGCTGCAATCTGAAGAGGGGTGGGGATGGTTTCGGGCGCGGGCCAATGTTCGGGTGGCGGCGCCTCGGGGAAGAGTGCGCGGCGGAGGCCAACCAGCGCATCGATATTGTCCCGGGTTTCCGCCTGTTCATGGGCGATCGTTCCCAGGCTGTCGTCGATCGTCGCCCGTAACATATCGGGCGGATCGATCGCCTGACCGGCGTCGAGCCTCGAGCGGTAAAAATCGGAAACGCCTGTCAGCACGCGGCCGATGGAGACGGCGCTCGCGCCGCTCAGTTCCTTCCGCTTCGTCTGCAGCATCAAGACGTTGAAGCCGAGACGGACATCGGCAAAGCCGTCGACCTTCTTCAGCTCCCGGTCTTCGACCGCGGCAAGGCGCGGAACGAGTTGGCCGAGGCGGTCGAGAATACGTCCGGAAAGCCGCTCGTGATCGGTGCGCCGCTCACCGGCTGCCGTTTCCGCCAGATCCTTCCATCCAGCACGCACCAGCCGCCAGGCGGCAAGTTCAGCGCCGAACGGCCTTGCGATCAGCGTCCAGACGAGGGCAAAGCCGATGCCGGCAAGGGCTGCGATCGCCTCATTGGTGAAAGTCGTGAAGTCGGACGTATAGCGATCCTGCAGGGCAATGAAGGAGGCGCTGTTCACCGAGAGCAGCATTGCCAGCATGTTGAACTGCGGACGGGTGATCAGAAGACCGAGCAGCAGGAATGGCGGGGCGAAGGCCACGACTAGGAGCTCATAGGAATTGACCGCTGGCAGGATGGCAAAGATGTAGGTGAAGGAGATGACAAGGCTCACCGCCGACCAGATGAACATGGAGCGGATGAAAGGCGCCGGACGATCCATCGCGGCGAAGAACGAGCAGGCGACGGCCGCCATGGTCACGAAGCCCGCGCCATTCTGCCAGCCGGTGAAGATCCAGAAGAAGCAGGCCACGGCAATGCCCGCCACGACCGAACCGGCAGCAAAGGCAATCAGCGCAAAATCATAGTGCCGGACGCGACCAACCACCTGGCGATGACGAAAAACCGGATGCCACGGGCCCGCATGACGGCCGCTGGCGATCTCGTCACGGAGCGTCAGGCAATCGTGCCAGAGATCGACGATCTCGCCGAGGCGGGCAAGCGCGCTGCGATAGAGGAGCGCATTCCAGCCGGTCTGGCTGCTTTCGGATCGCTGAACATCATCGATGCGGCGGCGAAGGCTGGCGCCAGTTCCGTCCGGCTTTCCGGCGCCGCCCTGCTGCAGCCAGGATGCGGCGTCGTTGAGAAGCACGGATAATGCGGGCGGCAGTTCCGGTCCCGCGGATTTCAAAGCATGGAGGCGGTCGGCGAGGGAGGAAAACAGCGGCAGCAGCATCAGCAGCCGCCCACGCAACTCGCGCGAATGGCGCACGATATCGCGGCCGTTGGCATCATGCCCGAGCTGGCTGATGACGAGATCGAGGCCGGTGACGTCGGAGGCGAGCTTCTGCCGCTTCAGTGGGGTCGCCGGCGAGGCGCCTTCGCCGCGCAGGATCTCGTCGGCCCAGCTTCCGGCATCGTCGAGCCAGGTGGTGATGCGCTGGCCAAGCAGCGAGCTGACGCTGGCCGGAAAGACGACGGCACTGACGAGGCTGGCGCAGACGATGCCGATGATGATCTCTTCCGAACGGGCAAGCGCAGTGTCGAAGACCGTCTCCGGTGAGCCGACGGAGGGCAGGGCGATCATCGGCAGCGAATACCCGGCAAGCATGAAGACATAGCTTCTGGCGCTGCGATCAAGCATCGAGATGAAGAGCAGCGTGCCCGTCCACAGCGCGACGACGATCGACAGCAGTTCGGGGGCGTTGACGAAAAGGGGAACGAAGAACACGGCCGCCGACGCGCCGAGCAGCGTGCCGAGCGCGCGATAGAGCCCCTTGGAGCTTGTGGCGCCCGCCAGTGGATTTGCCACGACATAGACGGCCGCCATCGCCCAATAGGGTCGCGGCAGGTCGAGCGACAGCGCCACGAAAAGCGCCAGCATCGACGCAAGGAACGCCTTGCCCGAAAACAACCAGTCACGCCATCCAGGTGTCACGACGCTGCCTCGATTTCCTTTTCGATGGCGCCGGTCTGCGTCACGTCGATATTGTCGAAGGCCTGAAGCACACGCACGGCGGCTTCGAGGTCAGCCTTGCTGACGTCCTGCATGATGCGTCCGCGCAACTCGTCGAGTACGGCTTCCATTCGCGCCGCAAGCGCGCTGCCTTCTTCGGTCAGGTAGAGACCCTTGGCCCGGCGATCGGCCGGGTCATCCTTGCGCACGACCAGACCGAGCGTCTCGAGCTGGTCGAGGAGGCGCACCAGCGAGGGGCCCTCGATGCCGACATGGCTTGCGAGCACCACTTGCCGGACACCGCCGCCGAGGCGGCCGATCCAGAGCAGAGGGGCGGCGCAGGCCTCGGAAATTCCGTGGCTGCTGAGGGCGAGATCGACGGCACGGCGCCACTGGCGGCCGGTCGAAAGCAGGTTGGCGGTGAAGACGCGCTGAAGGCTGTTGTAGGAGGTCATGCGGCGTATATAGCATCAAAATAGATAGGATTCAAATTATTCGCTATCTATTTTATCCGATGCGGCGATTTGGCCAGTCGTGGTTGCCAGAACCTTTCAGATCGCCGTGAAGCCGTTATCGACGAAGAGGTGGACGCCGTTGACGAAATTCGAGTCGTCGCTGGCGAGGTAGAGTGCGGCACGCGCCACATCCTCGGGCTCGCCGATGCGGCCCTGCTGGGCGGCGATCGCCGCGTCGGAGACATCGACGCCGAGCTTCTGCAGTTCGGCGACCTCGCGCAGGCCATGCGGCGTGCGGATGAAGCCGGGGCAGACGGCATTGCAACGGATATTGCGGTCGCGGAACTCGACGGCGATGGCGCGGGCAAACATGTGCACGGCGCCCTTCGTCGTATCGTAGAGAACTTCCATCGGCGTTGCCGCAACGGCCGAGATAGACGAAGTGCAGACGATCGAGCCGCCACCTGATGCAATCATCTTCGGCAGCACGGCCTTGGTCATCAGGAACATCGAGCGGACGTTGACGCCATGCAGCCACTCCCACTCCTCGAGCGTCGTTTCGAGGAACGGCTTGATGACGATCGTGCCGGCGTGGTTGAAGAGTACCGTGACCGCGCCGAACTTCTCCTCGACGCCCTTCACCGCATCATTGACGGCCATCTCGTCGGAGACATCGGCGACCCAATATTCGGCGGTACCGCCCGCATCCCGGATAGCCTTCACGGTCTCGGCGGAGGCGGCCTCGTTGCGGTCGATGATCGCCACCTTTGCGCCCTCGGCTGCAAAGAGCTTCGATGCCGCCCCACCCATGCCCGTCGCGCCGCCGGAAATGATCGCAATCTTGCCTGCCAGTCTTCCGGCCATGGGGACGTCTCCGTGTTTGATATGAATGGGTTCAGTTTGCCGTCGAAATTCCCGAAGAGCGCAGGTCGCGGCGAAAATCGGAGGGCGACATGCCGGCGATGTGCCGGAAGGATTTGTTGAAGGCGCTGATCGAACCGAAGCCGCTGTCCATGGCGACCTGCAGCACGTTCGCCTCCTCGCTCATCAGCATCGCCTGGGCGCGCGAGAGCCGCAGCAGGTTCACATATTTGCTGAGCGTCATGCCGGTCGATTTCTTGAAGAGGTTCATCGCATATTTCGGATGCAGATCGGCTGCGCGGGCGATATCGATCGTGTCGATATCCTCCATGAAGTTGGCGGCGATGAAATCGCACATGCGCGCCACGTTGCGCGACGACTGGGCGTAGGGCGGGTCGTTCTCGGCAAGCTCGGCGCCAAGGCCGATCATCGAATAGGGTTCGAGCAGAATACGCTCGATGCGCAGGAGCAGCTCGTCGACGGCGTGCTGCGACTTTGCCGGATCGCCGGAGGTCGCGTAGCGGTGCCAGCGAGCGAAATTCTCGTTGTCGGCGGCATCGGTCGCCGAAGTCAGCATGGTCGCGCCGCGCATCAGCTGGCCGGAGATGGCGACCGGCAGGCGCATGCGGAAGAAATAGACGAGCGGCAGATGGGCGCCGGCATAAATCGAATCGTCGGATGATTCGTCCATCTGATGCGGCTGGCCGCCCCAGAACAGGCACATCTCACCGGCTTTCAGGGAAAATTGGTGGTCGCTCATGCGGTAATGCACGGTGCCGCGCATCACGTAGTTGACCTCGACCTGCGCGTGCCAGTGGGGCATGACCATGACGGGCGGATGGGCGTGGAACATCTGCAAAGCGGTGGGTAGGCCCTCGATGCTGCTCGCACCCGGTTGATAGATGGCTCTTCCCGCGACCTTACTTTCCGCCAAATCCATATTCCCTTTTTAGGAGACAGCCGGTGCCTGCAAGCTAGTGTAGGCACGTTCGCTAAGGGACGGCAATTGAAAAGGGAGGATTTTCAATGCGCTTCAATCTTATCGGTGCGACGGCTGCTGTCGCGCTTCTTGCTTCCGGCTCCGCATATGCAGAGCAGGGCACGCTCACCATCTGGAGCTGGAACGTCGCCGCATCGGCGCTGAAATCCACAGTGGAAGGCTTCAACAAGAAATACCCCGACGTCAAAGTCGACGTTCAGGATCTCGGCAACCAGCAGGTCTTCGACAAGATGCTGGCCGCCTGCGCCGCCGGAGGAGACGGCCTGCCTGACATCGTCACCGTCGAAAACTTCGAGGCGGAAATCTTCTGGAACCGCTTCCCGGATTGCTTCACCAACCTGAAGGACCTCGGCTACAACGCCGATATCCAGGCGAAATTCCCCGACTTCAAGCGCACCGAGCTGGAAGTGGGCGATGTCGCCTACGCCATGCCATGGGATTCCGGCCCGGTCGCCGTCTTCTACCGCCGCGATTTTTATGAGAAGGCAGGCGTCGATCCGGCGAGCATCAAGACCTGGGACGATTTCATCGCTGCCGGCAAGAAGATCTCCGAAGCCAATCCCGGCGTCGTCATGGCCCAGGCCGATTTCAACGGCGACAGCGAATGGTTCCGCATGATCTCCAACGAGCAGGGCTGCGGCTACTTCTCCGAGGATGGCCAGTCGATCACCATCAACAAGCCCGCCTGCGTCGCGACCCTCGATAAGGTCAAGCAGATGAAGGATGCCGGCACGCTGACGGCCGCCATCTGGGACGAGAAGATCCAGGCAAACACCGCAGGCAAGGTCGCCAGCCAGATGTATGGCGGCTGGTATGAAGGCACGATCCGCTCCGGCTCGCCCGATCTTTCCGGCAAGTGGGGCGTCTACATGATGCCGAGCCTGACGGCTGATGGCCCGCATGCCGCCAACCTCGGCGGTTCGTCGCTGGCGATCGCTGCCAATTCCGAAAACAAGGAAGCGGCCTGGAACTACATCAACTACGCGCTGGCCACCAATGAAGGCCAGGTGACGATGCTGAAGTCCTTCGGCCTTGTTCCATCGCTGCTCTCTGCCGTCCAGGACCCGTTCGTCAACGAGCCGCAGCCCTATTGGGGCGGCCAGAAGGTCTGGGCCGACATTCTCTCGACCCTGCCGAAGATCGTGCCGAGCCGCGGCACGCAGTTCCAGACGGATGCGGATGCCATCTACAAGGCATCGCAGACCAAGTATTTCGCCGGTGGCTATCCGGATGCCAAGGCAGCGCTTGACGACGCTGCCAAGCAGATCGCCACCGCGACGGGTCTTCCGGTCGCAGAATGAGTAACGAAGCCGGGCGCCCCGCGCGCCCGGCGCTCCATCCCCCGGGATGGCTCGTTGCGTCTGTGAGGAGGAAAATATGCCGATCCGCAACCGGAGCGCCTACGCGTTCCTCGCGCCCTATCTTATTGTTTTCGCCACCTTCTGGGTGTGGCCGATCATCAGCTCGTTTCTGATCTCGTTTCAGAATACGCGCGTCAATCCGTGGAAGTTCAGCCTCTCGGCCAATTGGGGGCGCCTGTTCGGCGACCCGGCCTTCTACAACGCGCTCTACAACACGCTGATCATCCTGGTGATCCAGGTTCCGGTGATGATCGCGATCGCCACCGTTATGGCGGTGCTCCTGAATTCGCCGCTCCTGAAGCTGCGCCCGCTCTTTCGCTTTGCCTTCTTTGCGCCCGTCGTCGTCGGTGAAGTTGCCTATGCGGCCGTCTTCCGGCTGATGTTCAGCATCGATTTCGGCATCGTCAACAAGCTGATCACCTCGATCGGTCTGCCCGCCGTCTCCTGGTTCGACAATGCCAATGCCGCCATGGCGCTCGTCATCATCGCGGTGACCTGGCGCTGGGCAGGCTACAACGCCATCATCATCCTGGCCGGCCTGCAGTCTATTCCAGATGATGTCTATGAAGCCGCGACGCTCGATCGCGTCAGCAAGACGCAGCAGTTCTTTCACATCACCCTGCCGCTGCTGAAGCCGATCATTCTTTTCTGCGTGGTGCTCTCGGTTATCGGCACGATGCAGCTCTTCACCGAACCCTTCCTGATCACCAATCGCGGTGGCCCGGGTGGCGGCACCGAGACGCTCGGCCTGCTGCTTTACCGCCAGGGCTTCCTGTCGCTCAACTTCGGTTATGCGTCAGCCGTCGCTTACACAATGGCAGCGCTCGCCGTTGCAATCTCGCTGCTCAATCTGTGGGTCGGGAGGGAGCCGAAATGAAATCCAAGTCGCAATCGCTTCTCCTCAGAAAGATCGCGCTGCATGCGGTGCTGACGCCGCTGGCGATCATCTGGCTCTTTCCGCTCTGGATGATGTTCATCTTCTCTACCATGCCCGACTACGGCATCTTCAGCCCGGAGATCGTTCTGCTGCCGTCGACGAACTTCGTCGCTAACTTCCAGGATCTGGAAGCGCAGACCGGCTTTACCCGGGCAATGTTCACCTCGATCTCGGTCGCCGTGATCTACACCGTGCTTTCGGTGCTCCTGACATCGATGGCAGGCTGGGCGCTGGCGCGCTACCGCTTCGCGGGGCGTTCCGTCGTCGTCGCCATCATCCTCGGCACCATCACGCTGCCCTTTGCCGTCGTCGTCATTCCGCAGTTCATCATGGTGGCGCGCGAGTTCAAGCTCGCCAATACCTGGGTGGCGCTCATCGTTCCGCCGCTCTTCAATTCGCTCGGCGTGCTCTTCATGCGCCAGTCCTTCTCGATGATGCCGAACGAGCTTTTCGATGCGGCGCGCGTCGAGGGTGTCAAGGAATGGCAGATCTTCCTGAGGATCGCGCTGCCCTTGGCGCGGCCGACCATGGCGGCGCTCGCCATCATCCTCTTCCTGGTGTCGTGGAACAACTATCTTTGGCCGCTGCTCATCAATTCGCGTCCGGCGATGATGACGGCACCCGTGGCATTGGGAACGCTGATCGGCCTCACCAAGGTTTCCTGGGGCGGCATCATGGCGGGCGCCACGATGCTGACCGCGCCGATCCTCATCATCTTCGTGCTCCTGCAGCGCCACTTCATCGCCGGCATCGCCGCCGGCGCAATCAAATAATCGGGGAGCCGCATGGCAGAGCTTTCACTCACGAACGTCATCAAGCGCTACGGCGCTCTCGAAATCATCCATGGCGCCAATCTGGAGGTCAAGGACGGCGAGTTCGTCGTCTTCGTCGGACCGTCCGGCTGCGGCAAGTCCACTCTTTTGCGCATGATCGCCGGGCTTGAGGATATTTCCGGCGGCGAGATCAATATCGGCGGCAAGGTGGTCAATGATGTCGAGCCCGCCGACCGCGGCATCGCCATGGTCTTCCAGTCCTATGCGCTCTATCCGCATATGACCGTTGCGGAAAACCTTTCTTTCGGCCTGCGCATGAATGGCAATCCGAAAGAGGATACCGAAAAGCGCGTCCAGCACGCCGCCGGAATCCTGCAGATCAACGAGCTGATGCAGCGCCGCCCGAAGCAGCTGTCCGGCGGCCAGCGCCAGCGCGTCGCGATCGGCCGCGCCATCGTCCGCGAGCCGGAGGTCTTCCTGTTCGACGAGCCGCTGTCGAACCTCGATGCCGAATTGCGCGTTCAGATGCGCGTCGAAATCTCCCGCCTGCACAAGCAGCTCGGGACGACGATGATCTACGTGACGCACGACCAGACGGAAGCGATGACGCTTGCCGACAAGATCGTGGTGCTGCGCGCCGGCAATATCGAGCAGGTCGGCGCTCCACTCGACCTCTATGACGATCCGGCAAACCAGTTCGTCGCCGGCTTCGTCGGTTCGCCGAAGATGAATTTCATCAAGGCTGTTGTCACCGGCAAGGACACTGCGGGACTGACGATCGCGCTCGCTGCAGACAAGAATGTCCGGTTGACGCTGCCGCTTGCCGCGTCACTTACCGAGGGTACCGAAGTGACGCTCGGCGTCCGTCCGGAGCATTTCGGCGATGCCGGCAAGGGCGATGCCGACCTGACCGTCAGCGTCGATGTCGCCGAGCATCTCGGCAATACCAGCTACATCTACGCAACGTTCGGCGGCGAGCAGCTCATCATCGAGCGGCCGGAATCGCGCGCCACCGGCAATCGCGACAGCCTCACCGTCTCGCTCTTCGCCAAACGCAGCTTCCTGTTCGACAGCACCGGCCAACGCCTGCGCTGACCATTCGCAATCCCAAGACGCATGTTATGAAAGAGGAATAGATATGAGCTCAGAACAACCGATCCGCTGGGGCATTATCGGTCCCGGCACCATCGCCCGCACCTTTGCGGATGGCATCGCGCATTCGCGGACCGGCAAGCTTGCAGCGATCGCGACGCGCAATCCCGACAAGCCCGGCCTCGGCGACGGCTTCCCGGGCGCCCGCATCGTCAATGGCTATGACGCGCTGCTCACCGACGCCGAGATCGACGCGATCTATATCGCCACCCCGCATACCGGCCATGCCGAATGGGCGATCAAGGCGATCCGCGCAGGCAAGCATGTGCTCGTCGAAAAGCCGATTGCGCTTTCCGCTTACGATGCCGACGCCATCTATCACGAGGCCAGGAAGGCTGGCGTCTTTGCCGGCGAAGCCTTCATGTATCGCGTCCATCCGCAGACCGCGAAGATCGTCGAGCTGGTGAAGAGCGGCGTCATCGGCACCGTCAGGATCATCCGCTCCAGCTTCGGTTTCAACATGGGCAGCTTCAAGTCCGAGCACCGGCTGTTTTCCAATGACACCGCAGGCGGCGGCATTCTCGATGTCGGCGGCTATCCGGTGTCGATGGCGCGGCTGATCGCCGGGGCTGTCGAAGGCAAGCCTTTCCTGGAGCCGGAAAAGGTCTCGGGCGTTGCCCATCTCGGCCAGTCCGGTGTCGACGAATGGGCCTCGGCGGTGCTGAAATTCCCCAACTCGATCATCGCCGAAGTCTCGTGCTCGATCATGGCCAACCAGGACAACACGCTGCGTATCATCGGCTCCGATGGACGTATCGAGGTCAAGGATTTCTGGTTCGCATCCGGCCACAAGGGCGGCACCGGCAAGATCGAGATCATCAAGGGTAACGAGCAGGAGACGGTCGAGGTCAAGGAAGACCGTTGGCTCTATTCCTTCGAGGTCGATGCCGCAGGCGATGCGATCCGCGCTGGAAAGCATGAGTTCACCTCGCCGGGCATGAGCTGGGCCGATTCTGTCGGAAACCTGAGGGTTCTCGACCAGTGGCGCGCTTCCGTCGGCCTGGAATACGGGGTCGAGAAGGCAACGAAGCGGACGCTCAATCTCGCAGGCGCACCGGTCAAGCTCGGCAACAGCATCCCGAAGCGAGAAATTCCAGGCATCCTGAAGCCCGCTTCGGTCGTGACGCTGGGCTTCGAATTCTTCCCGAATTTCGCCGCCGCATCGCTGACGCTCGATGCCTTCTACGAGGCAGGCGGCAATGCCTTCGACACGGCCTATGTCTATGGCGGTGGCAAGACGGAGGCGATCTTCGGCGACTGGCACACGAGCCGCAAGGTTTCGCGCGACGAGATCGTGCTGATCGGCAAGGGCGCCCATTCGCCGCTTTGCTACCCTGACATGATCGCCAAGCAGCTCGACCAGTCGCTCGACCGTCTCAAGACCGATTACGTCGACATCTATTTCATGCACCGCGATAACACGGCCGTCCCGGTCGGCGAATTCGTCGATGCTATGGATTCAGAGGTCAAGCGCGGCCGCATCCGCGGCATTTTCGGCGGCTCGAACTGGACCCGGGCGCGCATGGAAGAGGCGATCACCTATGCCGACAAAAACCGCAAGACGGCGCCGGCAGCCCTTTCCAACAACTTCTCGCTGGCCGAGATGCTGGATCCGATCTGGGCCGGTTGCGTCGCGGCTTCCGACGACGAGTGGAAGGCGTGGCTGAACAAGAAGCAGATCCCGAACTTCGCCTGGTCGAGCCAGGGCCGCGGCTTCTTCACCGACCGCGCCGGCCGCGACAAGCACGACGACGAGGAAATCGTCCGTTGCTGGTATTCGGATCGCAACTTCGAACGCCGCGACCGGGCCATCGAACTCGCCAACAAGCTCGGCCGCAGCCCGATCCATATCGCGCTCGCCTATGTGATCGCCCAGCCCTTCCCGGTCATCCCGCTGATTGGCCCGCGAACGATCGCCGAACTGGAAGACAGCCTCTCGGCACTCGACATCAAGCTGACGCCCGATCAGGTGAAGTGGCTGGAAGGCTGATCGAAGGTTCGGGGGGCCTCGCAAGGGCGCCCCGAATGCTTACAGGGCGGTCGTCACCTGCGACCTGACATCGTCGGCGAAGGAGTGAAGCTCGTTGCTCGGCAGCGAGCCGACGAGGCTATAGCCGAGACCGTCATTCGCCCAGCTCCAGCCATTCACGGCCCCGCTGGAACTCTCGATCATCGGTCTGTTTTGGTCGACCAGCATTTTGCGTGACAGCATCACCAGCCGACTTCCATGGTCGTTGTCATACATCAGCATGACGCCGGGACCATGCAGCGTGGACACCACCCGTCCGCCCATCAGCCGGTATCCGGCTTTCGACAGATCCGGGATGACTGCAGAGGCGCCCAGCGTCGAGGATGCCAGCTGCTTCAGCGTATCGCTCTCGTTGGCGCGAACTTCGACCGGGCGGACCTTGTCGGAAGCGAAGGTTCCGTAGCTCGCCGACGCTTCTTGCGCCAGCATCGCGACACCCTCGGTCGCAGGTGCCGTCATGCCCTTCACCAACCAGCCGCCGGTAGCGCCGACGGCCAGAAGCGCCATCGCCGCGGCGGCCATAGGCGCAAATCCGGCACGCGCCCGAGGCCGTCGGGCGGCGGCGATATGAGTCAGATTGAGCCGGCTCGGGACAGGCTCCTGCATGACGGGATCCATGGCTGAGCGCAATGCTGCAACCTGGCTTGCATAAGAGGAAAGGCGAGCGGCGGCTTCCGGGTTGCCCTGCAGATAATCCGAGACTTCGCGATGGCGCTCGGCATCGAGAACATCGTCAACATAGCCCTGAAGATCGTCTTCGGTGATGGGTTTCCTGGTCATTTGATCCTCCGCAGGTGCGGTCCGGCAGATGGCATATTGATGGGCTTACGCTCAAGCAGCGTTCGCAGCTGTTCCCTGGCGCGCGAGAGACGCGACATGACGGTGCCGATCGGAATATCGAGCACCTTGGCCGCTTCCGAATAGGTCATGTCCTCGACGGATACCAGAAGCAGGATGCTGCGATAATCGGGTGGCAGGCGGTCGATCGCCGCCATCACTTCCTGTCCATAGACAATGCTCTCCTGGACGGCCTCTCCAACGTTGCCGGCTTCCGGCACGTCTTCAATAGCGACCGCAAAGCCGCGGCGCGCCTGTTGCCGTAGGCGATTGACCGCCAGATTGTGGAGAATGGCGAAAACCCAGGAACGCGGGTCGTCGTTGCGCCGCCGGTGCCAGTTGGCCACGACCTTTTCCAGACAGTCCTGAACTGCGTCATCCGCGCTCTCGGGATCGCCGAGCAGACCGCGCGCGTAGCGGCGCAGCGCCGGAATCATCGGCTCAACATGTGAAAGCATATCGTCCATGTCACCAGTCTCCGCGAGGATGGCCCGCACTGCAAGCGCGGGCCATCCCTTTGTTATTCCACCTGGACCTGAACGATCTTGCCCGGCTTGCCGTCGGCCGAAGCGGCGACCACTAGGTAGCGCTGCTCGTCCTTGTGCTTGGCCTCGACGATCTGCCGGATCGGACCGACAGCGTTGACGATCGCTGCGCCCGCCGGATTGGTCATGAAGGCCGAAAGACTCTGCAGTGGGCCGCTGCCATCCGGCTTTTCAGAGAGAGCCAGGATATAGGGCGTCTTCGCATCAAGTCCGGTGACCGAAGCCTGCAGCACCTGCGTCAGACCCTGGTCGAACAATGAGACTGAGGTCGGCGCCTTGTCCTTCGAGCCCTTGGGACCGAGCTTGAAATGAGCTGCCTCGCCCGCCGCGCCGAGCGGCATGAGGTTCTGCATGCCGTCTCCCTCAGGCACGGCATTCGGCACGTAATTCACCGCCTGGGCAGCCTGCCCGATCGGAATGGTGGCGATGACCTTGTTGGTCAGGGTATCGATCGCGGCCATGGCATCGGCATTCTCAAGGCCGACATAGACGCGGGTGCCGTCACCGGAGGGCCAGATGCCGTGTGGCAGATTGCCGACCGGGATGGTGGCCACTTGTTCGAATGTGTCGGTGCGGAATGCCTTGACCTGATTGAGGCCGCCGACCGTGACGTAGGCGAAGCTGCCGTTCTTGTTGGTGACGAGATTGACGTGGTTGGTGATCGGTCCCGTATCGATCGTCTTGATCACGTCGAAGGGTGGCTTTGCGTCGAAGACCTGCACCTTGCCAGTGTCCTTCAGGGTGAACCAGACCTGCTTGCCATCTGGCGACGCCGCAATATTCGGGCAGAAGGGGCTCGCCTGCTTCACATGGCCGACGATCTGATGATCGGCGACGGAAACGGCGACGGTGTCGGGGTTAAAGGACGAGCAAATATAGGCATATTTGCCATCCGGCGAGAAGATCTGCATGCCCGGGCCAGAGGGAACCTTGATCTGAGCCTTTTCTGCAAAGCTGTCAGCGTCGATGACCGAGATATAGTCCTCGCCGCGGACGGTAACCCAGACTTCCTTGCCGTCAGGCGTGTAGAATGCTTCATGTGGCGAGCGGCCGATATAGGTGGTGTGCTTGACGGTGTTCGTTGCGGTATCGATGAAGGTCACCGAATTCGAGCCAATCGAGACAACTGCGATGGTCTTCTTGTCAGGTGAGAAGCCCATGCCATGAACGAGGACCTGTCCCTTATACAGCGGGCTCAGATTGCCCGGCTGCGGATCGCCGAGCTTGATGACGCCAAGCAGCTTGTTGGTGGAGGGATCGGTCACCGAGACGGTGTTGGAAAACTGCTCGGCAGCATAGACGCGATCTTTGCTGCTGACCGGGATGTCTGCATCGGAGGCGGCAAAGGGTGCCTGGCCGGCAAAGGCGGAAAGTGGTGCGAGCGTGCTGCCCGCCAGCAAGGCTGCGGCGATTGATCTGCGAATGGTCATGGGGCAATGCCTTCTTTACATCTTCATGTTCGGATCCATGCCCTGCATGGTTCCGGCTGGGGTATTATCCGGTGTGGCCTGGGTCGGGGCCGCCTCGGATGGTGGGAGCGGATCGCTGATCGCCAGCTTCATGGCGGCGATTTCCTGCTGCTGATCCACGATGATTTCCTGGGCGATACGCTTGATCTGCTCGTTCTTCCCGTATTTCAGGACGGCGATCGCTATATCGATGGCTCCCTGATGATGCGGTGTCATCATGGCCACGAAGTCGCGATCGACATCGCCGCTCGGCTTGAGCTCCATGTCGGCCATCATCTTGTCCATCGCGCTGTTGTTCTCGGCGAGATAGGCGGCTTCCGGACTGTCGGATATTGCGGCCGCGGCTGGCTGGTGCTGCGCGTCATGGGCAAAGGCGGTACAGGCACCAGCGGCTGCGAGGATCACGGCGATCGCCGCCGCGGATGTCTTGTGGGAATAGGCTCTCATGGCTTCCTTCCTTGCTGTGATGAATCGGTAGACACTGGCCGAGGCGGTCTATTCCCAGCCGGGCGAAAAAATTACGTCGGGTCGTCGAGGCCAAGCGAGGCGACCAGGGCAATGGCCGTTAGGCCGAGGACGATCTCTAGGGATGAGCCGAGCAGAAGAAGCCGGTTGGCGAGCTGCGGATATTTGCGCTGCATCGGCACGGCGCCATAGCGGTTGGCGGTTGCGATGACGGTCATTGAAAGGACTACCGCCATCTTGAGGGCGAGCTTTTCTTGATACGCGGATCGCATATCTGCAGGCAGATGGCCGAGAATCTGCAGGCTGTTTGCAAGCCCGCTAGCGAGTACCAGTGCCACAGCACCATGCCCAATCCGCGAGAAGCGCCGCAGCGACTTTACCGCCTCGGCCCGGAGGTCAGGTTGCCGCGCCAGCTGCATCAGAACAAGGAATGGCACCAGCGCGCCAAGCCACGCGGTCCCGGCAAGGATATGAATCGCCTCGGCCGAGATTTTTAGGACGCCAGCTGGCCCCCAACTCTCAGCGGCATGGCCGAGCAGCGCCGCCTCGGCAAGAGCCAGGCCGGACAAGAGGATGGCAGCTCTCCGGTAGCCCGCAAGGAACACCGCGAACGCTACGGAGCAGGTTAGAGCGCGGATCAAAAGCGCAAGGCCGACATTGGTCGAAAAAGCGACGCTATTCAGCAGGTCAGGATCGAGCGCTACTGCCCAATCGGAAACGATCTCGGCGGTCTGGATGGGGATGGCGGCGAGACCGGCGAATGCGGCCAAACCACTGGCCGCAGGCAGCAGTGTTCTCATCTGGTGATACAGGTGCGCAGGGATAGCGCCGGTGCAGATGAGTGCAAAGCCGCCGCCGCCCCAAACGACGCTCAGACCGGCATCGCAGGCGAACCGCGCCAGCACCAGCGCGGCGTGCGGGCTCACGGTTCTACCGTGAAGCCGAAGGAGCCGGATGTCTTGTGCCCATCGACCGACAGGATCTGCCATTCGACCGTGTAGGCTCCGGGTGAAAGCGTGCTCGATGGCATGGCAGAGAGCGCCTTGCCATCCGCTTTTTCATTCGTGAGCGGCACCAAATCGCCGGAAGCCGCAGTCAATGTCAGGTGTGAAAACGCGGGCTCGATGTTTTCGGTGAGGGTGATTGATATGCTGTTCGGCGCCGCCGTCAGCTTTGCGCCATCCGCAGGCATTGCGGTTTCAAGATGGGCATGCGCTGAGGCCATTCCGGCAGTGAGCAGTGTTGCGAAGAGGGAGGTGGCGAGGATCGCGGGTATCTTGCGGGGCACGTCCTGTTCCTTTCGAACTGGTTACATGCCGGTAGACACCCGCGACTGAAACGTATTCCACAGTCTGGAAAAAAATGCCGGAGAGCGAAGCTGCCTATGCAGCCGCAATCAACGTAGCCGCACCGCGAAACAGGAAGACCGTCGCGACAGCGGCGACCGCAGTCAGCGCGAGCCCGCCCAAAATGACCAGGCCATCGCGCTCGATGAGGCCGACGGCCATGACGCAGATGGCGACGGCGGGTGCGATATTGCCGAAGGGTATCGGCAGGGCGATGACGATCGCGAGTGCGAAGACCGGGACGCCGAGCAGGCATGGGAGGAAGCGGCCGGCGAGGGCCTTCATGCGCTGTGGCCGGATCAGCTTCTCGACCTGCCGCACCATCGGTCCGGCGTGACGCTCCATGCTCTCGAAGACCTTGCCGGAGAGACGGCGGTTGCGGAGCATGGCGGGCAGCCAGGGGCTGCGGGCGCCGAAGACGAATTGCAGGGAGATGATCGCCAGCGCCGTGCCGAACACCGCGCCGAACGGGCCGGGGATCGGGATCAGCGGCGGGATGGCGAGCAACAGGATGACAAACCCGAAGCCCGACGGTCCCATTTCATCGATGACTTCGCCGATGCTGAGACCGTCCCGCTCGCGGGCGGCGGCGGCAAGGCTGGCGAGCGTGCGCGACGCCACGCCTTCTGATCGCTGCGCATCCGCCATGCGTCAGGCCTCGGCGTCGCCGCGTTCACCCTGGAAGATCTGCGTCAGGGCGGCGCAGCTCGGATCGCTGGTGTCGAAGAGTGTGGTCGGCGAGGTCCAGCCGGTGGCGATGCCGATTGCCGTGCCGGTTGCCCAGACCGGCTCTTCGCCGGCGCGCTGCAGCAGGCGCGGGCCGTGGGTCGCAACGCATTGCTGTGATTGCTGCAGGGCCTGAACCGGAAGATTGGCCGCATCGACGCGCTCGCGGATTTCAGCGTGCAGCGGATCGACGACGAACAGGGCAAAAAGCCAGGCGGCGATTTCGGAGATCAAGGTGGTGCTCCCTTGGCGTCGGCGCGAATGTCGGAAATGGTCCGACATCGCGAAAGTGCCGAAGCTTTCGCCAGAGGGGCCCGGACCAGCGGGTCACGCGCTCATTTGGGGATCGCGGCGCCGGTTTCAAGTGCTGGTAGCAGCCAAAATGATGCGTCGCTGAGAGGCTGGAGTGGGCTCGGCGCATTGCTTCAGCCTCGTCCAGGCGAACTGATATCCTTTTAAATTCAGATCAATAGCACACCACGGTTGCAGTTTTTGCCCTTGAGACCTTGCGCCTCGCCTTTGGCTTTTGCTAGCTACGCATAAAGTTGATTCTAAGACTCATGTTTTTGAATCCTTTTCCGGCGATGAGCGTGGGGGCGTAGAGATGTCATTGAAACTTAAAAAACTGCAGCTGCTTTCGGCTGCTGCATTGCTTGCGGTCGCGGCTGCCGATACCGCCTGGGGACAATCTGCAGAGCAAGAGAAACCGGCCTCCGGTGATGGCGCGACGAACCTCGCGCCGATCGTTGTCGAAGGGCGCGATCAGGGCGTTGCAAAGATCGTCGAGACAGATGGCTACGTGCCGAAATCCGGACGCACGGCGATGAAGACCGATACGCCGGTTGCCGAGACTGCCCAGTCCGTCTCGGTCATCAGCCGCAAGCAGCTCGACGACCGCCTTCCGCAGAATGTTGGCGAGGCCGTAAGCTATACGCCCGGTGTCCGCGCCGGCCAGTATGGCGCCGAGCCACGTTACGACGCCTTCAAGATCCGCGGCATAGACCTCACCTATACCGGCATCTTCCGCGATGGCCTGCGCCAGATCAGCAGCCCGAACGGGCTCTTCCGCATCGAGCCCTATGGCGTCGAGGTGCTGACGGTCCTGCGTGGGCCGGCCGCATCCATCTATGGCGCCAGCAGCTCGGGGGGCATCGTCGATATCATCTCGAAGCGCCCGACCGAGGAGCGGTTGCGGGAAATCGAGCTGCAATATGGTTCCTACGGCCGCGTTCAGGCCGCCTTCGATCTTTCCGGACCGGTGACCGATGACGGTGTCTTCCTCTACCGGCTGACGGGCGTCGCCCGCGATGCCCGCAACGAGATCGAGGCCATCAAGGACGACAGGCTGATGATCGCGCCGGCCTTCACCTGGCAGCCGGACGAAGGCACCAAGCTGACCATTCTCGGCGAATATATGGATTCCACCACCGGCGGCACCTGGGGCTATATCAACAACTACGACAGTTCAGGGTCGTCGATCGGGGCAACGCCTGTTTACGGCGGTGATGAGCGGTTCAACGATTTCACGCAAAAGCAGTGGCGCATCGGCTACGAATTCGAACACGAGCTGACAGAGGGCCTGACGCTGCATCACAAGCTGCGCTATTCCGAGCTCTCTGCCCGTCAGGAATGGGTTTTCGCCGACTATCCCGGGATCGGCTACGAGGACAATCACGGTCTCGCGGCAGACACCTATCTCGAAGGCGATTTCAGCACCGGCGCTGCCCAGCACAAGCTGATCGCCGGTGTCGACTACAGCTTCATGGCATATGATGCCCGCCAGGGCTCCGGGCCCGATCTCTTCACCGACACCTACACCTATGTGCCGGCGCTGACTTACTTCGAAAAGCAGAAGCAGAACTCGATCGGCATCTACCTGCAGGATCAGATCGAGATCGGCAACTGGCGGATCGCGGCCGGACTTCGCCACGACTGGCATCGGAGCGAATATACGCCCGGCGGCGTCGACTACGTGCGCAACGACAGCGAGACGACAGGGCGCGCATCGATCGGCTATGTGACGCCCTGGAACGTCATGCCTTACATCAGCTACGGCACCTCCTATGTGGCAAATCCGGGTGTTGTGCTCACCAGCGGCGGTGTCGGCCACCAGGCAAACCCGACGCTCGGCGAGCAATATGAAATCGGGCTGAAGTACCAGATACCGGATCAGAACGTGCTGATCTCGGCAGCCTATTTCAACATCGATCAGAAGAACGCCTCGGTCTACGAGACCTCGTCGGGCGTCAATCTCCTGCGCCAGCTTGACCTGCGCTCGCGCGGCTTCGAGCTCGAAGTTACGGCGTCGCTGGATAACGGCCTCAGCTTCACCGGCGGCTACTCCTATAATGACGTCGAGATCACCAAGCTGACGCCAGAGACGGTCGGCAATCAGCTCAATTCATCGCCCTATCACATGGTCTCGCTCTGGGCGGATTACGAGGTTCAGAGCGGTCCGCTCGAGGGGCTGGGTGTTGGCGCCGGCGTTCGCTATGTCGGCTCGAGCTTCGGCGACAACAAGCATACGCCGGTCTTGAACAACGGTGCCCGCACCTTCGTCGATGCAGCGCTTCGCTATGATCTCGGCAAGCTCAACCCGTCGATGGAAGGCGTCAAGCTGCAGGTCAACGCGACCAACCTTCTCGACCAGGTGGATCAGGTCTGCACCACGGGCTTTTGCTACTACGACGAAGGCCGCAAGATCGTCGGCAGCGTGAGGTACCGGTTCTGATGTCCGCCAGCGAAGCCTCACCCGCAGAGTTCCCGTCGCCGGTCGCCATCTTCGTCGCCATCGGCGGCGTCTACGTGGCCCAAAGCGTTATCGGCGGGCTGACCATGCTCGGCCTTCCCGCCGTGCTGAGACAACAGGGATTGCCGCTCGACCAGATCGGCCTTCTCTATCTGACGGTACTTCCCTGGGCTGTGAAATTCCTGTGGTCGCCGCATATCGAGCGGTTCCGCCTGCCAGCCATTGGCCGCAACCGTTCGAACGTCATCGTCATGAGCGGCAATCTGCTTTGTGTTGCCGGTATCGTCGCGGTCGGCATCCTGCAGCCCGCAGTGCTGCTGCCGGTGATCCTGACGCTCGCCTTCGTCGCGCTGGTGGCTTCGACGGTCGATATCGCCTGTGATGGCTATGCTGTCGAAAACCTCGCCAAGCGGCATCACGGCTGGGGCAATGCGGCGCAGGTTGGCGGCTCCTACCTCGGCTCGGCGATCGGCGGCGGGCTGTTCCTCGTGCTGGTGGACAAGATCGGCTGGCAATATGCTTGCTTCATCATGGCGGGGGCGATCCTGGCGCTCAGCCTGCCGTTTTCGCTTGGCCCTGCGGCAAACGAAGGCGAGCGGCAGCGCAGCCATACGCCCTCACTTGCCGCAACCATCAGGCGCCCGGAAATCCGCCGCGGGATGATTGCAACCGGGCTCTTCGTTGCTGCCCAGAAATGGGGGCTCTCGATGCTCGGGCCGTTCCTGATCGACCAGGGCTTCGATCTCGCCACCATCGGCCTGCTCAATGGCGCGGGAAGCATGTTCGTCGGCCTAGCAGGTGCGCTTGCGGGCGGAGCGCTGGTGCGCATGTTCGGGACGCGGGCGGTACTTGCGGGATCGCTTGCCGTCCAGGCGCTCCTGCTTGCTGGTCTGCTCTATGCCGGTCTCGGCGGCGGGATGCCGCGATCCGCGACGCTCGCCATCGCCATTGCCAGCTCCTCCGGCATCATGTCGATTGGCTTTGTTGCCCTCTATGCCCAGTTCATGGATTGGTCGGATCCGCGCCAGGCCGGCGTCGATTTCACGGTCTTCCAGTGCATGGATGGGATCGTCAGCATTGTAGGAGGCCTCGGTGCCGGATGGCTTGCCGAGCGTCTCGGCTATGAGAGCCTGTTTGGTGGTGCTGCCGTGCTCTGCATTGCCGCCATCGTCCCGATCTTCCGGTTGCTGCGGAGAGTTGGCTAAAGCGGCGCTGGTATCTTTGGCAGGGTCGTATATCCATGTGAGCGGACGATGAAACCTGCATCCACGGACGCCCGCAATGCTCACCAAAGACGATCGCATCCTGATCCTCTCGCCGCATCTCGATGATGCGGTGCTCAGCTGCGGTGGCCTCATGGACAAGGCTGTGAGGGATGGCATCCCCGTCGTCGCAGCGACGATCTTCACCGCAGATACCGATATCGGTAGCGAGCCGTCGCCGCTGGTTCGTGAACTCCATGAGTGGTGGGGTCTGGGTGCCAATCCATACGAGGTGCGCCGCGGGGAGGATATCGCTTCGATCAGCTATCTCGGCGCGGATCATATCCATGGCGGCCTGTCGGATTCGATCTATCGCCGCGGCCCGGATGGTGCGTCCCTCTATGCGACGCGCCAGGCGGTCTTTTCGCCTCCCGTCGCCGATGATCCCGCATGGGACGAGGTGCGGGCGCTTCTCGGGCTATGGCTTGCGGAGACAAGGCCGACCATCGTTCTCTGTCCGATGGCGGTCGGGCTGCACCTCGATCATGTGGTGACGACGGAGACGTTCCGCGGCATTCACGACGCGTCGGATGCGGAGGTCTATCTCTATGAGGATATTCCCTATTCGGCCGGTTTCTTCCCGCCGAATTATCCGGACAACGTGCCTGCTGCATTGGAGCGGACGAAGTGGACGATCGACGGGCCTGCCGATATCGCCGTCGATTTCGAGCGAAAGTTTGCGGCGATCCTGAAATATGAATCCCAGATCGCCGAAATCTTCCCCGGCCTTGATGCGAGGGAAGAACTCCGGAAATATATGGGCGACGGCTCCGGCTACAGGGAGCGGTACTGGCGCGTCAGGCGCTGAGGACTGTCCGGGGCGGCGTCAGGCCGCCGTTGGAGCGCGCGTCCTGTTTTCGGGTTCGCGCTGCCAGCGCGTCCATCAGCGCTGCCTTCACCTTGTCGAGATGATGCGGCTTGGTCACGACGTTGACCGCGCCCTCGAAGTCGGCGACCAATTCCGGATTGCCGGTCATGAAGACGACTTCGATGCCGTATTGATCGATCAGCGTGCGGGCGATCTGCGGGCCGGTCGGCCCGTCGGCGAGCTGGACATCGACGAGAGCGATATCGGCCCGCCGTGCCAGTGCTATGGCTTCGATTTCCGTTCTTGCGAGCCCTGCGACTTCAAAGCCGTTGTCGAGCACCATGCTTTCGAGATCCCAAGCGATGATGCCCTCGTCCTCAACTATCAGTACTTTCATATCACTTCCAACTGCTGCCCCTGCGAGCGGAATTAGAGATGGGGGCTGGAAGGTCAATAGCGCTGGTTAAGAGTTTGGTAACGAGGGCGTGATGAGCCGCCTCACGACGGCTGCAGTTTGAAATCGCTTCCCTCGGGCAACAGCTGCCCGCCATCGACGACGATGGTCGTGCCGGTGATGTAGCTCGCATCGTCGGATGCCAGGAACAGGAAGGCATTGGCGACATCGCGCGGGCTGCCGAGCCGGCCGAGCGGGATCGCATCCTCCATGTTCTTGATGAAGGCCGGGCCGCGGTGAAGTTGCATGGCCTCGGTCATGATATTGCCCGGCTCGACGCCATTGACGGTGATGCCATAGGAGGAGAACTCGAGCGCCGCCGCGCGGATGAAGCCGTTGATCCCCGCCTTGGTCGCCGAGTAATGCCCATGACCCGGGCTCGTCACATGCGGGCCGGTGATCGACGAGGTGAAGAGGATACGGCCGTAGCCCTGCTTCTTCATCGGATCGAGTGCGGCGCGCGCAGCATTGAAGGAGCCGCGCAGGTTGACGGCGATCACATTGTCCCAATCCTCGGGGCTCGTGTCCTCGATCAGTTGCCAGGGATAGACGCCGGCATTCTGGACGATGATATCGAGCCTGCCATAGGTCTCGACCGCGAAGGCGACGACAGCCTTCGCATCTTCCATCTTGGAAATGTCGGTCTTGAAGAAGGCGACGCCGAGGTCTGCGGCGGCCGCGCGGCCGCCTTCCTCTTCGTAGTCGGCGAGAACGATGGTCGCGCCTTCTTCCTGAAAGCGCTTGGCGGTTGCCTTGCCGATGCCGCGGGCCGCACCAATGACGATTGCGATTTTTCCGTCCAGTCTTCCGGTCATGCGAGCCTCTGACGCAGTTTTTGCTTGAAGGTATCGAGAAGGACTGCCGCCAGCACCAGGAAGCCGTGGATCACCTGGGTGAAATTGGCGGGCAGGCCCATGAGATTGATCGCCGTGTTAATCGACGACAGGAGAAGCACACCGGCATAGACGCCGGGGAGCGCACCGACGCCACCCTTCAGGCTGACGCCGCCGATGACGACGGCCGCGAAGGCGTTGAAGAGCAGGCCGACGCCGAGATTGGCAGTGGCGCCCGAGGTACGGATGGCAAGCAGCCAGCCGGCGAGCCCGGCGATCGCACCGGCCATGACGAAGGCAATGATCAGGTTGCGCTGCACCGGAATACCGGCGCGGAAGGTTGCCGTCTCGTTGCCGCCGATCATCGTCAGATGCCGGCCGAACGGGGTCTTCGCCATCATCACCGAAAACACGATGAAGCAGAAGATTGCGATCCAGGCCGTCAGCGGCAGGCCGATGAGGCGCTGGATGCCGAACCAGCGGATGGCGGGCGCCAGATCCTGCGCCGAGCGGCCGCCGGAGACGGCGAGCACGATGCCGCGCACCCAGATGTAGGAGGCGAGCGTGATGATGAAGGCATTCATCTTCACCTTGACGATCAGGAAGCCGTTGAGCAGCCCGATCAGCCCGCCGACCGCAAGCGCGATCAGCAGCGAGACCGGCACCATCAGCCATTCCGGGCTGAGCGTGAAGCCCATGCCGATACCGGCCGAGCAGAACAGGATGCCGACGGCCATCGCCGAAAGGGCGGCGACCGATTCCACCGAGAGGTCCATGTGACCGGCGATGATGACAAGCGCCAGGCCGATCGACATGACGCCGAGAACGCTGGAAGCCTCGATGATATTGGCGAAGATGCCGAGCTGGAAATAGTTCGGGACGAGCGCCGAAAAGACGGCGAGCACGAAGATGAGCATGAACCAGACGAGATTGTCGAGGACGAGCTCAAAGAATTGACGCGTGCGAGGTGTCATGCGGCCGATCCGGTTGTCTTTGAGGGAGCCCGGGCCTTGAAGCCCGGGCGCTGGAATGTCGCTCATTCGACGGATTTCACCTGAGCGGTCGGCGCTTTCTGGTTACCCCAGAAGGCCGGGTCGTCGACATTCTCCTTGGTGATGGCGGCACCGGGGATCTTGATGTTCGGGCCCCATGCCTCCTTGGTGACGACGCCCTTCAGGCCGAGCACGTCATATTCGCCGGGCTTGATCTCTTCCTTCTTGGCGATCCTGTCCATGAACATGGCAACGGCTGCGGCCTGGGCATAAAGCGGCTGCTCGACTTCGACATTCAGCCAGCCCTTGCGGATCAGGTCGAGACCGACAGGAGCACCGTTCGAGCTCATCAGCATGACGTCGCCGGGCTTCTTGCCGGCCGCTTCAAGCGAAGCGACGGCGGCGACCGAGAGATGCGCGGCATGGCTGAAGATCAGGTCGATATCAGGATTGGCGAGCATCTGGTCGGACACGATCGTTCCGGCATTGCTGGCTTCCCACTGCATGGCGGGCACCGAGATGATCTTCACATTGGGGAAGGCCTTCATCTTCTCTTCGAAGCCCTTCTGGATGTCGAGCGTATAGGGATCGCCCGGGTCGCCCAGAACCTGGAGAACCTTGCCCTTCACGTCGCCGTTCTTGGCCTTCAGGAGTTTTTCGGCCTGTTCGGCGGCGACGTAACCGATCTCGATCGTTCCGGCAACAGAGGTGAAGTCGGATGGCGTCGAGGTGATCTGACGGTCGAATTCGACGACCGGGATACCGGCGGCACGAGCTGCCTCGATCGAGGGTTTCAGCGCGTTGAAATCGACGGCGGCAAGGATGATCGCCGCGGGTTTCAGCGCGATGACGTCGTTCATCTGCGATTGCTGCGCATCCGTCTTGTTGTCGGCGTTCAGCGTCTTCATTTCATAGCCGGTCTGCTTGAGAAACATCTCGAGCGCGCTGACCGAGCCGGTCTGGAATTCGTCAAGCAGCGTCGGGACGAGGTAATAGACGGTGCCTTTCGACTGCGCGAAGGCAGTCGTCATCAATGACAGGCCGAGTGCCAGAACGGTCAGCGCGGCTAAGACTATTCGCTTCATGTCGTTCTCTCCTTTTGCGCCGGACCCTCAGTTTTTATGACCCCACCGGTCCGGCACCGGCGAGGTTTTGTCCGGTGATCATGCCGATCACCGCGTCTGCATTTGTCTTCGATGTCTCGACATCGCCCGCGACGACGCCCTGGCGGATCACCACGATCCGGTCGGCCACTTGGAAGGCCTGCTGCATGATGTGGGTGATGATGACGACGCCGATGCCCTGGTTGGCGACATGGCGGATCATTTCCAGGCCGCGGCGGGTCTGTTCGACGCCGAGTGCCGCAAAGGGTTCGTCGAGCAGTACCAACTTGCCGCCCCAATGGACGAAGCGGTTGAGCTCGATCGCCTGACGCTGGCCGCCCGAGAGATGCTCGACCTTGCTGCGCAGCGAGGGGATGCGGGTGCCGGCATTGGCGAGCGCATCGCCGACCACCTTTTCCATGGCGCGCTCATCGAGGAAGGGGATGCCGAGCACCTTGCGGGTGATCTCGCGGCCCATGAAGAAATTGGCGACGACATCGACATTGGTGGCGAGCGACAGGTCCTGATAGACGGTCTCGACACCCGCCGCCTTTGCCTCGGCCGGGGTCTTTGCCACATAGTCGCGGCCTTCGAAGATCATCCGTCCCGAGCTCGGCTCCAGACCGCCGGAGATGATCTTGACCAGTGTCGACTTGCCCGCGCCGTTATCGCCGAGCAGCGCCACGACCTCGCCCTTGCCGATCGAGAAGCTGACGCCTTTCAGCGCTTCGATGGCGCCGAAATTCTTGCGGATATTGTCGAGCACCAGCAGCGGTTCGCTCATGCGGCGATCCCTTTCTCGTCGGGGGTGGAAAACATCTGGCCGAAGCGCGGCGAGAGCACGCCGGAGACGGCGAGTGCAGCCGCGCCGCGCAGCACCGAGTTCTGGCAGTCGCTCGCCATGACCAGCCGCGGATGGCTGCGTCCCTCGCGCACGGCAACGGAGTTCGGCAGGCCTACAGAAGCGACCAGCTTTTCGATGAGTTCGGGCGGCGCGAGCCCGCCGAGCACGATCGTCTGCGGATCGAGCAGGTTTTCGATGGTGCGGATGGCATTGTGGAAGATCGGGCGGATTTCCTCGGCCCACATTTGTTGCGAAAGACCACGGCGATTGAAGGCGTCGAGCGAGAGATAGCGCTCCAGGCAGCCGCGGTTGCCGCAGGGGCAGGGCTCGCCATCGGGAACCGCTGGGATATGGCCGATTTCACCGGCATTGCCCCAGCCGCCGCGCATCACCGCGCCGTCATGAACCATGGCACCGCCAAGGCCGACGCCGAAATAGAGGTAGTAGTAGTTCGAAAGCTCGGCACCCAGGCCGTAAAGCTGTTCGCCAAGGGCAGCACAGGCCATGTCGGTGTCGATGAAGGCGGGCAGGCCGGAGGCCTCGCCGAGCCGCTCCTTGAGCGGCACGTCCTTCCAGCCCGTCATCGTCGTCGGGCCGATGAAGCTCATGGATTCGACGCCGAACGGACCTGGCAGGGCCATTCCGGCGCTCAAGATCCGTTTCGTCTCGCCGGTACCGCGCAGTTCGGCAACGAGTTCGCCGATCAGCCGGAAGGCAAGGTCGGGGGCGACGTTCGGGGCGGTGCGATGAGCGCTCTGGACGATATTGCCGCTGAGATCGACGAGCGCCGCATCGATGCCGAGTGGCGTCAGGTGAATACCGGCGACATAACCGCCCCCGGGATTGATCCTGAGCACGGACGGGGGAATGCCGCGGCCCTTCGGCTCTTCGCGGACGGAGAGGATATAGCCTTGTTCTTCAAGTTCGCGGACGATGGTGGAAACGGTCTGCACCGTCAGGCTGACGCGCTTGGCGATCTCGGCGCGTGTGACCGGGCCGTTCAGCCGGATCGCCTCGAGGACGATACGCCGGTTGTACGGACGGCCTGATTCCTGATTGGTACCGCGCAACGTCATGTCACTGCCCCCAAGAACATGAGCAGCTTCTCACCGAGTTTTTATTTAGTCAAACGGTTTTCAGAAATAATGCTGACGGTCGCCCAAGCTTGGTCCTGCGCTGTCAGGCGCCGATGCGATTGATGGAATTTGATCAAGAATTATCCCGCCAAGTCAGGCGCTCTCGCCTAGTTTCCGATCAAACGCCATGAACTTCGGGAGGATGGGATGAGCAACTGGGTCAAGGCCTGCGAGATCGATGATGTCGAGAATGAGGATGTGATCCGTTTTGATCACGCCGGCAGGACATTCGCGGTCTATCGCAGCCCCGATGACAAGTTCTTTGCGACCGACGGCATGTGCACGCATGAGAAGGTGCATCTGGCCGACGGGCTGGTCATGGACAACATCGTCGAATGTCCGAAACATAACGGCCGCTTCGATTATCGCACCGGCGAGGCCCGCGGCGCCCCTGTCTGCGTCAACCTCAGGACCTATCCCGTGAAGGTCGAGGATGGCGCGGTCTATCTCGGTCTGGAGTGATGCCGATGGCCGATTTCGTCATCATCGGCGCCGGGCAGTGCGGGGCGCGGGCAGCCATGGCGTTGCGCGAGCAAGGTTTTGAGGGGCGCATCACGCTCGTCGGTGATGAGCGGCATCTGCCTTACGAGCGCCCGCCGCTTTCCAAGCAGCATATGCTGGTGTCAGAGGGTGCATTGCCGCCCTTCATTGCCGATGGCGCCGCCTTTGCGGAGCGGGGTATAACAGTTGTCACCAATGATGCGGCCGCCCAGATCAATCGCGACAGCAGGACGGTCCGTTTGGCCAGTGGCCGCACGCTCCCTTATGACAAATTGCTGCTCGCAACCGGTGCCGCACCCCGGCGGCTGCCGGCTACCGAGGGCCTGGAACATGTCTTCTATCTCCGCACCCATGACGATGCGGCGCGTCTTTCCGGGCGACTGACGCCGGGCAGCCATCTTGCCATTATCGGCGCCGGGTTCATCGGCCTCGAGCTTGCCGCTTCGGCACGAAAGCGTGGGCTTGAGGTGACTGTCATCGAAGCGCTGCCGCGCATCCTGATGCGCGCCGTGCCGGAGGCTATAGCCGAGAAAGTCCAGGTTCTGCATGAGGCCAACGGGATCAGCATTCTTCGCGGGTTCGGAATCGAGCGCCTTACAGGCAGTGCTGACGGTGTAAACCTGACGTTGGCTGATGGGACGGTGGTGAACGCCGATATGCTCGTCGTCGGTATCGGCGCCCAGCCGCGCGTCGAGCTCGCAGCGCAGGCAGGGCTTACGATCGAAAACGGCATTGCCGTCGATCAAAGTTTGCAGACCTCTGATCCTACGATCTTCGCTGCCGGCGACTGCTGCTCCTTTCCCTATGACGGGCGGCGGATCCGGCTCGAAGCCTGGCGCAGCGCGCAGGATCAGGGTGCCCATGCCGCTGCCAGCATGCTCGGCGACACCAGGCCTTATGAAGCCGTGCCATGGTTCTGGTCGGATCAGTTCGACTACACGCTGCAGATCGCAGGCCTTGCGGACAAGGCCGTGTCAGCAGTGCGCCGCGATATCGGCGACGACGCCTTCATTCTCTTCCATCTTGCCGAAAACGGCCGTCTCGTCTCGGCGAGCGGCTGGGGGCCGGGCAACAGGATCGCCAAGGACATCCGGCTCGCCGAAATGCTGATCGCCAAACATGCGACACCCGACTCAAGCGAACTGACTTCGCCTTCAGTGAACTTGAAATCCCTGTTGCCACGCGGCTAGGGTTGGATCAGCGAAATTCTGGGAGGAAATTCAATGGCAGAGGTCAGGATCGGCATTATCGGCACAGGCGTGATGGGCAGCGATCATGCCTCGATCCTTGCCGAGGGTGTCGCCAATGCAAGGCTCGTCGCCGTGCAGGATTTCAGCCGCGAGCGGGCGATTTCCGTCGCCGGGCAGCTCGGCGTCCGCGTCATCGCCGAAGCCGATGCGCTGATTGGCGACCCCGAGGTCGACGCCGTCATGGTCTGCTCGCCGGACGAGACGCATGCGGCGCTGGCGCTGAAGGCGATTGCCGCGGGCAAGCCGGTCCTCGTCGAAAAGCCGCTGGCCTCAAGCCTTCCGGAAGCCGAAGAGATCATCCGCGCCGAGGAGAAAGCCGGCCGCCGCCTCGTGCAGGTCGGCTTCATGCGCCGCTTCGATCCTGGCTATCGCGAGATCAAGCAGGCCCTGAACACAGGCGAGTTCGGCCGAGCGCTGTTTCTCCATTGCATCCACCGCAACGCGGTTGCGCCCGACTACCTGACCTCGGATCTCGTTATTGCAAATTCCGCCGGGCACGAATTCGATATCGCCCGCTTCCTGCTCGACGAGGAAATCGTCTCGGCCTACGTCGCAAGCCCTCCGGCGACGCGCAATGCGCCGAACCGCCAGCCGCAATTCATCCTGCTCCAGACCGCATCTGGCGTCGTCGTCGACATCGAGGTCTTTACCGACGCGCAATATGGCTATGATGTCCGCGCCGAGCTTGTCTGCGAGGACGGAACGGTGGCGCTCGATCCGTCGCCCCATACGTCTCTGCGCGTGAAAGGAAACGATGGCTTCCGCACGCCTGCCGACTGGCGCCCGCGTTTCCGCCAGGCCTATCGCGCGCAGCTGGAGGCCTGGACGGCAGGCATCCTCAGTGGAACGCCGACCGGCGCCAGCGCCTTCGACGGGTTCATGGCGATGCAGGTCACCAAGGCCTGCCTGCATGCCTGGAAATCGGGCGAGCGGGTTGCCGTGGCTCAGCACGAGAAACCAGCGCTCTACCGCCTTTGACCTGCCGCTCCTTCAGAGCCGCGACCAGAGCGCCCTGATCTCGTCTTTCAGGAACAGGGCTTCCTGCCAGCGATCCGTGCTGTCTTCGCCATCGCGCCCGGTGATCGCATAGGGTTTCGGGCCGAGTTCGCAGGTGAAGGCGAGCGCCTCATCCGGTCCGGCGCGCCCCTTCCAGCTGCGGAAGCCGTACTCCCACCAGGTCATGAAGAGATCGAGCCAGGGCTTGTGATGCGGGAAGGAGATCTCGATCTGCACCTGCTCGCGCGAGGCGACGCGGCCGTGAAAGGCCCAGGAACTGTCGAGAATGCGGTTGATCAGCGCGTGGTTCTCATCGGAAACTGGCCAGGCGAATTCGCGGCCGACCAGGAAATGCGAGAGGTCGCCGAGCAGCTTCAGATCCGGTAGGCGGTCCATCAGGTCGAGGGTGAAGAAGAGATCGGTGGTCATCCGGTCGCGATGCGTCTCGATGAAGACGGGGATGCGCGCCTCTTCGGCCAGACGATGCCAGCCTTCGAGCAGCGGCAGGCAGTCCTCGATCCGGCGCAACCGGACATCCGGCTGCAGGCAGAGATGGGCGACACCGAACTCCGCCGCATTCTCCAGCGCCGGCTTCAAGTCATCGACGGTCTTCGGAAAACACTGTCCTTCCGCCTTCAGCCCGTGATCCCTCAACAGCCCGGCGAGGTTCTGCACATAGCTGCGATCATACCAGTGGGCGCTGACGCCATCGAAGCCCGCCTCAGCGATCAGGCGGATGTTCTCTTCCAGGGATCGCTCCTGCTGTCTCGCGCTTCGAAGTTCCATCGCCCAGAGCGACTGGAAGACATTGAGGGTCTGCATGGCTTACCTCCCGAGTGTTTTGGTTAGAGATTCTGCGCGCTGATGGTCATGAACCGCACGGGATCGGTGATGACCTCGGTGCGGATGATGTCGAGCTTGCGCAGAATGAGATCGACGGAGCGGCGCGCCTGCACTTCGGGCGCCTGGTCGAGACAGATGTCGAGAAGGCCGTTTTCCAGATAGCGCTTCTTCTTTTCGGTCAGTTCGTGGCCGACCCAGAAGATATCCCGCTGCTTGGCCCATTGTTGCAGGACGATGGCGACGCCCTCATCACCACCGCCAGCCGAATAGACGCCGATGATCTCGGGGTCGCGCCTGAGCGCTTCTCCCAGCAGCTCGGCGCATTGCAGATCGTCGTCGCGGCCCATCATCACCAGCGAGAGCGCGTGGCCTTCAGCCCCGCGCTCGGCCATATAGTCCGAGAATCCCTGAATGCGCTGGCGGTGGTTCGAATAGGCGCCGCTATGGCAGATGGCCGCGAAATGTCCTGGCCGCGCCGCCAGCATGCCGGACATGTAATAGGCGGCACTGCGGCCAGCCGCATAATTGTCGATGCCGAGGTAGGGAACCTCGGGATCGTCGCAGCGGGTCACCACCTGTGCAACCTCGACGCCTGAGGCACGCACCTGGCGCAGCGCCTCGATCACCTTCGGATGGTCCTGAGAACAGATGATCAGTCCCGATCGGCGAAAACTCGGATTGGCAATGTGGTGCGCCATGCCGATCGGATCGCTTTCCTTGATGAAGGTGCGGTGCAAGATGACGGCGCGGTCGAGCGAGGCGGATATGCGCTCGAAGGCCTGGTTCAGCCGGGCGAAGAACGACGTCTCCGGCCGCACAAGAATGACCTCGATGCGGATCGCGCCACGATGGGTCTCGGTCGAACGCTCGCCATAGCCGAGCTTCTTGGCGGCGCGGATGACCTTCTCGGCGGTCTTTTCGGTGACGCCGCCGCGGCCGTTGATGACCCGCTCGACGGTGGCGATCCCCAGTCGTGCCTCCCGGGCGACATCCTGCAGCGTCGTCTTTTTCATCAAAACCTCCCCCAAACTCGCCTGGACAGTCAAGCATTCCAGCCTCTCGGGCGAAATACCGCAATTGATCAAAACACATCAAAACAGCGATGGGAATTGGCCCTGCGGCTGCGGTAATTTTTGCCTCACGAGTTGGAGGATTTCAGATGGACGACACACTATACGGCAAACGCAACAAACGCGGCGACTGGGCGCCGTTCAAGCTCATCCAGTATCCGCCTGTGTTCATCTGGCCGGTCCAGCCGCTGCGTTTCCTGAAATGGCTGTTTGGCTATCCGGGCTATCTGATGCCCTGGAACGTCCTTTACGCGGTGATCGGCACCCTGCTCTGGCTCTACGCCACGCCGTCGCTGGAGACGGCAAAGACCTTCTCGATCGGCTGGATCGCCTATCTGCTCATCCGCAATGCGGCGATCGTGCTGGTCTTCTTCGGCGCCTTCCATCTGCGCCTCTACATGCAGAAGAAGCAGGGCACGAGCTTTAAGTTCAACGCCAAATGGCCCTCTGTCGGCAACGACGCCTTCCTTTTCGGCAACCAGACGGTCGACAATGTCATCTGGACCTTTGCCAGCGCGGTGCCGATCTGGACGGCATTCGAGGTGCTGACGCTCTGGGCTTTCGCCAACGGCATCATTCCCTATGTGTCCTTCGCCGAGCACCCGGTCTATTGCGTCGTCGTGATGTTCTTTATTCCGACCTTCCGCGACCTGCATTTCTATCTGGTGCATCGCCTCATCCACTGGCCGCCGCTGTATCATGCCGTCCACAAGCTGCATCATAACAACGTCAATCCCGGCCCCTGGTCCGGTCTTGCCATGCACCCGATCGAGCACCTCCTCTATTTCTCCGGTGTGCTGATCCACTGGATCGTGCCGTCCAATCCTGTCCATGCGATCTTCCACCTGGCGCATGCAGGCCTTGCCCCGGCACCGGGCCATGCCGGCTTCGACAAGATCGTCGTCGGCGAGGAGAGCGCCATTGATACGCACAGCTACGACCACTATCTCCATCACAAGTATTTCGAGTGCAATTACGCCGATGGCGTCATCCCGCTCGACAAGTGGTTCGGCACTTTCCACGACGGTTCGCCCGAGGCCCAGGAGCGCATGGACAAGCGCTTCATGGAGCAGGCAAGGCGCCGCGCCGAAAAGAAGGCGCGCGGCGAGCAGCAGGCAAGCTGACTGATTTCCCAAGCGAGCGACCGAGAAAGGCCCGGCTGCAGAGCCGGGCCCTTTGCTATGCGGATGCCCTGCAAATGAGGCGTTTTCATCAAATTATCGGCGGACCGCACGGCCTTCCCCGGCTAACGTTTTCCTGCGGCCGCCTGGCGCCGCCTTATCTCTGGGAGGAGAGAACATGCTGAAATTGCTGACCGCCAGCGCCGTTGCGCTGGTGCTTGCGTCGCAGGCGCACGCTGCCGACCGTATCGGTGTTTCGATGGGCACGCTGTCCAACAACTTTCAGACGCTCATCGTCAACGGCATGGAAGACTACGCCAAGTCGATCGGCGTGGAGCTGCAGATCGAAGACGCGACGACCGACGTCAACAAGCAGCTCGATCAGGTGAAGAATTTTGCCGCCGGCGGCGTCTCTGCCATCATCGTCGACCCCGTCGATTCCGACGGTACGCCGGCTCTGAGCAAGGTTGCCGAAGATGCCGGTATTCCGCTCATCTATGTCAATGTCCAGCCGACCGACCTCAACACGCTCGGCAAGCAGCAGGCCTTCGTCGGCTCCAACGAAACTGAATCCGGCACGTTGCAGACCAAGGAAGTCTGTCGCATGCTCGGCGGCAAGGGCAATGTCGTCATTATGATCGGCGACCTCACCAGCCAGGCGGCGCGCCAGCGCACGCAGGACGTCCACGATGTCGTCAAGACGCCTGAATGCAGCGGCATCAACGTCGCCCAGGAGCAGGTCGGCAACTGGAGCCGCGTCAACGGCGCCGATCTGGTTTCCAACTGGCTGACATCGGGCGTCGAATTCAATGCCATCATCGCCAATAATGACGAGATGGCGCTCGGCGCGATTTCGGCGCTGAAGGCCGCCGGCGCCTCGACCGACAAGATCATCGTCTCAGGCATCGACGCGACGCCCGAGGCGCTGCAGGCGATGAAGACAGGCGATCTCAAGGTCACCGTGTTCCAGGATGCCAAGGGCCAGGGCAAGGGATCGATCGATGCCGCGATGAAGGCGATCAAGGGCGAGAAGCTCGACCGCGAGGTCTGGATCCCCTTCCAGCTTGTCACCCAGAAGAACATGGCGGATTTCGAGCATCTGAACTAAGGCGCGGCCTGCCTCACGGGCGGTGTCAGGACGGCCACGATGCGCTCAGGCCATCGTGGCCATTCGCATGTCAGGCGGCTGGCAGGGGCTCGCTGATGACGACGAAATTGGCGCAACTATGCTCGACATTGGCTATGCGGATGCGCAATTCGCGCCGCGAGGTCAGCAGAAACAGGAAGACCTTCTTGGCCCGCTGCGCTCTGCGCAGCACTTCCTCGCCGCCGAAAAGCAGGCCATCGCGCTCTCCGAGTTCGAAAGCGACATGCTCACTATAGTTCTCGTCCGTGATGGTGATTGTTCCGAGACCCGACAGCATGTGAGCATTCCTCATGATGGGAATGACTTTTGTCGAAGTCCTAAATTAGTGCAACACGGTGTTCCGGTTTTCCACGAGATGTTGGAAAGCGTACCGGCGATCATAGAAAAGGGCACGCCGAACGAAGGCGTGCCCTTACATTGGGGAGATGGGTGGCGCCTAGAACTTGACGCCGACGCCGATCATGATCGTGTTCTGGTTCAGGTCGAAATCGCCGCCAGCCGCGCCGAAATTGCCGCTGCCGTAATCGGTGTAGCGATATTCGCCGCGGGCAAAGATATTCTGGGTGAAGGCGTAGTCGATGCCGGCGCCGATGGTCCAGCCGTTCAGCGTATCCGATTCGTCTGGCCCGACATCCGGATTGGCCTCGGCCCGGGCGATTGCCCAGCCGGCCGTGCCGTAGATCAGCGCATTGTCGAAGGCATAGCCGACGCGGGCGCGAACCGAGCCCTGCCAGGTCGTCTCGACCGAGCCAAAGGCTACATCCTCCTTGTTCCAGTTGTGCAGGACGTCACCTTCGACACCGACAACCCAGTTGTTGTCGAACTGATAGTTATAGCCGCCGAAGACGCCGAGAATGCCGCCATTGGCATCGACATCCGATGCCCCGGAAGGATCGAAGGTGTTCCAGCTATAGCCACCCTCGGCGCCGATATAGGGGCCGGACCAGGTGAAGACAGGTGTTATCGCTTCGGGCTCGCCAGGGGCGGGCGGCGGCGTCAGGTCCGCGGCCTGAGCGGAAATGCCGGCAAGTGAGGCAGCCAGCGCGGTGAGAATAACGAATTTCATATTCGGTCTCCCTAATGCTTAAGGGTCAAGTAGGGTGCCTGATCCAAAAGTCTCTAATTAATTTTGTAGCTGAGACCCCGGAATACAAGACTGGCGACCGGCCTGCGACAGATGCGCCATTGACTTCAGGCCGGGAAAACGACAGGTTCCGCCCATTCCGAGGGGAGCATCTGACGATGCTGAGATGGCGGTGAGCCGGACCCTTGAACCTGATCCGGGTCATGCCGGCGTAGGAACGGAACAAGATGCCGGCGGCATCTCCCCTTCTTCTTCGCTTTGCCTGGATCTCCAATTCTGTCTGGAGATCGCTTCGCCATGTCTGTCTTTCCGTTCCCGCATCCGGCCCGCGCGAAGGCCTAGCGATGCGTCCGCTCAACGCCCTCGGCGGCGTGGCCCTGCTGATCGCTCTCTGGCAGGCGGCCATCTGGATCTTCGCGCCCGCGCATTTCATTCTGCCGTCGCCTGCCGACGTCGTCGCCGTCTTCGGCAGGCAGCCGCTCTTCCTGCTTGAGCAGAGCCTGACGACGGCGCTCGAAATCGTCCTCGGCCTGCTCTGCGGCGCCATATCGGGCGCGGCCGTCGCCTTCGCGCTCGCCGCCTTTCCGGCGGCCGCCACGCTCGTCTGGCCGATGGTACTGATCCTTCAGGCTTTCCCGGTCTTCGTGCTGGCGCCGATCCTGGTTATCTGGCTGGGTTTCGGCATTGCCTCGAAGATCGCCATGGCGACGATCATCATCTTCTTTCCCGTCGCCTCCGCCTTTGCCGACGGGCTGCGCCGCACCGAGCGGGATATTCTCGATGCGGTATCGCTGACAGAGGCCAGCCATTGGCAGACGCTGATGCGGATCCGCCTGCCGCTCGCCCTGCCGTCCCTCGTCTCCGGCCTCAGGATCGCTGCACCCCTCGCGCCACTCGGCGCCGTGATCGGCGAATGGGTCGGGGCGTCGTCCGGCCTCGGCTTCGTCATGGTCCAGGCCAATGCCCGCATGCAGACGGACATGGTCTTTGCCGCCATGGCCGTGCTCGCCGCCATGACCGTTATCTGCCGCGTCGCCGTCGACAGGCTTACCTCCGGCTGGACCCCATGGGCCACCACGGACTGACTTCTTCTTCCCGCATAATCATGGAGCAAACATGCTGCGTCTGATATCCGCCACTCTCCTTGCGATCGCGACCCTCGCATCGCCCTCCTTCGCCAACGACAAGCTGACCGTCATGCTCGAATGGTTCGTCAATCCGGACCACGCGCCGATGGTGATCGCACAAGAGAAGGGCCTGTTCGCCGCCGCCGGTCTCGATGTCACCCTCATTCCGCCCGCCGACCCCTCCGCGGTGCCGCGTCTCGTTGCCGCCAAGCAGGCCGATATCGGCATCCACTACCAGCCCAATCTCTATCTCGATCATGAAGCCGGATTGCCGATCGTCCGCATCGGCACGCTGGTCGAAACGCCGCTGAATACGGTGACCGTTCTGGCCGACGGGCCGATCAAGAGCCTGGCCGACTTGAAGGGCAAGAAGGTCGGCTTCTCCGTCACCGGTTTCGAGGATGCGATGCTGAAGCGGATGCTCGAAAATGCCGGTCTCAAGAAGGACGATGTCGAGCTCGTCAATGTCAACTTCTCGCTCTCGCCGTCGCTGATCGCGGGCAAGGTCGATGCGACCGTCGGCGGCTTCCGCAATTTCGAGCTGACGCAGATGAAGCTCGAGGGTCACGAGGGCAAGGCCTTCTATCCGGAAGAAAACGGCGTGCCGCCCTATGACGAACTGATCTTCATCGCCCATCGCGATTCGGTTGCCGATTCGCGTCTGCCGCGCTTCCTCGGTGCGATCGAGCAGGCCTCCGTCTTCATCACCAACCACCCCGATGACGCCTGGCAGATGTTCATCAAGGCCTATCCTGATCTCAACGACGAGCTGAACCGCAAGGCTTTTTTCGACACGCTGCCGCGCTTCGCCAAGCGCCCCGCCGCTCTCGATACCGGCCGCTACGAGCGCTTCGGCGCCTTCATGCAACAGATGGGACTGGTCAAGACGGCGCCCAAGGTCGAGGACCTCGCCGTCGAGATAAGGTAGTCTGTGGCGCGTCTGCCACGGCCCTTTGCAAAGCCCCCCGGCCGTTAACCGAATGTACCGGCCGGGAGCCCCGCGTTAACTATTTGTTAACCACGAAGCAGCTACACCGAAGCAATCAAAAATTAACCAAGATTGCTAATGTGTTAACCGACGCACGCTCCATCCGTATCAAAGGCCGTTCGTTCCTGGCGGTCGTTTTGACGCCCGATCTGCCCTTCGAGGAGTGGCTGGTCCGGCTCGACGATCTGGCCTCGCGCTCGGCAGGATTCTTCCTGGGGCGTCCCGTGGTTCTCGACGTTTCGGACCTGCAGGCCGACCGGGCGCTGCTGAAATCGATGATTGCGGCGCTCGCCGAGCGCAATGTGCGGATCATGGGGATCGAAGGCGCGCGTCCCTCGCAGCTTGACGCGACGATGCCTCCGGGCATGACGGGCGGCCGCCCGGCGCCGGATGTCGAGGTGACGGAAACGGCGCCTGCGCCTGTGAAGGGCGCTGCACCGAAGGCTGAAGAGCCGGTACAGGTCGTGGCGCCGCAGGTGATCACCCGCGCGCCGCTCTCCTCGATGGTGCTGCACGAGCCGGTCCGCTCCGGCCAGTCGATCATCTTTCCGGAAGGCGATGTGACGATCATCGGTTCGGTCGCCTCGGGCGCCGAAGTCATCGCCGGCGGTTCCATTCATATTTACGGCGCGCTGCGCGGCCGGGCGCTTGCGGGCTCGGTCGGCAATGCATCGGCGCGCATATTCTGCCGCAAGCTCGAAGCCGAGCTTCTGGCGATCGACGGCATTTACAAGACCGCGGACGATCTGCCCGCGGACCTGCGCGGCCACTCCGCGCAGCTTTGGCTCGAAAACGACGCGATCATGGCATCGCGGCTCATTTAACAGACGAATTGGTTCAGGAGCAGGAGAGGGGATATGGGTAAGGTCATAGTTGTTACCTCGGGTAAGGGTGGCGTTGGCAAGACGACCTCCACCGCGGCACTCGGCGCAGCACTCGCGCAGCGCAACGAGAAGGTCGTCGTCGTCGACTTCGACGTCGGTCTGCGCAATCTCGATCTGGTCATGGGCGCCGAGCGCCGGGTCGTCTACGATCTGGTCAACGTCATCCAGGGCGATGCCAAGCTGCCGCAGGCGCTGATCCGCGACAAGCGGCTCGAGACGCTGTTCCTGCTGCCGGCCTCCCAGACCCGCGACAAGGACTGCCTGACCGAAGAGGGCGTCGAGCAGGTCATCAACGACCTGAAGCGCCATTTCGACTGGATCATCTGCGACAGCCCCGCCGGTATCGAGCGCGGCGCGACGCTCGCCATGCGCCATGCCGATATCGCCGTCGTCGT